>JBBCAV010000164.1:0-59167 GCA_051382305.1 Bdellovibrionota bacterium FG-2
TATTAGCTCCGCACAACAGGAGGACTCCTATGCCTTGGATGTGCTGAGTAACATTTTGTTTGAGGGAACTTCTTCGAGAGCTTACCGTAAACTTGTTCTTGAAAAAGATTACGCCATTGGGGTTTCCGGATCGGCCTACACGCCTGCTTTTCCGGGCCTTTTCTTGATTTCGGCTACGGCCAAGCGGGGAGTGAGTGCGGAAACAGGGTTGTCGGAGTTGTATTCATTGATTGGAGAGGTTCAGGATAAAGGGGTCGACGAACACGAAATTCAAGCGGCGGTTAAGCAACTGACCTTGCAGTTGGTGGATAGCATTCGAACCCCCTATGGCTTGGGACAGTTGATTGGAATTGTGGAGCTCATTTTCGGTGATCCTCGAAGATTTTCGGATGATCTTAACAAGTACTTGCGAGTTTCGCAGGTCGACGTGCAAAGAGTGGCGAGAAAATATCTTAATCCTAATAATCGTACAGTGGTGACGCTTAAGCCTGAGACGAACGAAGGGGAGGCACCGTGAGAGTTATTGCGCTCCTAGTATGCCAGACCCTGTTGTTTTTTTCCACGGCTCAGGCTGCCCTGCAGGAGCCTGAGGTTGAAGTTTTGCCTAACGGATTAACCGTGGCTTGGTTCACCAGTCCAAAACTTCCAATTGTCGATTTTATTTTTCTAGTGAAGGCAGGCAGCAAAGATGATCCGGTAGGGAAAAGCGGGACGGCCCAACTCGTCGCGGCGACCCTGGATCAGGGCGCTGCCGGGATGAGTGCGCAGCAAATTGGCCGCGCTATTGAAAGTTTGGGGGCGACTCGGTCTGTTTCTGCGGAAGAAGATGTGTTTACAGCTTCTGTTCATGGACTGGCTTCAGATGGAAGGCGGCTCTTGGATTTGCTGTTTAAGATCGCGATTCAGCCGGATTTTCCGCTCCCCGAGGTGACACGCGAGCAGGCTCGGATTCTTGATCGTTGGTCACATCTCAAGGATTATTCAGATTCGCTGGCCTCTCTTGCGTTGGGGAGACTTTTGACTTGGGGTTCGCCCTATCAACGGGGAGGGTTCCTTTCTTCGACCGAGTTCCAAAACGTGAATCGAGGAGATTTGGACGCCTTTCATAAAACATATTTCTTGCCTTCTAACGCCATTTTGACCGTCGTGGGCCAAGTGAAACGGGAGGAGTTGCGTCCTTTGCTCCTTAAAGAATTTGGGGATTCCGAAAAATTTCCTCCTAGCGAAGTGGTTCGTATTCCCGCTCGTGGATTTTTTGATCCGCGCTTGAAATCCGCGACTACATCTGCGCAGGGGGCATTTCGGAGGATCGTTGTTGTCGAGCGGCCTCTTCTTAAGCAGGTACAGATTCGGATTGGGGTGCGCGCGCCACTGATCGGAGATCCAGAACACTACGCCTTGGTTGTGGGCAACGCTTTGATTGGAGAGTTATTTAATAGTCGTCTCAATGGTCTTATTCGTGATCAGCTTGGACTTACTTACGGCGTTCAAAGTTCTTTCTCGTATAAAAAAGAGTTTGCTTCTTTTAGCATTGCAACTTCTACGCGCACCGATCAGGTGGGGTTGGTTCTACAGAAGACGGTAGAGGTCCTTAGACAATTGCAGGAGGGGCAACTCACTCAAGAGGAGGTGAAAGTTGCCAAGGAATTTTTGTTGGGTGGCTTTCCTCTTTCAACCTCCACTTTAGAGTCCGTTGCTTCTCACTGGCTTGTTGGAATGGTCTTTGATCGCGGTGCAGGTTATCTCAATGAGTTTTCCCCGCGGGTGAAGGCGGTTACCCGAGATCAGGTGGTGGCCGCCTTGCGAAAACATTTGAACCTCAACAATCTCGTGATCGTGGTGGCAGGGCCTTCGAGTGAAATTGAGAAGAGCCTTGTTGTTTCTGGTTTTAAGTCGCTTAAGCGCTTGACGGTGAAGGATCTGGAGTAGCGTCCACTGATATTGATTGGGGCTTGCTCAGCGCGATCATCGAGCATCTGCCTTCAAAATAGGCCCCGGGTTCCAGTTTGAGTGAGGGAGATTCAATGTCGCCGATGACCCGTCCGGTTTGCGATACGACCACTTTTTTTTGTGCGATAATTTTTCCTTTGACGTAGCCATCAACGAAAAGAGTATCGGCACGCACTGTTCCCTCGACGACCGAGGTTTCTCCAAGGATGAGGGTGCTGCCTTCTTCTCCTATGACTTCTCCTTCGAGGACGCCGTGAATTCGAGCGACTCGATTGAGCACCAGAGTCCCCTGAATGCGACTGTCTTCAGAGATGATATTGATCGAAGATTCGTGGATGGTGGAATTCATGAGTGGGAAGCCTCGTCTTGAGGGATCGGGTGAATTTGATGAATGAGAATTTCTCCGGCGGAGTTTAGAATAATGATTTCCACCGTTTTGAGCAATTTTCTTGAACTCACCGAATCAAACTCGGCGCTGACTTCGCGAAAGCGGCTGACTGAAAAATATTCACCTTTTGATGGATCGATTAAGGACGCTTGGCCAGCAGCTTGAAAAAGCGATTCCGGATAGCCCAAGAGCGTTTCTTCGCCTCGCGCGAGAACGATGATTTTCCCTTGCTGATTGCCCTTGTCCTCTTTTGTGTATTGAAGGGCAAAGTTGGCGATGAGGGTTTGTGCTTTCCAGTATATTTTGGGAGCGGTGAGACTAATCGACAGCTCGGTCTGAGAGGGAGCGGCCTTTGGGGTTTGTTGCTGGGGTAGGCCACTGAATAAATAAGGCGCACCGGAGATATTTTCAGCAGGTTTTCCAGGAGCTGCGGGAGGGCTTGAGTTTTCAGACTCAGAACTTTGAATCGGAAAGGCACTTGGCGTAGGTGCCGCGGATTGAACGACGGATTCTTTTGATTCCAGATGGCGATTGGCTTCTTTGAGGCGTCCAATTTCCTGTTCGAGGTCTTGGAGGTGTGTCGGATCGCTGTTTCTAAGCTTTTGAAAATAGGTGAGCGCAAGCACCGTACTCACAATCGCAGTGATCACAAAAAAACCAATTAGAATGGAGAGTTTGTGAAACCATCGCTCCGAAAATTGCAGGGTTCGCGGGGAGCGATTGTCTTTAAAGAGTAGTAGAGTAATAAGGTCGGATGTTTTTGTGGCTTTTTTATTCATGTTAGGACCATTTGAATTTGAGAAAACGTTAGCTTTTTGAAATTTAAGTGTCAACTTTGCTCACGCTTTTGCCGAAGAACAAATTGATGAAGATTCTTCTTCTTAATCCGCATGCTGATGCGGGGCGCAAGATTGGGGCCTGTTTGAAAGCTGAGGGCGTAGCGGTCCTGCTTTGTGAAACGGGATCTGAAGCTCTGAAGCTCCTTCAACTCCACGCAGACGTGGATGTTGCGCTCGTTCACCGAGAAGGTGCTGTTTCTACAAACGGCGCTGCGCAGGATTCTGGGTTGCAGTTTGTGAATAGGATGAGGGCAAGTCCCTCTTTCGCTGATTTGCCGTATATTTTGACTTCAGAAACTTGGAACGACGAGGATTTCGCAAAGCATCAGGCGACGTCAGTAGGTGCAAATGCCTATTTGAAGTGGTCAGAGGCTGAGGTGCAGGTGCTCCCGCTTCTCGCTCAGGTGATGGGGGTTGAGTTCTCATCTTCGTCTTTCGTTCTTGAGGATGCGACAACGGCTTTTGGGGGCGCAAAAGCTGGGGGGACTTCGAGTATTCAATTGGCCGCCCCAGATTTGTCGTCGGTATCAGTTCCTACCGCCATTCCCACGGGTTTGGTTGAGCTGCATTCAAGCCAAATGGCGGGTCAAACTCAAAGTTCATTCATGATTCAAGATCCGGTGTATGCAGAGGTGGATCTTGGGGATTCACCAGACGACCGCGAAGCCGTTCAGGAGATGCCTTATCTTTTTACTAAGACCGAAGCCTATAAGACTCGGCTCGGGTTATCCCGGAGTTCTGAGGCACAATTCGGGTTTGCTCAACCGTTGGGCAATGCAGTGGTTCCAGGGGGAGCTTCACAAGCTCCGGATACGGAGACTCTGAAGAAGCTCTTGCAGCTTCGTGAGCAAGATGTTGGAGTTTTATCGACTCAACTTAAATCAGCTCAGGATCAGATTTTATCTCTCGAGGATTTGCTGCAAGAAGAGCGTGGAAAGAATAGCGAAGCGCATCATCTGAGCGAGGAGCAAAGACGCCGCATTGCCGATTTTGAAAAAGAGAAGGGGCAAGCTCTCGATGCGATGCAGATGGAGATGGATGAAGTTCGTCTCCAGATGAAGGTAAAGATGGATCGGGCGCGCGTTCTCGAAACTCAGGTGCGTGATGCGACCCAAGAGTTGGAGCGTCTTAAAGAACGCGTTCGAATTGATATTCGTAAAATTCGCGTTCGTGAAAAAGATTTGGAAAACCGCCTTGAGATTATGAAAAAAGATTCTGAGGCATTGCTGATCGCGCGCGACAACAAGATCATCGAACTCAAGCGTAAGCTTGATTTATTGGAATTCAATATGGATCTCTTGCAGGACCAATATAATCGTGAAAAGGATATGACGGCCCAGCTGCGGGAGCGCCTTGGAAAGGCTTCTCAAATGATGAGAGTTGCCGGCGGATTGCTGGATTCGCAAGACAGTGAATCAGAAACTCCTCAGAAAGCGTCCTAATTTGGCTCGAAAACCGCGCTATCGGGTTCTTCTTGTTGGAAATGATCCCAAACAGACGGAGTATTTTTCAGAGCTTATAGGCGATGTTGCGCCATCGAATATCGATGTTCTAAATCGAGTTGAATCTTCGGGTCAGTGGATTGAGTGGTCTTCTTATCACCTAGTCGTGATTGAGGCTCCTGACTGGGAGGAGGGCCGAAGTCTTCTGGAGCAGATTAAGAGTCTTAGCCCTGTCACGGGGGTGTTGTTGATTTCAGATGATGCGAGTGTCGAGCATGCCGTGTCGGCAATTCGATTGGGAGCTGACGACTATATTCAGAAGCCGTTTAAGATCGAGGCCTTTCAACTTTCAGTGCGGCGCTGTCTGGATCGGAAAGATGTCTTTGCCGAAGATCAAAAGGCCTCTTCATTTTTTCACTTACTCAATAGTTGTCAGTTGGTTTCGGCAAGTTTAGATCAAGATAAAATCTTTTCAATCGTGAAGAGTTATTTTGCCCATGAACTGAATTCCGATTACTCCGCCATTTATGTTTTGAAAAATAAGGATTCCGTACGGCTTGAGTCTGAGAGAGATTCGGATCGGGCGCTTGAAGAAGTCATGGACATTGCGGTGTGTGCGCAGTGCCCTTTTTCGGAAATGATTGAAAAAAGCGAGACTTTCCGTTTTGTGGAACGAGGGCAATTGACGCCAGGGTATTTTGTATTTCGATTTCGCTGCGCGGGGGATGTGGATTATTTTTGCGTGTGTCTTTCTCCTCACAAACCCGGAGGGCAAAAAGGACTAGATGGGACGGAAGGAGCTGAGGCGTTTGAAGGTCGGATTCGTATGTTGAACGCCCAGCTTGAAGTGACCGGAAGAAACATCGAGAGTTTCGCGGGCGTTCAGCAGCTCGTTTTTGTCGATGATGCAACCGGACTCTACAACACGCGCTATTTGAATCAGGTTCTCGATCGTGAAATTGAAGGGCACTTGACCACCGGGAATCGCCCCTTTGCGGTGCTTTTTATTGACGTAGATCATTTTAAGAAAGTTAATGACACGCACGGCCACTTGGTCGGCACTAAGATTTTGAACGAGCTTGGTGGCCGACTCAAGGGTTTTGTGAGGGGCTCTGATATTGTATTTCGCTATGGGGGGGATGAGTTTGTGGCGGTCCTTACCCCTTGCGATTTGGAGACGGCTAAGAATGTGGCTCATCGAGTGCTGCGGTTGGTCGCTGAGCAGCCTTTTGCAGAAGAGCAGGGTTTGAACTTACATTTGAGTGTTTCAATTGGTGTCGCAGTTTTCCCACTTCATGCGCGATCAAAAAAAGAGATCATCGACGCGGCAGATCGAGCCATGTACGACGCAAAAAAACGCTCGCGCAACTCAGTTACGATTGCGGAGTGAGTGCGGATCTTTTACGTTCATCGGTATGCATGTAATCGCAGTTATTCCGGCTCGGATGGGCTCGACTCGCCTCGCTGCAAAACCATTAGCAGACATTCATGGCAAGCCCATGGTTCAGTGGGTTTATGAGCGGGCGCGAGCCGCGTCAAGTATCCATCGAACGGTGGTCGCCACGGATCATCCCAAAATCGTTGAAGCGGTCCAAAAGTTTGGGGGGGAAGCAATCCTGACCGATCCTGCGCTCCCAAGCGGAACCGATCGGGTCGCGGCGGTCGCTGATCTGATTCCGGGGGATGTTTTTGTAAATATTCAAGGCGACGAGCCTTTCATGGACGCTCGGGCCATTGATGGCGCGGTGAAACTTGTCGTGTCGGGGAAGTTTTCTATGGCGACTGCGATGACTCCGCTTCGATCCCAAGAAGAGCTCTACGATCAGGGTTGTGTGAAGGTCATCGCCGATGCGCAGGGGCGGGCGATCTATTTTTCAAGATTTGCGATCCCCTACAGTCGGGGCGAGGTGCCAAAGTCAGGTTTTGTGTCGCGTAGGCATGTGGGTCTTTATGTCTATGCCCGGGAAACGTTGATGACTTTTCGTTCTTTGGCTCCTTCTCAAATTGAAAAAGGAGAAGTTCTTGAACAATTGCGGGCTCTTGAAAACGGGATTGCCATCGGAATCACCGAGGTCGATTTTGTTTCTGTGGGCGTGGATACGGCGGAGGATTTAGAACGTGCGCGCCGTCTTGCTATAAAATCATGAGATAGGTAGGGTTTTAAACAATGGCTAAGCAGAAAAAGTTTATTTTTGTCACAGGTGGAGTTCTTTCAAGCATCGGCAAAGGCATCGCGGCCGCGTCGATCGGAATGCTGATGGAGCAACGCGGGATCAAAGTCACGATGATCAAGATGGATCCCTATCTGAATGTGGATCCAGGCACGATGAGTCCTTTTCAACACGGAGAAGTTTTTGTCTTAGACGATGGCTCCGAGACGGATTTGGATCTGGGGCATTATTCGCGGTTTGTGGAGAAAGCTTATTTCACAAAGAAGAACAGTTTTACGACGGGTCGGATTTACGATGCGGTGATTCGGCGCGAGCGGGCGGGCGGATATTTGGGAAAAACGGTACAGGTGATTCCGCATATTACGGATGAAATTAAGAAGCATATTCTTGAAGGCTCTGATGATGCGGATCTGACGATTGTGGAAGTGGGGGGGACGGTCGGTGATATTGAGAGTTTGCCCTTCTTAGAGGCTATTCGCCAGATGCGGGCAGATCAGGGTGCGGCCAATGTTCTTTTCGTGCATCTCACTTTGGTGCCCTACATTGCGGCAGCCGGCGAGCTTAAGACGAAGCCCACTCAGCATAGTGTGAAAGAACTTCGAGAGATCGGGATTCAGCCTGATATTTTGTTGTGTCGCTCGGATCGAAAACTCCCTAAAGACGTAAAAGACAAGATTGGCCTCTTCTGTAACGTTCCCGGCGAGCAAGTGTTCAGTGCCGTCGATGTGAACAGTATTTATGAAGTGCCGCTGTATTTTCATGAAGAAGCTTTGGATGAAAAAATTGGCGAAAAACTGGGGATTTGGACGGGGCGGCCCGATCTTTCAAAGTGGAAAGCGATGGTCGAAAAGATCAAAAATCCTTCGGGCGAAGTGACGATTGGGATTGTGGGCAAATATACCGATTGGCGCGATAGTTATAAGTCGCTCTCTGAGTCCTTAATTCATGGCGGTGTGGCAAACGACGTCCGCGTGCAGATGCTCTATATTGACTCTGAAGACATTGAGCAGGGCAAGAATCAAGACCTCTTGCGCTCGGTAGATGGAATTTTAGTCCCCGGTGGATTTGGGGAGCGAGGCATTGAAGGCAAGATCAAAGCCATTGAGTTTGCGCGCAAAGAGAAAATTCCATTTTTTGGAATTTGTCTTGGGATGCAACTTGCGGTGGTCGAATTTGCGCGCAACTGTGCAGGAATGGCCGAAGCACATTCGGCAGAATTTAAACCCGAAGGCAAATTTAACGTTATTGATCTGATGGAGTCTCAGCGGGGAGTTTCTGATAAAGGCGGCACGATGCGCTTAGGGGGCTATGTTTGCAACGTCCTTCACAAGGCGGGTTCTAAATCCACAAAAGCTTTTTCAGCTTATGGCAAAGAGCAGGTGACGGAGCGTCATCGCCATCGCTTTGAAGTGTCAAACACGTTTAAGCCTCAACTTGAAGAAAAGGGTCTTCTGGTCTCCGGACGTCATGTCTCGAAAACAGACGCTTCTGAGTTAGTTGAGATGATTGAGCTTCCGAATCATCCCTACTTCCTGGGCTGCCAGTTTCATCCTGAGTTTTTGAGCAAGCCTCTGGCCCCGCATCCTTTGTTTAGTTCATTTATCAAAGCCGCGGTCGATGTGGGTGGCAAGACCCAGAAGAAACTCAAAGGGATTGGGTGATTTTGTGAAGGTCCTTGCCGGTCTTTGTGTTTTAGAAGATGAGGGGCTGGTTTTTGAAGTCGCTGAGGAGCTTAAGCGACAAACCCAGGGTCTCCCGATTGATCTGTATTTCAAAGCTTCATTTGATAAAGCAAATCGCACTTCGATCTCGAGTTTTCGCGGCCCCGGCATGGATGCGGGACTCAAGATGCTTGAGAAGGTTCGTGCGAAAACGGGTTTGAAGCTGGTTACAGATTTTCATACGCCCGATCAAGCCGAGGCCGTCGCAGCGGTTGTGGACTTTATGCAAATCCCGGCCTTTTTGTGTCGTCAGACCGATATGATTATCGCGGGCGCGAAGGCGGCGCTTAAGCATGGTCGGCGTCTTAATGTAAAGAAGGGGCAGTTTTTAGCGCCTTGGGATACGCGCAATATTGTAGAGAAGGTGCGCGAGGTCGAAGTTCAAGAAGGATTGCGCGGTGTGGATTCGGAGTGGTTTTGGATCACGGAGCGCGGTGTTTCTTTTGGTTACAATGCGCTAGTGGTGGATATGAGTTCGTTTCAGGTGATTCAGGGATTTGGTGTGCCGGTGTTTTATGATGCGACTCACTCGATACAAATTCCTGGGGCTGCCCCTGGTGGAAAGAGCACAGGCGGGAAGCGCGAAATTTTGGAGGTGCTCGCGCGCGGCGCAATGGCGGCGGGCGCGGATGGTGTGTTTTTGGAATGCCACCCCAGGCCTTTGGAGGCCAAGAGCGATGGACCGAATGCATTTTTTCTCGAGCATGTGGGTGCTTTTTTGAAGCAGCTTTTGGCGATTCAGGCGGTCGTTGGGCCGATGCCGAAGTTACTGCACTGATTAAATTTTCATTTTGAAGATCCGCACCGGTTCCAGCAGGTGTTCGGCATCTTTGCTTAAGTTTTCAAATGCGTAAGGGTTAAGAAACTGCCGATTGGCGAAGAGTTTTCGATCGATGGGGTTGACTTCGGCCAGGTCGCAAACGGAGTTCCAGTTCACCGTAATTTTCTTGATCTGATTTTCAATGATGTCCATGGCCTGCTGTCTAGAAAGTAGAAAATTGCCAGCGGCATTGAGGCATGAGGCGATCTGACTTCTATTCTCGTTGCCCATAATCAGCATGGCCTGGGTGGCAACATTTCCTGAGCGCGCTTGCGGGCAGATGTCATAGGCTGGCGTGAGCGACAGCATCTGGCCGTCCCAGAAGGCGGCGTGATTGCGCGCGTGATCGTCGGTGTTGCCGACGAGGACGTTGAATGTCAGGCGTTGAAACAGTTCCTTAAGTGTCAGAGAGGCATCTTTGAAGCTGTAGCGGATGATCTCGGCAAATTTTTCGTAGCTGGCATAACGGGCCATCATCTCGTCGAGTTCGAAAAGGGTGAGGGCGGACAGCATGCTCCGGCGTTGCCACCCGTTCTTCATGTGCACACGATCAAAGCGTTCGATTAAAAGCACATCTTTATGCGCGGCTTTTTTTAGGCTCACCGGTGCCACGTCTAGTCCGGCGAGTTTTGCCAAGCGCATCGTGACGAATTCGGCCTTGATTATACTATAAACGTCGGATGTAGACGCGAACTTGGCAATGTACTTTTTGTTCCCGTCCTCAATCAGAGCTTTGGGTCTGGCTCCGCCGATGGGACTGCCGTAGTGTAAAGCCATATCCAGCTCAGGTGTTAGTGCTACTCCCTTTTCCACCCGTTCGGCTGAGGCTAGAAGTTCTTCCAGTGTAACATTACTTGCGGAGCGCGGTTCGTAGTGAGTGGGTGAGAGTTGAAAGTCCAATGCGCCGATGCGATCCGATCCGGACTCAAGCAGGTAGGTCAATTCGTCGAGTTGGAACTCGTCGATAGCGCTGCCTATGACGCTAAATTTTCTATTGATCAGCACGCGTCGTCCCCACGCATCGGGCGAGCCATCGCGAATGCAGCCGGGGATGCTCAAACCGTCAAGCAGCGGGAGTACTCCGGACTGCAAGGGTAGTTCGCGGTTAGAAATTGCGATTCCATTTGGGCGCTCCAAATAGCTTTTTCCGTAATTGAATATAAGATTGGGACCTTCGGCTGTGAGTTTGCCGACGACCACGGGTTTTGTTTCGCCTGGTAACCAAATCCACACAAAGGCTTCGCTGTAGGTGTTGACCTTAGAAGGCATCGTCAATCTCCTTGCGACGCTTGCGGATGCTCTTGGGCAGCAACGCTAACTTGTCGCTCACGCTTTCGAGCTTTGTCGCAAAAGAACCGCTGCAGGGATCGACGTCAAAGAGTTTCACGCCGGCTAGCACTGCAGCCTCCAGTACAATTCCGAGTTCACACTTCAGGTCCCCTTTTTCGACTTTTTGTAAGGTGATGCGTGAGATTCCGACTCGGTCGGCAAAGTCACGTGCGGTGAACTTACGAGCTTTGCGTGCGAGCTGTATATCCTTGCCCAACAAGAGTGCGGCATCTTTGGTGTAGTGTGAGTAAACCCTCTCCTTTTGTGTGACCATATAGTTTTGTTCCTTAATGATAGATCATTATAGTGGTCATAATGGCGTCTTGTGATAGCTATAGTATACTAAATGAGGAGGGAGAGTCAAGTTCTAAGGTTAAGGCGTGTTAATGGCTGCCTTAAATGGCCGATTTTGGACATGTGTCCTGGTTTGGCTAAGCTGTGGCGTATTTATCGTAAACGATTATAAAGTTGACGTGACCTCCCGTTTATCATCAGCTCTGCGCCGGCGTTGTCCGCTCGATTTTGACGAGGCTCGAGCCCTGATTGTTTTTGGACCTCGAAAAACAGGAAAGACCACGCTCCTTGCTCAAGCGTATCCAGATGCTTTACGTTACGATCTGCTCAAATCTGATGTCCGGGCGGAACTTAAGATCAACTCCTCCCTGCTACGGCAGGAGGTTCAGGCCCGTGCTCCAAAAATGGTGATCTTGGATGAAATACAGAAAGTTCCGGAACTTCTCGACGAGGTTCATTGGTTGATTGAAAACACGGATTGCCGATTTGTTCTTTGTGGATCTTCGCCCCGCAAGCTCAAGCGAGGAGCGGCTAATCTCCTGGGGGGGCGAGCGCTTCGAACTGATCTGTTTCCTCTGGTGTCTGCCGAGATTGGCGCTTTTGATCTTTGTAAAGCACTCAATTCGGGACTGATTCCACAACACTACTTGAGCAAAAATCCTGACCGGTTTCTGAAGGCTTACGCCGAGCAATATTTGCAGGAGGAAATTGTCGAGGAGTCGCAGATTCGCAAGCTGCAGTCGTTTCATCGCTTCTTGGAGACTTCGGCACTCATGAATGGAGAGCTTCTCAACTACGCCAAGGTCGGCGTTGACTGCGGGGTATCGCCCAAGACCGTGAGGGAATACTACCAGATATTAGAAGACACTCTGATCGGCTTTACGCTCAATCCTTGGACTCAGATTAAGACTCGCAAGCTTATTGAAACGGCGAAGTTCTACCTTTTTGATACGGGAGTCGTTCGCCCCTTAAAGGGCCTGCCTCATGTTCATGCAAAAAACCAGGGAGTTTGGGAATCTTTTCGAGACTTTCCTGATCCACGAGGTTCGGGCGTATTTGTCGTATACTCATTCAAATCTAAAACTATCGTACTGGCGTACAACGTCTGATTTTGAAGTGGATCTCATCGTGGGCAACATGCAACTTACTATTGAGTTTAAGTCTACGGATCGCTTGACCTCTGATCATCTGAGGGGGCTCCGCGCCCTCGGGAGGATCATTCGCCCGGACAAATGCTTCTGGTATGTCAGGAGCCCCGGCCGAGAGAGTTTGAAGGCAAGATTCGTTGCTTGCCCTATCAGGACTTTTTGCGACAGCTATGGGCGGGAAAGATTATTGTCTCGCGCTAAGGGAGGGCTCACTAAGTGAGATAACTTTAGTAGGCCATAGGTTGCAAGAGAGACGGCGGCGTATTTGATCGCCTCTCGCTATTCCTCTTCCTCATCCGATGTGATGAGTACCGCTTTCCCAGACTCATCAACAGCAGGGCCAAGCACAGCAGGCGAGCGATTGACTTCGGAGGGTTTATCAGCGACGAGCTGCTGCAAAAAGTGCTTTAGCTCCAGGCGATTTTGTTCGGTGATGTCGTCATCACTGTCAGCGCTTTCTGCCCTATCAAGAGCTGAAAGCGCGGGCTTAGCTTCTAAAGGAGCGTTCACCGCCGCAAGTGATGAACCAGCACTTAAAAGAACGAACGAAAAAAACAGACTCGACTTCATACTTCAGGACCCCCAAGTCGAGCATAACATCGGGTTTAGGGTGAAGCAAAGCACTGTCGAATGAGCGCTTGCCTGGGGCACCGGTCGCCGTCAACGGATTGACATCTTACCCGGCTTTCTTCTTTAGTTTCGTGACCTCAGCGGCAAGCTTCATCCAAGCGGCCAGGATGTGTGCTGCCTTCTCGGGTTTGAGAAAGGCGAGCTCTGAGGATTCCTTTCGCAAAATTTCGACCTCAAACTTGCTGATTCGAGAGTCGAGCGGCGGGCTCGTTTTGCGATTCATAACGTGAGCCGCTGTTAGGAGTGGCCCATCACAGGGTGTACTCGGTCGCGCTTCTTGGTGCGTGCTTCGGGAGCGTCGATTTCTTCTTGGGATACGGAGCCCATGAAGACCTCGTTATCTATCAGTGAGAAGGCGTACCAGCGGCCTCCAAGCTTTTGATAGAGTACTTCGACCGTTTCACTATTATTTGGTTTTTTATTCTTGGTAGTTTGCATTGTCTATCCCTCCTTGGATTGATCTAACTTCTATATTATCGGAACTCGGGCTGATTTCTTGAGGTCTTTTTTTTGAAACTTGTTTTCAAAGATAAAACACTGTCGCATCTCCCAAATCCTTATGGGATTGTTCAGCATAAAGTTTCAAAAATTTGACGAACTGTTGGTACGCTGCATAAGACGCAGTTGTCTGATGCACAGAGCAGCCGTAACGCATGTAACGTGCATTATTCTCAATTGCAGGTCTTGAATTTTGAATGGTGACGAACACCTCAAGATAGGTGTCTTGGCTGAAATACAGACGAAGAGGCACGTTGTCCGTGGTCGTGGGCCAAGGGCTGTTTGAATTAAAAGGGACCTGAAACGAGCAGCCTTCTTCGCTGATGTCGCAGATCTCAATAGGCTGAATGACGCCGTTTCCAATGACGGAATAGACGTTTAAGAGATGTTTGAAGAAAATGCGCTCTGTTTTTCTACGCTTTTCTTCGAGTCGCTTGGTTCTGACTTCACCGAAATCGATAACTTGTTTTTCCGTGGATCCTGTTTGGGTTTCTGTTTTTTGGCTGCCTTGCCCCATGGTTTGAGTTCCTCCAAGGGACGTATCGGAAGCAAGTTCAGGACCCTAAATGGAAAAGTTTTGCCTACCTACTTTTCTATGCGGGCGACGTCAAGAATGCCGTCTAACATGTGGATAAAAGCGAGGAAAGCTTGATAAGTCTTGGAATCTTTATCTGTAAACTCAGCCCCTAGTTTTCGCCCTTCGGGGTGTTCTTCGACGCGAACGCAGCGCACTGTGAGGGGTAAATAAAGCGACTGATTCAAATAAAGCCGAAGTTCGATCCCATCGCCGATCTTCACCGGAACGGTGCTCGTTGATTCTCCTTCGATGTCGAAGTCAAAACCAATTCCTAGATCGCTGATATCGCTAACCTTGAGTTTGTAATCGCCCTTGCGGGGGACGACAACAAAAAGTGCAAAGGTATCTAAAACGGGGCGTCTGCGGGTACGGCGTCTTTCGACTCGAGTCGCTGGACCTTTATTCTCATGATTAGTCATAGTCCCTCTCTTTGCGGTAGCCCGTTTGGTGTGGTCGGCAGTTTCTCGGCTTGCTCTATTTTTGCCTTCAAGGTTGCCAAGGCGGTCGAAGCACTTGCGGCGGCTTCTCCGAGCTGAATTTCAAATCCTTTGGGGTCCACGGGCTCGGTAAAATAGCTGTGATGAAAGCGATGAACCTTTTCGACAGCTTGCGCGACTTGTTGGGTGAGCTGGTAAAGTGAACCGTAGAATGTATCCTTTTCAATGGTCTCGGGTGTCCATTTTGAAAAGGTTTCCCCCATTTGATGCATAATTCCGATCCAAACGGGATGAAACTGGTTCCAAGCCTTGCGTTGAGCCGGGGTCACTTTTCCTTTCTTGAGGGCCGCGAACTTATCGAGGGTTAAACTGAGTTGGCCTTCGAGAGTCAAAGAAAACTGCTTGATCTCACTGAGCTCGGTCGTGGCCTTCGCACGCATTTTTTCATGAAACTCATTGAGGCGTTCCGTGTAACTTGCGTCTTTGGCTCCCCCCAAAAATAGCGTTTTAGTGAGAAGGACTTTCGTGTTTTGGCTCACGGCTATTTGATAGCTTCCGCGTGGAATCGGTTTCCCATCTGGAAATCCAATTGGGCCCGTTTTGCCTTGTCTCTTGTTAATCGTCGCAGAAGTCTTTGTCGAAAAAGATAACTGATTGAGGAGCGTGTCGGGAATGCCATCTAGTTTGAGCTCAACCAGCGTATTTTCAGGAAGATTTGAGGCTACATGAAAAGTTGGATTAGTGAGATCGGCTCGAGATAGAGCAATTCCTACTCTTGGGCCATCCACTTCTAGTTTTGCGCGGGCTGCCGCTTTCAGCTCCTCGTAGTCTTCAGGAGCAATATCGGGAAGTCGCGAAATCGGAGAAACCCACTTTAAAAGTGCGGGATATCGATCGGAGAGTTTCAGGAGATAGGGCTGCAGAAGATCGGTGACCGTGTTGAAGCTCGCTTCAAGCGCTGGGGATTTGCGGAGAGCTTCAAATTGTCCCGTGTAATAAAGATATCCGGACCCTCCGAGAATAATAAGGACGCCGAAGGTCCTGAGGATGGTGCGCAGGGAAGATCGTTTTCCGGGGCGTGCCACAGTCGAGGTAGGTTCATCCTCCTGGGGCTCTGGCTGGGTTTCTTGCAGTTCCTGTGGGATCTCTAAAGGGGACGAAGTGGGCTCAGGCGCAAGGGACATCGGTGCCAGTGGTTGTTCGACAGGCTCCATGATTGGGCTGAGTTCAATTGCAGGCGTGGATTCAAAGGTAGGGGGCCCAATCGTCGGTTCAAGAGGGGGCGCGGGCGCCAAACTAATGACGGGCTCCATTTTGGGTTTGAGGAGGGATTGAAAAGCTTCGATATCGGTCATGAGTTTCCAATCCGTCATGCCCTCTGCCCACACAAAACTAGAGGGGGTCACTAAACCCAGATTGAGTTTAGATTGGATTTCTTCGAGCGAAAAGGGACCCTCATGATGATCCCCGAGATAGACAAACCATTTTTTTTCTTTGAACCCGTCCATAGGTGCCGTCCGTATTTATAAGTGTAAAGGAAACGAAACTATATCCCAAGCTTTTTATCGACTTCGGCCGACACTCCATCGAGGATTTTTTTTGCACGAGTCAGAAGTTCGCTGCCCTGCGTGCGCTTGGTATGACAGTACGGCTCGTCTTTTATGCTTTTGAGGTTGATCAGCACGTTCCAAATTCCCCCTTGCACTCCCGTAAATCCCACCTGAACTCCGACGGCGCCATCGGTGAGCGAGTTGGGATTGCCGAGCTCGACAACTTTTGAAGCAAGTTCCATAGCACGGAAGCTTGCTTGCGCGGTTTGCCATGGGACCTCGACCGCGAGTTTGAGCCCTTCTTGCATCTTGGCCGTGCGCAGGGTTTTTTCCTCGGGGGTGCCTTGCGGAAGCCGCCTTGCTTCCATAAACGCTGAAAACGCGTCTGTGTCGTCATCCACCGCGCTTAAGAGTTCGTGTTTGAGCTTTTGAGCTTCGTCGGCAATTTCTTCAAGCAAGGGGTCCTTGGTTTCCGTGCCTTCTTTTCCGTGCGTGAGGTTTGCGACCATTGACGCGAGCGCCGCACAAAGCGCGCCTCCGAGTGCTGCAATCGATCCCCCGCCCGGGGCGGGAGACTCCCTGGAAACTTCGTTAGTGAAGTCTGAGACTTTCATTTGAACCAGGGCTTGCGGCTTTGGGTCCGCGTAGCCCAATACTTTTTTTGAAATATCAAATGAAGCAACTTCGTTGAGCCCGAGTGAAACCACCGCGGCGTTGAGAATGTCTTGGGTCGGAATTCCAACAGATTTACCCTGTTTTTTGAGATAAAATCTTCCCGATGCTAACAGAGACTCCAAAGGAATCAATCCCACGACCTCGCTCCCCGTGACTCGTAACCCACGCTGGGCGGCCAGTTGTCTTGCTTCTTCAAATACAAGGTGCGGCGGGGTTAGGCTGGGATGTGTCAGATTGATCGAGATCTGAGCGCGTTTGTAGTCATCGACATACCAACCAATGGCTTTGCACGCTTCAAAGGTGCCAGGTTTGTAGGCGTTTTTTCCAATGACCTCCGCGAGATCCACTTCGTTGGCTTCGAGAAGTTTGAGCAGATCATAGTGATGAGCTTGGGTGCAATGCTGGGCGACTTCGCCCAGAGACTTTGTGACAACTGCGCAAGATGCGCATGGAAAATGGTTGTCCGAATAAACCATTTTCTTGCCCTTGAAGTAAAAAGGTTTTGTATTGCCAGTTCGGCCCACGCGACCTTTTTCGCGAAGTTCAAACGCGATTTCGGTGGCGTGTTGTTTGTCGGTGGAATTCAAATTGATGTTATAGGCGACCAAGAATTCGCGCGCACCGATGACGGTAGCGCCAGAGCGCAAGTTGAGTTCCGAAGGGCCAAAATCAGGTTTCCATTGGGGCTCCTTGATTTTTCTGGCAAACCCCTCGTATTCCCCTCTTCGAATGTCAGCAAGATTGCTGCGTTCAGGATGTGAGGCCGCCTCTTCGTAAAGATACACGGGGATCTGTAATTCTCTGCCCACCCTTGCTCCGACTTGCCGGGCGATTTCAACACATTCTTGCATGCTGACCCCTTCAACAGGCACAAACGGGCAAACGTCGGTGGCGCCCATCCGAGGATGTGCGCCTTTGTGCGTGCGCATATCGATCACCTCGGCAGCCTTGGCGATTGCACGAAAAGCGGCCTCTGCGACGGCTTCAGGAGAGCCCACAAAGGTCACAACGGTGCGATGGGTGTCAGCACCAGGGTCGACTCCGAGGAGTTGGATTCCGCTCACCGCTTCAATAGATGAGACGATCTCCTGGATTTTTGCGGGGTCTTTGCCTTCAGAGAAATTTGGAACACATTCGACAAGCCTATGGGTATTTAGCGACATGCCCTAACAATATGAAGGAAAACCCCCTGGGGTCAATGACCTGTTTTATTAAAAACCGGGGGACGAGGGGGCGTGGGATTTTGCGCTTCAGCACGAAGAGTTTGCATGAGCTTTGCTTGATCGAGAAGGGTTTCGGCCGCCTTGCGCATCTTGATATTGAGGTCTGTCGTGGTGCGCGACACGTCTTTGTAGGCGTGATAAGCGACATCGGCGTCCATGGCCCAAGGTTCAAGTTCTACCTCGACGCGTTGAAGCACCGTTGCGTTCTTCTCGCTGACCTTTCGTAACGCTTGAGCAGTGCGGTGAAGTTGGTTTGCAATGTTTTGGGTAGGGCTGTTTTCGTTTTCATTAACTTTCAGGAGGTTATCAAGGGCCATCTTCTCAAGCTGAACTGTGATTTTTTGGGTTTGTTGCAAGATCCGTCGACTTTCATGAATCGTGGCGAGTTCCGCATGGACGCGTTTGCGCAATGTGGCGATGGTGGAGTGGGAGTGCTTGGCCGAATTTTCAAGTTCTCGGGTGTCTTTTACGAGTTCGCGAATCTGCAGGCCAAACGAGGTGAGTACTTCTTTGAAACGTGGAATCCACTGCGCGATCCTATTTCTAAAGTCGTCTTCCTTTTTCTCGGTTTTCCGATTCACATAGGCGCGGCTGAGAATAAGAAGCACTCCAAATAGAAATCCAAAAAAGCTGACTAGCCAAAGGTCATTGGTGATGCGGCTTCTGGTTCCCAGAAAACCCAAATATCCCGCTTCGACCGTAATGAGAACGCCAGTGGCGTCTTCGGGAGTGATGACTTTGGAATACTCGAGAACTCCCGAATCTCGATCGAACCGGTGACTATTTGTAGTTTGCGCATTAAAATTCGTTTCAATCCGGCGGATATTCAAGGGATGGGGTTGCGTTCCTTGCGTGAGAATCCCGACGGCCCATCCGACCGGGTCGCGCTGGGAGCGCTCACGAGCATTGAGGGCCAGACTCTCGACTTGGGTCGCAACTTGGCGAGCCAAAGTGAGGCTGACGTTGAGCCTCTGAGCGTTTGAGCGGAAACTGTCCAATCCAAACGTCCCCCCCGTGATGAGAAGCGAAGCTCCGAGGCAAGCAGCGATGTGGATTCGTTGATTAAATTCCATCCCAGGAATTCATCGGCGTTTTTGGAGTTTGCCTTGAAAAAAAGAAAGGTCAGGAAATTGACGGGAGGCAGTTCAAAGCGGCTGCGCTTTCCACCAATTGATGGTTTGCTCCAGTCCACTTTCCAAAGAATAGCGTGGCGCCCACCCCAGCGAACCAAGTCGGGAGACTTCTGCTGAAATCTCGGGCGGATCTTGAAGAGAGGAGGGGCGGTTTGAATCGTTGGCGGCTTGAGGGCTCAAAGTTATCAAATCTTCTTTCCCGAACATTCTTGCGATCTGACTCACGACACTTCCCAGAGATTTTGAGTGGCCGGAAGCAATGTTCATCGACCCCTGAAAATCACTTTTTAAAAGCGACACAAATCCTGAAGCAACATCTGTGACATGCAAAAAATCGCGAAGATGAGTCGGCTGTTTACAAACAACTTTTTCATCTCGTAAAAGTGAGCGAATCACCGAAGGAACTAGGCGGCCGGGATGCTCATGCGGTCCATAAAGAAAAAAAATGCGTCCCCAGGCGGTTGAAATATTCTTCCCCCGGCAAAACGAGTCAAAGATTCGCCGAAGACTGTCCTTGCTCACCCCGTAAAGAGTCTGCGGCAGCATCGGAGTGTTTTCTTCCGAGCAATGTCCCGAACTCCAATCATACTCCGCACACGTTCCGGCAAAAACGGTGCGTCGGGTCCCCTGGGCAAATTCGGAGAACCCACGCAAGAGTTCAATGCTTGCTTGAACCCAACGCAAATTTTCGGGCGAACTCCAATAGGCACCGGGCGTAACGTCCCAGGCAAAATGCAGAAGGTGGGAGGGCCGAACCTCCGCCATAACTTTTCGTTGTTGCTCAAAATTGAGCAAGTTACACGAGTGAAAGACCAAGTCTTTTCCCAGATCAGAGGTGCGATCTCCTTCTAATACGGTGAGGTGAACTTCAAAGCCCAGGCTCTGCAAAGCAGGAATCGCTTGGCGCCCGATAAACCCCGTCCCTCCGGTTAAAAGGACTTTTTGGGTCATACTTTGAAATCCGGAAAAGCCAGATCTCGATCTGAAATAATTGATATGGGGAGAGGGAAATGGATTGAAAAACGGGGGTCATTCCACCGGGCTCCGCGCGAGTGCTCAGGCGAGTAGTCGGGAGAAATCTGATAATAGACTTCCGAGCAGTCCTCTAAAGTCTGAAATCCGTGGGCGATTCCCTCGGGGATATAAAGACTTCGGTGATTTTCTTGAGTTAATTCAATTCCGAAGGATTTGCAGAAGGTTGGGGACTCGGGTCGAAGATCAACCACGATATCAAGAATCGCTCCGCGTGTGCAGCGAACGAGTTTTGTTTCGGCTTTGGGGGCGCACTGAAAATGCATGCCGCGCACCGTCCCCTTTTTGTGATTAAAAGAAACGCTGCATTGCCGGAACTCGCCTTTCAATCCTTGGCGGGAGAAGGCCTCAGTGTCGCAGCTTCGGGCAAAGAAACCGCGAGCATCTTCACTCTTTTCGAGTTCAAGGGCCATGACCCCTTCGAGTGGAGTGGTTACAAATTTCACGCAATCACTCGAATGGTAGGAATGGGGATTACAAATTTTCCTCCCCATTCTCGGATGACGCTCATTTGAGCCGTGATCTCCTCTTGAAGATTCCAGGGGAGAATCAGTAAGTAATCGGGTTTTGTTTCTCTAATCGCATCGGGACCCTTAATCGGGATTCGGCTTCCCGGCAAATACCGGCCCTGCTTGTGGGGGCTGCGATCCACGGTATAATCAATGAGGTCCGCACGAACGCCACAATAGTTCAGCAGCGTATTGCCCTTGGCCGGAGCGCCATAGCCCACGACGGTCTTGCCTTGTTTCTTGGCGTTGATTAAAAACTCCAGAATTGAAAACTTCGTGTTGAGCATCTGTTTCTGAAAATCACGATAAGCACTCATCTGATTGAGTTTCGCGCCTTTTTCCAGATCCAAGACCCGTTGCACCCGTTCATGAACCTTTTTCGTGGAATCTTCTTGGTGGCAGCCATAAATGCGCAAGGACCCACCGTGGGTGGAGAGTTCTTCGACGTCAAAAAGAGTCATGCCGTGACGGGCAAAAACCTGATTGACCGTGATAAAAGAAAGATAGGAAAAATGCTCGTGATAGATCGTATCGAATTGAATTCCTTGGATGAGGCGCAGAAGGTGAGGAAATTCTACGGTTAGCACACCGGTTTTTTTGAGGATGATTTTCATGCCCGCCACAAAATCATTCAAATCGGGGACATGTGCCAACACATTCTTGGCGGCCAGTAGATCCGCTTGAAAGCCCTCTTTTTTGAGTTCTTGCGCGGTCTGGGCACCAAAGAACTTTATGACGGTCGGGATCTCTTTGTGGAGCGCAAGCGCGGCAACATTGGCCGAAGGCTCTACGCCAAGAACTTTGACTCCCTTGGCTTTGAAAAACTGCAGGAGGTAGCCATCGTTACTTGCGATTTCGACGACCTGGGAGTCTGGACCTAACTTGAAATCCTTGATCATCTTGGTGCTGTAGTCTTCAACGTGCTTAAGCCAGGAGTCTGAAAAAGAAGAGAAGTAGGGATAATGATCATTGAAGATCTGGCTCGGCGCCTCGAATTCCTCGAGCTGCACCAAGAAGCACTCACTACAAACATAGGCGTGCAAGGGATAGAAGGGTTCGGCCACTTGAAGTCGGTCTTCTGGTACAAACGCGTTAGAAAGGGGCGAGATCCCAAGATCAGCAAATGTTTCGTTGGTGGTTGACCCACAAAAACGGCAAGATTTCTTTTTCACGCTTGTTTACTCCTCTTGGAAAATAAGGGCTAAGTCAGAACCGTTTTTGCCTTGTGAGAGCCGTAGCGCTTCTTCTTCCAGGGCGGGCGCTTAACCGCGCTCATGAAAGTTTTCCAGGCATAAGAAAACAAGCCAGGCACGTTCACCGACGAACTCTGCGATTCATAGCGAACGGGAACAGGAACCTCTGCCACACGAAAACCATACATGACGCAATCCATGAGGATGTCACTCGCGAACGCATGTGTATCGGGATAAGACTCCAGCGGCAGCGCTTCGAGCACACGGCGGTGGTAGGCGCGCATTCCGCTATGCCATTCTCCAAAAGTGACGCCAAACCACATGTTCTCAAACATCGTTAACGCGCGATTCCCTAAGTAACGATAAAGCGGCATGCCTCCCGCGAGCGACTCGTCGCGGCTTCGGATGCGATTGGCCTGAATCACGTCGAAGTGATCCCGTTTGATATACTCAACGAGCAAGTCGGCAACAGAGGGTTCGTATTGATAGTCCGGGTGAACTTCGACGATAATATCGGCGCCTTGTTTGATGGCTTCGCGATAAAGGCGCTTTAGGTTTCCACCATAGCCTAAGTTTCGCTCATGGGTGATGACGTGGAGTCCTAATTCTTTTCCCACTTCAGCCGTTCGGTCTTGGCTCACGTTGTTACCCAGAAAGATGTTCTTGCGAAGACTTTCGGGCAGGGCGGCAACGGTTTGAGCGAGCGTCTTTTCAACATTATACCCGGGCATTGCTATAATAATTTTCATAATTGAGTCGGAATATAACCAGTAATAGAGACGGTACGCAAGCCGAAAAACCACCCCTGCCTTGACATGTGTTGTGGGGGGGGCGATATTTTGCCCATGGATTATATCTTAGCCGTTGATCAGGGGACCACGGGTAGCACAGCACTGCTGATGGACACGAATTTGAATCGTATCGCGGACGCGAGCGTGGATTTTGAACAGCATTTTCCCAAGCCCGGCTGGGTTGAGCATGATTTGGGCGAAATTTGGAGTACCGTAGTTCAAACGGTACGTGAAGTCACCAAGCATGTCGAGACCCGCAAAATCGCTGCCATTGGGATCACGAACCAGCGCGAGACATTGTGCTTTTGGGATAAGAAAACCGGTGAACCGCTTTGCCGCGCTATTGTTTGGCAAGATCGTAGAACGGCTGACTTCTGTGCGGAACTTCGGGCAAAAGGGAAGGAACCCTTTTTTCAAGAGAGTACCGGTCTGCTTTTGGATCCGTATTTCTCCGGCACGAAAGCGGCGTGGGCTTTGAAGAATTGGCCCCAACTCCAAAAGGCTCGTGATGAGGGCCGTTTGGCGGCAGGGACGATTGATAGTTATCTCATGGCGCGATTCTCTGGAGGGGGCGTTCACGTTACTGAACCCAGCAATGCCTCACGAACCCTTTGTTTTCACCTTACCCGTCATAAGTGGGATTCTGAACTCTGTGAGGCACTTGATGTGCCCATGGATATCTGGCCCGATGTTAGGCCTTCTACGGGGATTTTTACGATGACCCGAGGATTTCCAGGCTTGCCAGACGGAATCCCGATTACGGGCGTCTTGGGTGACCAGCAAGCGGCTCTTCTGGGGCAGTCTTGTACGGAGGAAGGCACGGCGAAATGCACTTACGGCACGGGCGCATTCTTGTTGCTCAATACGGGTCGCAAGCCTGCACGGAGCAAGCATCGTTTGCTGACAACTATCGCCTGGGCCATGAATGGTGATCAGTATATGTATGCGCTCGAAGGCAGCGCTTTTATTGCGGGCGCGGCCGTTCAATGGTTGCGAGATGGGCTTAAGTTTTTTCAAGATGCCAGCGAGATTGAAGCGTTGGCGTCTTCAGTTCCGTCGAGCGAAGGAGTCGTCTTTGTGCCTGCACTTACTGGCTTGGCCGCGCCTTATTGGGATCCGCAAGCAACAGGAATGTTTACCGGTCTTACCCGCGGGACTACGCGCGCACATCTTGCTCGTGCGGTTTTGGAGGGGATTGCTTTTCAAAGCGCCGATATTCTCGAGGCGATGCAAAAAGATGTGGGGACTCCACTGACGCGACTCAATGTGGATGGTGGAGCTTCTGCCAATAATCTTCTGATGCAGTTCCAGTCGGATGTTTTAGGAGTTGAACTCGTAAGGCCAAAGTATCTTGAAACGACGAGTTTGGGCGCGGTCATCGCGGCGGGTTTGGGTGTTGGAGTTTGGACGGATTTTTTGGATGTCGAGAAAACCTGGAAAGAGGATCGAACCTTTAAGCCAGAATTTACCAACGAGGAACGCAAGACGGCCATGCAGCGGTGGCATCGTGCGGTGTCGCGCGTGATTCACAAGCCGACGCAAATTTGATTAATGGCAAAAATAAGAACGCATTATGTTTGTCAAGGCTGTGGAACTCACAGCGCCAAATGGCTCGGACGTTGTCCGGGGTGTGGCGAGTGGAGTACGTTGGTTGAAGAAGCTGCCGAAGACGCAGCTCCGACGCGAGGGGGTGATTCAAGGGCTCTTCCGAGTACTGTGATTTCTCTGGATGCCCCCATCGAAGAGGGGCAGCCGTTGAAGCGTCTTCCCACGGGGATTTCGGAGCTAGATCGAACCTTAGGGGGTGGTTTGGTTGCCGATAGTTTCGTTTTGTTGGGCGGAGATCCCGGGGTTGGGAAAAGTACGCTGCTCTTGCAGATGGCGCGTGGTTTGAAAGAAAAAAATCCAGGACTTAAGCTCCTGTACGTGAGTGGTGAAGAATCGACAGATCAAATCCGGGGCCGCGCGCATCGTCTAGGGGTGCAAGGCGGCGATTCGGTCTATTTGGCAGCGGAAACAAGGCTTGAAAAAGCCCTCGCGGCCGTGGCGGAACTCAAACCCCATGTCGTGATTATGGATTCTCTTCAGACTTTTTCGAGCGATAACCTGGAGTCCGCACCGGGAAGCGTCAGCCAAGTCCGCGAAGTCGCCATGAAACTCATGAGTATTGCGAAAACTCAAGGGATCGCGGTGTGGCTCGTGGGGCATGTGACTAAAGACGGAAGTATCGCCGGCCCGAAGGCCGTCGAGCACATGGTGGATACGGTTTTGTATTTTGAATCAGAGGTCGGACAAAGTTATCGATTGCTGCGAACGGTAAAGAATCGTTTCGGCAGTACGCGCGAGCTGGGCGTTTTTGAAATGCAGGGCGAGGGTTTGGTTGAGGTGAGTAACCCGTCTTCGCTCTTCTTGAGTGATCGTCGAGAAGCGGTTCCTGGCGTGGCTGTGGGTTCTTCGCTTGAGGGATCAAGGCCACTGCTTGTAGAACTTCAAGCGCTCGTGGCGACTTCAGGACTTGCGGTGCCTCGGCGGACTTCGGTGGGAATGGATAGTGTACGCATTTCCTTGCTTGCCGCCATTATTGAGAGGCATTTGAGACTTCCGCTGGCCCAACAGGATTTGTTTTTCAATGTGGCTGGAGGGCTTCGACTCTCCGAGCCTGCCTGTGACCTGGCGGCGGCAGCCGCGATTTGGTCGAGCGCAACAGAGAGATCGCTTCCATCAGATTGTGTCTTTATCGGCGAGGTGGGCTTGACGGGCGAGTTGCGACGCGTTTCTCAACTTGAAGTTCGAATTGCGGAGGCCGCTAAATTGGGCTTCAAGAAGGCGATTCTTCCTCATGGGGCAGCCTTATCGAAAAAAGATGTAAAAATGGAATTTACAACGATTGCCAGAATTAGCGAGCTCAAGGATATCTTTAAATAGCCGAGGAATGAGATATGACTGCTGATCGTAATGATGATTTTCGAAACAGAAGAAGAGAGCGTGAGCGCGAAGAGCTCAAGACTTCTGTAGAATCGCCTTTGCCTTCTCCAGGCCAGAGCCAGGCACCAGATCAGGGAAAACAGGGAGATTCATCGGGACTTGATGCGCTTATTTCTCAGGTGATTCCCTTGTTGGAACAATTGGATCGACTTTATAGTATTTACCTTTCTGGGGCCGAAAAAATGCCGCCGCTGGAACGGCGAAAAATTCTCGATCAGCTTTTGCTTCAGCTCAGTCAACAAAGTCGCCTCACGCAGGCCAGTCAATTTCGATATCACACAACCTTAGCTTCGGTACAATCTCATATCGAGCGATGGGATCGGTTGCTCAAGGAATTTGAAAAAGGTCAAATCAAACGCAGGAGCTGAGCCTCGTCGATGACGGGGACTCCTAGAGTATTGGCTTTATCAAGTTTGCTCCCAGCCTCTTCGCCGGCCACCACATAATCGGTTTTTTTCGAAACGCTGGAGGAGACTTTCCCGCCGTTTTCTTCAATAAGGCGAGTAGCATCGCTTCGCGAAAGAGTGGGGAGCGTGCCAGTGAGTACGAAGGTTTTGCCCGAAAACTTAAGATTTTCATTTTTACCGGGGCGCGGGGGCGCCTTGATCGTTAGGAAGTGGAGAAGTTCTTCGACTTCTTTTTGATTTTGAGGGTCATTGAAAAATGACCGGATGCTTGCTGCGACCTCGGGTCCCACTTCAGATACATCAAGAAGATCACTTTCGCTTGCTTTCATTAGGCTTGGGAGTGAACCAAAATGGTTGGCTAAGAGTTTTGCGGTCGCCTCGCCCACATGACGAATGCCCAGACCGAAAATCACGCGGTAAAGGTCGGTGTGTTTCGCTTTTTCAATAGCTTCTATGAGGTTTTCGCTCGACTTTTCAGCAAAACCCTCAAGTTGTAGAAGGCTTTCTTGGGCAAGCCCAAAAATATCCGCTGCGTGTTTGACAAGCCCTTCGTCCACCAATTGCTCAACAATCTTCTCACCCATTCCATCGATATTGAGTGCGTCTTTCATGACCAGATGCCGAAGGCGTTCTTTGAGCTTGGCGATACAGTTTCGTCCCACGCACCTCAAGGCCGTCTCACCGCCTTTTCGCTCTGCTTTGGCGCCACAGACGGGACAGGTGTCCGGGAGGCGGAACTTTTTTTCATGGCCTTTTCTTTTTTCGGTGAGGACCTTCACAACTTCGGGAATCACGTCCCCTGCTCGTTGAATAAATACCCGATCGCCAATGCGGATATCTTTGCGGTCGATTTCGTCTTGATTATGAAGGGTGGCACGGCGAACGATGACGCCGCCCAGGTTCACGGGAGAAACAATAGCCACAGGGGTGAGGGTACCGGTCCTTCCTACTTGTACGATGATGTCTTCGATGGTGGTGGTCTCCTGCCTGGGGGGGAATTTAAAGGCCACCATCCCGCGTGGACTGCGGGAGACGTATCCGGCTTGATCGAGTTCCGAAAGAAGATTGAGCTTCACGACAATGCCGTCGATTTCAAAGGGAAGGGTGTCTCGGATCTTTTCAATTTCATCGTAGAAGGCGAGCACCTCTTGTGCGCCTCGCGCCACTTTTCTCCACTGCCCGACACGAAACCCCCAGGTTTCAAGTTGATCCTCGAAGCTAGCGAGCGTTTTGAGTTTGAGACCCTTTGCGAATCCCATTCCGTAACTAAAGAGACTCAGCGGGCGTGTGGCCGTGATCGAAGGGTCGAGTTGGCGCAGAGATCCGGCGGCGGCATTTCTAGGATTTGCAAAAAGCTTAAGACCTTTGCGCTGCTGTTCTTCGTTGAGCTTTTCAAACTCGGCAAGAGGGAGAATGACTTCGCCGCGGATTTCGATTTTTTGGGGTAAATTTTGGCCAAGAAGTCTCAAAGGAGCGGCTTTTATCGTGCGAACATTTTGAGTCACATTTTCGCCGATTTCACCGTCGCCTCGGGTTGCAGCGGAAACCAACAGGCCGTTTTCATAGATAAGGTTGATCGAAAGTCCATCGAATTTTAGTTCACAGAAATACTCTAAGGCTTCATTTTCAGCGCGATCCAAGAAACGATGAACTCGAGCATCAAAATCGTCAAATTCCTTTGCATTAAAGACGTTAGCTAAGGAGAGCATGGGAACTAAGTGTTTGGATTTCTCGAATTCTGGGAGAGGTTTTCCTCCTACGCGCTGAGTTGGCGAGTCGGGGAGTCGGAGCTGAGGATGTTTTTCTTCGAGGGCCTGAAGCTCACGAAAAAGACGGTCGTATTCTGCATCTGATACTTCGGGATTATCTAGAACGTAGTAGCAGTGGTCGTGATGCTGAATAAGAGCAGTCAGTTCTTTGATTCGATCAAGCGACATAGTGTCAGAAGTAATAGATAAGCGCTGGAACCAATGCAAATGAATTGTGCGTTAGGGACGCGCCTGTCGCGAAGTCACCGCCATTAGAGAGAACATCAAGGCCCACTCGATATGTCATTTTTGGCGTTTTCCGATAGTAGGCGCCTACGAAAAATGAAACCGCCGTTGCAGCGCTAGGGTCACCATAATTTGGGTTAGTGAGCCCTGTTTGAGAGCCACTTGTAAGGACTCCAAAATCGAGATTGAGCATGGCGCCGTACCCGTTGCGTAGTGGGATGTCTCCGCCGGTTCCGATGCAGAAGCCTTTGAAGGAGGTGGGAGCGGTCAAGTCGGTATCCGAGGCCTGAAGAGAATAGGAAGTCGTTTGAAAACCAGCCTTGACCCAACCTTTAGGACCGAAAATGTCGGGATTCACAAAATAGTTATAGCCGACATTCACTCGGAGCGCGGTAAGTCTCTCACTTCCTAGCATTGCGTAACCCAGGCCTAGCTCGCCAAAAACTTGCCGACTAAGCCAGAGCTGTGCTTCGGCTTTTGTGCCTATCAAATTGCTGTTTTTGCTTTGACTGTCGGCCTTGGCGCCGGTGGCGGCATCGTCGGGCACAAAAAAGGTTCGGCTAAAACGGCCAAGCCAAAGTCCCGCACTTCCAAAGCCCATATGGGGAGAATCGTCTTTTTTGATCGGGGCGTCGAGGTCGTCCACTTCTTGGGGAGCGCCACGGCGAGCGGATGCGGGTGCATGGTAGGCCTGCAGCACTTTTTGGTAGCGCGCAATCTTGCGATTCGGGTCCTCTTCTTTGATGCGACAAAAAGCGATTCGTTCCTCGACATCTTCAACAACGAGTTTTCCGGTCTCCACAAAACGCCAGTCGACAATCGATTTGAGAAGGGGATGAAGTTTGGTTTCTTCAAGGGTACCAATTGAGAGGATGTCCCCCCGATAGATATTTGCAGAAGCCCCGATGTTCGTCGTGACCGCGTCTCCATCTCGACCCGTGACGTGCCCCAGGAATGGAACCCGCATGATCATCTGATTTGCCGCATGTTGTAGCGTTTCTCGGATATCTGAGAGGCCAAAAACTTTTCCATTTCCGGGGTCTTGCAAGACGAACGATTCGGTGGAAATAAGTTCCATATTGGGGGCATGGAGCCAGTCTAAAGTGAAACGGTATTGCCGCCCTTCTTTTTGAATCTTCGTTCGTACCAGGCTGTCGACGTGAAACTTCCGAGCCACCTGTTTGAGAATGTCGGTATCATCGATGAGTTTGTAGTATGGGATTTTTGCGTCACCCAGTATGGGATCTGTTTTCGAAAGATCTTGCAGGACAAAGCGACTCTGGCGCGTGAAGTATTCTTGGTAGGCTTTTGAAACGTATTCCGCAAAAAGTCCATCCACGTTATCCCACGCTTTGAGAAAGCCAATCGATTCGAGAGCAAAACGGTGATCGAGCTCTGCGTTGGCAAAAGTGTTTATTGGGTAGCCAGCAGAAATTCCCCAGATAATGGCGGAAATGAGCGCAAGGACCTTCTTAGGCATCGTGAGATTGTTTCTGGCTACCAGGGCTTTCTTCATAGAATGCGATCAAGGTTTTGAGCTCCGCGATTTCTTCGTGAGCGCTATTGAGTTCATGTCGGAGTTTAATGATCTCTAGGCTTGCTTCAGGCTCCACCGGTCTCGAAGGGACCGGTGCAGTCTCAAGGCCATCTGAGAAAATCATGTATCGACCTTCATCAAGGCGAAACGGAATTTTGTTGGCTTTGATTTGTCGTCGCAGCGTCGAAAGACTGACGCCGGTTTTGATGGCGTAGTCCATCAGGGGCAGCCAGCTCGTGGGGAATGTTTCGTTTGTAAGGGAGGCACCTGTTTCGTGGGTATCGCGTATGGACATGTCTTTATTGTATTTCCAGGATCTTTAAATTCAAGTATTCTTATCGATATGAGTACTCTTCGTCGCAATTCATCTGCGCAGAAAACTCGAATCGGCCCAAAACGCAAAATTGCCTTCGTTTGCAGTGGAGGTGCGTCAAAAGCGGGGGCCTTTCATTTGGGCGTTGCGTTAGCTCTTCAGGAGCAGGGATTCAAGTTTTATGGGGGGGTGGCTCCCCAATCGGGTGTGGTGAGGCCGCCTGGCCCGATGGAGATCTCGACTTATGTGGGTTCGAGCGCGGGCTCGCTCATTGCCTCGATGTTTGCGGCCGGCTATTCTCTAGATAATATTTTTAATTCATTTCTGGGTCGAAAACCTGTGGACCCCAATGATCCAAATGAAACGTATCCCCGAGTGCTCCCACGCTTGACCTACCAGAAAATGTTCAAGCTCAATTCCGGTTCAAGTCGGGAATCGCTATTGCAGTTGCCCCGATTTAGGCGCTTGTTTACGAGTCTCACGGAAGGCAGTTGGGAAGCCTTTCTTCAGTTCAAGTGGCTCAAGTTGACTGGAATTTTTTCAACAGGCGGCATCGAACAGTATCTGCGCGAAGAAGTCATGCCCTCGAATCGATTTCAAGATTATACGGCCGACCTTTTTGTCGTGGCCACCCAGCTTAATCACTCGCGGAAAGTGGTTTTTGGTAAATACAGTTATCAACCTCCGGCCGACGATTTAACCTGTCAGTACGATAACGACGTGGGAATTTCAGAAGCATGCGCCGCGAGTACGGCGCTTCCGATTGTTTTTTCGCCCTATGCGATTAAAAACAAAACCGGGCATCAGATCTACTATATCGATGGTGAAACCCGCGATACTTTATCGACCCATGTGGGAATTGATGCCGGCGCAGATCTGGTGATTGCGAGCCATACGCATCAACCTTATCATTTCGCCCGGGGCGTAGGTTCTCTGACTGATCACGGACTTCCGGCGATCGTGATTCAGTCTCTCTACTTGCTGATTGAACAAAAAATTAAAAACCATGTTCATAACAAGCAATTTCAGCGAAATGCGATCAATGCGGTGTCTAAGTATTGTGATGAGCAGGGGTTGACGGATTCTGTGCGGAAAAGAATCTGTGAAATTTTGGAGGCGGAGCTTCACCACCGAATGGATGTCGACACGATCTATATTCACCCTAAGGCGACGGACGCGCAGATGTTTTTTGGAGACAATTTTAGTCTTTCCCCCAAAAAGATGTCTGAAATCGTAAAGAGCGGTTTTAAAGCCGGAATTGACGCGCTTCGTAAATACGATTTCGCCGATCGAAAAGAGACACTCGCGATGGGGACGGCTGGAGATACCGCAAGTTGGGTCGGTAGAAAAGTCGGGGCTTAGGTTTTGGGTTTCAAGCGGAAGCCAAAGAGATCACCTTCTCCCTAAGACAGGGTAAATAGGCCTCAAATACATTCCCTTTTCCCGGAACGCTCTCGACAAGGCTGACGTTCCCACCGTGCAGGAGTGCAATCTGGCGCGAAATATAAAGGCCTAGTCCCATTCCCCCGAGGCGGCTGGTCCGCTGAGTTCGTTCAAAGGGACGGAAAATTCTTTCGCGATCTTCGAGAGGGACGCTCGGGCCCTGGTCGCGAACAGTCAGGCGAAACGCGGAGTTTTCGTTGTTAAGTCGTACCCAGACAACGCCGCCCTCAGGGGAAAATCGAATCGCGTTCATGACAACATTTGAAATGAGTTCTTCCATGCGGACGGGATCAATCCAGGCGACGAGTTCCTCGGGGCCGTTGAAATGAATGCTGACTCCCGCATCTTGAGCGATTGGCATGAGCCGTGTATCCAAGGTTTCCTTGATGAGCGTTACAACGTCCGTTTCGGTTGGCTCCACGAGGAACCGGCCGTTTTGAATTCGGGAGACGTCTAAAAGTCCGTCAATAAGTTCGTTAAGTCTTTGTACTTGTCGGATCATCACTCGCACATAGGTCTTTTGTTTCTCAGCATTGAGGAGTGGATCACTGCTTTTGAGCATTCGCTCTTCAAGTTGAAGGACACCATAGATCGATGTGAGTGGAGTTTTCAGCTCATGACTTGCGACCGAAAGAAACTGCGTCCGCTGAGCCAGGAGGGATTCCAGTTTCCAAGTGGTCGCAAGAAGAGAGAGCCGAAGGGAAACACAAACCAGACGGGACTCCTCTTCGCGGGTAAGACGTTGATCTGAGCCGATTGCAATCCAACCCAAGACGCTGGTCTCACTCCCTTCCTCTTTTGCGAGGTCCGTACGGGTTTGAACGCGAATTTCCGAGAGGTGAATATAGGACTTGGTCGCCTCAGTGGTCCAGGGGCGAAAGTCGCTGGGGATTTCCAAGCTTAAAAAAGCATCTCCGTTCCCTGGTGTCGATTGGTGCTGAGAAAGGATGGGTTTGAGAAAACCTTTGAGCAATTCAAATCGGGCGATCCCTTCGAAGGGGGTGCGCGCTTTCCAATCGATGAGTTCGAGAGGCTCTCGTACTGAAAGGGCAACGAACGGGATTTTGAGAAGTGCCGCGATCTGATTGGTAATCACGGAGAGCTCATTCTTGTTCAATGGCCATGTGCGTGTGTTCTTGAGAAAATCAGAGAGTTCAATGCTGTCCATATCCATAGGGGCAAAGTATCACAGCGGTTTGGGAGCGACTCTGCGTAAAATGCGAAGGCACGCCAATTGAACAGTGTATTGCCTGAGAACCCGAGGTGTGTGCGCGTCGCCGCCAACCGCCCCCCAAACAGATGCCGCCCCCTAGGGTTGCGGGGCAAGTTTTGGCTTGCCCCGTCTTTTTTTTGACTCTAAAGGTTTGGCCATTTTGTGACGAATAAGTCTTGCTATGAACGCACCACTTAAATCCGATCCACAGGCCGGTTCTCGCTCAGTAACGCATTTCGACCTTGGAAAAGGGGACCTTCTTTTCGCAGAGGGAGAGGGATCGCGGTCGATGTATCTGCTGGAGTCGGGATTGATTAGACTTTTTAAGAAGAAAGGCGATGCCTTTATTGAATTGGAGACGGTGCATCCAGGACAGATGTTTGGGGAATTATCGTTTCTTGACGGGCAGCCGCGCTCCTCGTCTGCTGAGGCGCTCATGAATTGTAAGTTATCTGAGATTTCAAATGAGCTCTTTCAGACGACTTCGCGCGGAATGCCAGAATGGTTTAAGCATCTTTTGAAGGCAGTTGTCGGCCGATTGCGGGCCGCGGACAGTCGGATCAAGCAGCTCGAGACGGCGTCGACTGCCGTTCATTATGATGAAAATCTCGGAAAGCGGATAACGGAATATATCTTTTTATCGCCGCTTGATGTTTTGAAGATTGCGGCGGGCATTCTTTTGGTGGCGGCTCGCAGCGGTAAGGTTGCGTCTCCTGAATCGGAGGGAATCCATGTTGCGGCCGGAGGTTTGTATCGTTATGTCAATCAGATCATGGGCGTTCCCGTGGCAAAAATTTCGGCATTGATTGAGGTCTTGAGTGAAAATCTTGTCACGACAACTAAGAAAGATGAAAAAGGAAATCAGATCTATTTGCATGACGCAGATTTTTTGGAGCGCATGACTGTTTACCTCAATGAAGAGAATCTTGCCAATTCCTCGAAACGCCATGACCTCAGTGCGCGGGGGTTTCGGATTATGGAGCTCATCGCACATTATGTCAAAAGTACCCCTCCCCAAGTAAATGCTGAGACGGGCAAAGCGCCTATTAATGTCGCAGAGGTGCGAAAGCTTGCGATCACTCCAGAGAGTCGCGATCCTTTTCGGATGCAAGAAGTCGCAGAGCTCATAAAGCTCGAGTATGCGTCGAATCTAAATGTGAAATCCTCAAATGAAGTTACTACCGAAATTAATGTCGCACATTTCTTAGAGTCTTACCGCATTCAGAAGATTGTGCTTTCGATTAACGCACTCAATGAGCAAAAACAAAGCGGTGGGGCGAGGCACTAGGCGAGTTCGGGACGTTTGATCTTAACCTGATCGACTATTTTGCGAATGTCTTGCGCACGATCTTTACGGGCAATGAGCAGTGCCTGCTCGGTTTGAACTATGACAAGGTCTTCGATGCCGAGGAGCGCGACAAGTTTTCCGGCGACATCAATGACGTTGTGCTTTGAGTCCACGGAGATAACTTCGCCTCCCAACACCACACCTGCCTCAGTTTCCGTACCGAGGACGCCAACCATCGTGTCAAGTGAAGTCCAGTTTCCAAGATCGTCCCAGCCGCAATCGAGTTCAAAAGAAACAACGTTCTGGGATTTTTCCATAATCCCGTAGTCAATCGAGGTCGCGGTCATGTTGGGATAGGCACGTTCTACACTGCCTTGTGAAGCCTTCCATGCGATTGCCATTTCAGGCATAAGACGATCAAAAGCCTTTAGAATGGTGGAGGCACGCCAGACGAACATTCCTCCGTTCCAGAGATACCCCTCACGAACAAAGCTGGCCGCCTTCTCGACGTTGGGCTTTTCCACAAAGGCTTCCACAGTGCGGCACCCAGAGTCTTTGGAAATTTCCACTCCTACTTTAAGGTACCCGTAGCCTGTTTCGGGTCTGGAGGGGCGAATTCCCAGCGTGATAAGATCCTCATGTGTGATGGCCCATTCGATGGCAGTTTTTACTGTCTTCTGAAACGCCGCTGGGTTTTTCATGAAGTGATCAGCGGGCATTACCAGCATCACGCCTTCTGGGTTTTGTTTCATGACTTCTTGAGCCGCCCAGTAAATGCATGGAGCGGTATTTCGTCCTTGCGGCTCTGCAAGCACCAGGGCTTTTGGGCTGTCTGCACGAACTGCTTCTTCGAGGAGTTGAGTCGTGACAATCCAGTTTTGCTCGGCCGGTACGAAACTGGAAAAACGCGCTAAGGTTTGCGTGAGAAGTGTTTGAGGGTCTGCGTCTTTGGCGGAGTGATCTGAAAAACTCAAAAGCTGTTTGGGTTTCCGTGAAGTGCTCTTGGGCCAGAACCGAGTTCCACTTCCACCTGCCATAACAATGAGAAAAAGGTTTTTTTGATTCATCGCCCGTAGCTGTCTTCGATGCGGACTACATCATCGAGTTGGGGAGTGGAAACCTCGAAAACTTCACAGGTTTCAAGGGCAATCATGCGATGTTTGCGGCCCCTGGGAATATGGTAAGCTTCACCGGCGTCGAGGATAATGTCCTGCAAAATACCTGCGTCGTTTTCGAAGACGAAATTCATTTTTCCGGAATAGACGAGAATGGTCTCGAACTTCTCCCGGTGGTATTGCAGCGAAAGCCGTTCCCCTTTGTTGATATGGAGAATTTTTCCAGCATAAGCGTTAGTTTTCGCCCAAATGAGTTCATGACCCCAGGGCTTTGTGATCTTTTGAATCGTTTGTTTCGACATGCCTATTGGTATAGTTTGTTATTGGTTTTCTACAACGACAAAATGATCGATCGTCTTCTTTTGTTGAAGGGATTCAGCGGCCTTTTCTGCAACTTTTTTAGTCGCAAACGCGCCTAAATAGACCCGATACCAAGTGCCCTTGCCCTTGACGTCGGCCTCATGAACCGAGCCCGCCAAACCCGAACTCCCCAGATCTTTGAGTTTAGTTTCCGCCTCCGCGCGAGAAGGGAAGGAGCCAATTTGAAGAGCGTATTTTCCGGAGACGGAGGCAGCCTCAGAAGAAGACTCAGAAGATTCGTGGGTTTCTGAATCGGTCTTTGGCACTTCTTGGTGTGTAGTAAGGTTGGCCTTTTCTTCTGTTTTTGTATTAGCCTTAGCTTCGCCCTTATTGTCAGTTTTTTCCTCGTCTTTTTCACTCATTTTTGAGTGCGAGTCTTCTTGCAAAACGACTTTTGCTTCAGGTTTTGCGCCGTGAGTTGAAGTGGCGCCCCCGGCTTTGCCCTTCGTGTTTTTCGGAAGTTCAATTTGACGAGGGATGTCGAGTTTGATTCCCGTTCGGGTGACTTCGTCATGAAGGGATTGATTCAAGCTTTCATCAGCAGCGCCCTGGACACTCTTGGCTTGTTCGGCAAGCTCGTGTCGATCTGGGATTTTATCCGTTGCGGTCTCAAGAGGCGTTCCACTGTTGGATTTGGTTTCAGTGACTTTGGGGGCGATTCTTTTTCCCATGTGAATGCCGAGGGTGAAGGAAAAAGTGGCGATACCAAGCCCCATTGCGATCAGTAATCCGATCTCTTTTTTTCCGAAAATATAGAGCTGATTCTTAGTTTCCATTTACTAGAGAATATCGACAGCTGTGCATGATGTCAATAAAACGGGAAGGTGGGCTGGGATGCGTCATGTTGTTCGGTCTATAACAACACTTGCGATGGCGGCATTTGCAGTCATTGCCGTGAGCTGCAGCGTTTTTTGATTGAGGGAATCCCTCACAAAAAGGCATTCGCCCGTGGCGAGTCGTTCGGTGGGAGCATTGTGTACTTTGAATTCTCCTTGAACGCAGACAAAAAGATGAAACTCCGAATTAAGAGGGAGGGTGAGGGTGGATGGGCCTCCTTTGGGGATTGCGCTCAAAGCAATTTGGGCTCTCACTTCACCCCGGCGGTAAATGATACCAAGATCGCGCACTGGGCCCTGAATCAGTTCTCCTTGGGAGGCCTCCTCGCCAGAAAAACCAAGCGGCTGGCCGCAAACAAGGGGTTTCCCGTTGAGAATGATCCCCGAGCCTTCGGTAATCATTAGAAGGCGATCATATCCGGGAAATGTTGAAAAGGCTCCGCTCTCATCGATGGGTGCAGAACTGACGCGCCATAAGAATGCGTCTCCGGGGAATTCTGCTTCGGGCGGGTAAATCGCGATTTGGGTTGTAGTTCCTTTTCCGTTCTTCCAAGGCATTTGTTTAAAATCGCGGGAGGTGAGGTGAATGATGGGCATCGTAAGGCAAGGATAGTATGAGCGCCGGGTGAGTTCTATAGAAATGGTTCTACAGTCTTGGTATTCATCTTGATATGACTAAGGAGATGAACCCGCAGGAAACTCGAGACTTATGCTTTCGCTGTCTTTGCCCCCAAGCCACTTGCTATTGCGAAAAGCTTCGTCCGTTTCAAACCTCCGGGCTTGTCTTGGTTTTTCTTCAGCATCCGCGGGAGCGAAAAAGAACGATCGGAACGGCCCGCATTGCACACCTTTGCATTGCAAACTCAAAACTTTTTATGGGAATAAAATTTGATCAGCGCCCTCAAGTGGACGCGCTTATCGAAGATCGGAAGAACTATTGCATGGTCCTCTATCCTGGTCCCCAGGCGATCAACATTAGCGCGGACAGTCCCGAAGCACATGATAGGCTGGCTCCCGAGGGGAAAAAGCTGGTCATTTTCTTGATCGATGGAACCTGGGCGTCAGCCAAAAGAATGATCAAGTGGAGTCCAAGGCTGGCAGGCTTGCCGCAGGTTTGTTTTACGCCCGGGCGCGAATCCGAATACGGTTTTCGCAGGCAGCCGCATCCCCATTGCTTATCGACGATTGAGGCCACTCACCACTTACTTGAGATTTTGGAACCCTCGCCGCACTTGGAGCAGCTCTTGGAGTTGTTTCGCGATATGGTGAAACGTCAGGTGAAGGAATCAGCCAAGCACGTCGTGAGATCATTGAAGAAGGAGCCTTAGGCTCGCATAACCTGAACCCATTTCATTCCGGCCGCCTCAGCAGCCCGAATGCCCTGATCTGCATCCTCAAATACAAGGCAATCCGAGGGTGCGACGCCAAGTCGTGAAGCGCCCAATAAGAAGGGTTCCGGCGCGGGTTTTCCGCGGGCGTAATCTCCTGCGCAGATAATGGCATTAAAGCAGTCTTGAAGTCCGAGCCGTGTGAGAATTTCAAGCACGCTTTCTCGGCCACCCCCGGAAACCACAGCAAGTGGAACAAGTCCTTGGTGAGCCCGAATATGTTCAACAACCGGGACGATGGGGAGAATTTCGTTTGCATTTCTCCAGAACGCGGCTTCTTTTTGTTGGGCAACATCAAGAAGCGGCATCTTTAGATTGAAGCGCTGATTGAGAATTTCCACCGTCTGCACCAAAGGAATTCCAGCAAGCTCTCCAAACAAGTTCTCTGAAAACGGACAACTCCATGGACGCAGGGCTTCGCACCAAGCCTTATAATGTGCAGGCATGGTATCCGCGATCGTGCCATCGCAATCGTAAAGATAAGCTTTATAGTTACCCCCAGGCAGAGGGGTGAGCAGGTAGCTCATGAATTGATTTTACCAAACACTAGCGTATCTCGGTACCCGCTGTCTGCGAGGCTATCTTCTCGAAGGTGCCCTTCTAAAGCGTAGCCGCAACGTTTTGGAACTCCCGCCGAGCGGGCATTGAGTGGGTCACAGCGAATTTCAATGCGATGGAATCCTTCCGTAAAAAGCATATTCTCTAGGGCGCTGACAGCCTCACTCACGTAGCCTTGACCTTCGTATTTCCCCAAAATCCAATAACCGAGTTCGCAACAATCGTTGCTCCAGGAAATCGAGTGAACACCAATATTGCCCAGATATTCGCCGTCTGTTTGGCGAAAAAGGCCGTAGTCAAAGCGCTTAAATTCTGCCCAACAGGCCTGAGTTTGAAGAATAAACTTGTGCTCGTCTTCGACCGTTTTAATGTGAGGTATCCACGGTAAGAACTCGGCAAGTCGCACTCGGTCTTGATCAATATAATCAAACTGCGCTTGAGCGTGTGCGGCGTCAACTTTCTTAAGCCAAAGCCGTTCTGACTCAATCTGAAAGGGGAGATGCTTTCTTTCCACGCCCGAGAAACCTAACTTTCCAAAACTGGAAACACAGATTCCAACTTCAAAAGACGCTCCCAGTTCTGGGCCACATCCTGTTGATAGGCTGCCAACTTTTCAGGAGGCAATTTTGCAAATCGTTTTTGAAGTGCGAGATATTCGCTCACGGGTCTGAGCTTTTCGGGCTTAACCGTAATCCGATACTCCGAGCGATTGAAAATCTCATAAAGTGGGAACACGCCAGATTCAACGGCTAAGCGTCCAAGCTTCACTGTATCAGAGGGCTCGCTCTTCCAATTGGGGATACACGGCGAAAGAATGTGAAGGAATTTAAAGCCCTTGATTTCAGACGCGGTTTTTACTTTTCGCATAAAATCTTCGGGATAACTCACGCTGAGGGTCGCTGTATAAGGAACGCGGTGCTCGGCCATGATGGCAACAATGTCTTTTTTGCGCTCACTTTTTCCACCCGGTGTGGTCGTGGTCGACGCACCCATGGGGGTCGCCGAGCTGCGCTGTGCCCCCGTGTTGCCATAGACCTCGTTGTCGTAGCAAACGTAAATAATGTCTTCGTTGCGTTCGGCAGTGCCTGAGAGGCAAGCCATCCCGATGTCGAAGGTGCCGCCGTCGCCCGCAAAGGCGATGACTTGCCCCGACTCACCATTCATGTCTTGAACGGCCTTAATTGCAGAGGCCATGACCGCAGACGAGGCAAACGTGGCAGCCATGACAGGAACTTTATAAGCCGAATAGGGGAACGAGTGGGGAGTGACCACTCCGCAACAGGCCGGAATCGCCATTTTCATTTTCCGCCCCAGCACGTCCCCGATAAAGTTAAGGGCCAAGGACATTCCGCATCCGGCACAGTTGGTATTCTCAGCACATAAAAGTTCAGAACGATTTTCACCGGCCATGGCTTAAACCCCCTTCCATTTTGAAGGTCCTGGGATTTCCAGTCGCCCCATTTCGTCGATTACTTCATGAATCAAAGGCGCCGTGACGTCCATTCCACCAATGCCCATCACGTAGCTTTGAATAAATTTCTTAAGACCGGAGAAAGCAAGGGTCGCGATCACTTCCTGCGCAAAGATTCCCGCAATTCCGTGAGGCGCTCCGAGCGCGGTGTTACGATCCAGTACCGCAATTTTTCGAGCGTTCTTGCACATGTCTACGAAGGAATCGGTCGGAAACGGCCGGAACATCTTGATGCGAACCATTCCCACTTTTTCGCCCTTCGCTCTGCGTTCATCGATCACGCGGCGAGTGGTGCAGCCGATCGTCGCACTGGTAATGAGCAGGATTTCTGCGTCTTCATGATGATAGCCCACAATCGGATCCGAGGGGCGCCTGCCAAAGACTTCTTCGAAGCGATCTTGCGCGGCTTTGTAGACTGAAAAGACATTGGCCAGGTCGCGTTCCATGTCCATTCGATGAGAGGCTGTGACTCGAGGTTGCGTTAAGCCCCCAACGGTCGCGGGTTTTTCAGGGTTTAAGCGGTGAGGTAAGTCTAGTAGCGGCAGGTATTGATCAGCCTCTTCTTGAGTCGGCAGCAAGGTGGGCATCATCGTATGGCTTAAGATAAACGCGTCCACGCAAAGCATGGAAGGGAGAAGAACTTTTGGATTTTCAGAAATATAAAAGGACATCAAGATATGATCTACAACCTCTTGATTGTCTTCGCAGTAGATCTGAATCCAGCCCCAGTCCCGAAACATGAGGCTATCGCCCTGCTCAGCCCAGATGTTCCAAGGAGGGCCAAGTGTTCGGTTAACGACTTGCATGACAATTGGCAGTCGATATAAAGCCGCCCAGACGATGTTTTCGGCCATGAAAGCTGCGCCGTTAGAGGAGGTCGCCGTAAAAGAACGGGCGCCCTCGATACTGATCCCAATACACGCAGCCATTGCAGAGTGTTCGGACTCGACGTGAAAAATACGCCCTTTCTCGATCATTCCTTTTTCATTGAGAGCCACGACGGTTTCAACGACTTCGGTTTGGGGAGTGATGGGATAAATTCCGCTGCCACATCCTCGGGCTTTGCGATTGGCGTTTCCGGCGACCGTGAACGTCCATCCGCCCGCGTAGTTTGCCGTACAAAGTTCTTGTTTCATTTCGCACACCCTCTTGTTCTGGGATCGATCGCGTTGCGGGGGCATACTTCTTTGCAAATGAGGCAGCCCTTGCAGTTGGAAAGATTGACCTCGACTCTTGAAACACTGACGCGATTGATGGCTCGTTCTGGGCAAAAGAGTTCGCACTTACCTTTGTCAAATGAGAGGCAGCCGTTGCATGATCCACAACTCAGGCAGCGAAGCGCTTCTTTTTGGCCGGTGTCGGCGTCAAATCCTCGAACCACTTCTTTGAAGTCTTGAATTCGTTCGATCACCGGTCGTTCCAAAGTCTCCGCGCGTCCCGTAGGGGTGAAATAGTGCAGGCGCATTTCATCGGCGGTCACAAAGGGTGATTTTTCCGGGGGAGGAATCAGCGGCAGCGCTTCGCCGCGGAGTTTTAGATCAACCGATTCCGCTGCACGTCTTCCCGATCCAATTGCGTGAGTGACGGTGCCTTCGTTGGTCGCGACATCGCCTACGGCAAAAACCTTGGCGTTTTCCGTCTCTCCAAAAGGGTTTGTGACGATGAGCCCGTTACGGGTCGAGACTTCGCCCTTTAAGAAATCAAGTTCAGCGACCTGCCCCGTGGCCAGTATGATTCTTGAAAATTCAAGTTCTTCAAATTCTCCCACAATCGCGACGGGTGATCGTCTGCCATCCGGGCCTGCTTCTCCGAGCTTCATTTTTTGGACTTTGAGGAATTTTTCTCCGCCTCTAGAACCAACGCTCTCGGGCGCACCCAAGAACTTGAACTTGACCCCCTCGTGAATGGCCGCTTCAATCTCTTCACGCATGGCGGGCATTTCGTCGCGCGTTCGGCGATAAACGATGGTGACTCCCTTTGCGCCGTTTCGAAGAGCGACGCGAGAAGTATCAATTGCGGTATTGCCGCCACCGATGATGACGACTTGGGCTCCCAGTTCTACTTTTTGACCGAAGTGGATTTTCTGCAGGAGATCTACGCCTTGAATGAGGTCCGGCGCGGTCGCACCCGCAATTGCATTGTCTCGGCCCGTGCTGAGTCCAATGGCAATGATCACAGCATCAAATTCCGCGGTTAGTTTCTTAAGTTCTGCATTTGATTTAATGGCCGTATTGCACTTAATCGTCACGCCCATCTCTTCAATGAGTTTGATTTCATCATGCAGAATATTCTTGGGTAACCTAAAGTCAGGGATTCCAGCGCGCAGCATTCCGCCGGGCTCGGGGAGTGCCTCAAGTACGGTACAGGCATAACCTTTTCGGCGTAAGTGATAGGCGGCAGAGAGCCCCGCCGGACCTGACCCAATAATGGCGATTTTTTCTTTACGCGAGGTGAGTGGTTTCAGTGCGATGGCTTTACCTTGATCGGCGGCCATTCGCTCGAGCGAATGCATGTTGATGCGAGCATCGACTGAACCGCGATTGCAGTATTCCTCGCAAAAATGGGGGCAAACGCGTGCCGTGGAACCTGGAAGTGGGGAGGTCGCACGCAGGGTTGCAAGCGCCTTGTCAATCTGACCTAGCGCAATTTCGCCTAGGAATCCCCTGACGTTGTTTCCCGCAGGGCAACTAAAGTTGCAAGGAGCCATGCGGTCTCGGGTGTAGGGCTCGCGACTTTTCCAGTCCGCTATGTTGAGTTGAGGTTCGCTGCCTAAGTTTCCAGTCACCAGCGGAGGCACGGGATCCGTGGGCTCTGTGAAGGGAACGATTTTGGGTGATCCCGGGATAAGAGCGGATTTCACTTCATTATACGCGTCTTTTGCGGCCAATAAGTTGGCCCCCGAAAAACCAAGCGAGGTGAGCGTTTTTTCTACGGTTTGAAACTTGAGATCAAAGACGCGAGCGCAGGCCCCCGCAAGTGCAGAGTTCGTGATCGGAGTCGCGTGCGTGCCTAATTTGTGCCTGCGCGCGATCGCGCGGGCGTCAATGGTTGCAACGGTGCGCCCGGAAAATAGGGGGAAACTCGTGGGTTCATTAGAGGTGTCAATGAGCAGAGTGCCATCGGCTCGAAGTCCTGAGAGGACATTCTCGCCCAAGAAACTGGCATCCACAATGAGCAAGTGATCGGGAGAATAAATGCGGTTTCGATTGGTGATTTCGATATCATCAATCAGGGTAAACGCTTGAATCGGCGCCCCTGTTCGTTCGGCAGAATAGCTCCCGAACGCCTGGACCCATTTACCTTCGGTCCAGTACATAAAAGCCAACATTTTCGCCAGGGTGACGCCACCCTGCCCCCCACGACCATGAATTCGATATTGGATCACAATACCGGCTAGTTAACATGAAAGAAGCGTCACGGCCACAGAACTAAGTTGACGCTATGAGTCGATAGTGATAGCAGAAGTCGGTGCTTCATATATAAGGAGAATTTGCTATGGTTCAAACCATGAAATCCACGAATTCAAAGAAAACAAAGACTCTTGGAGCTATCGTACTGAGTTTGGTCCTTTCGGGGTTATTGGCCAAAGCCGAGACCGCCCAGACGATGAGCGTTCCCGTGAAGACCTCCTTGGTCTATTTTATGGACCGAGAGTGTGTGTGGGAGGCAAATGGTTGGAAAGGTGACGTTTTGAATTGCTACGTCTTTGATCGTGAAGTGGGTTCCCTCAAAGGGAGTCTCACGACCCATGAAGACGGAAGTTCCGCCTCCTTGGTGATCGATAAGAAAAGTTATCCGATCGTACTCAAGAGTTTTTTGACGATGAAAGATACTGGACCTTTTGCTCTTTCTCGCACGAAACGACCCAATCTCTCGTTTACGTTGAGTCCAGACGTTGTCAAGGATCTCATGTCCCGGATTATCGAAAATGGAGGCAACACTCTAGCGCTGACAAAATTCGATCCCCTGCCTATTGATCTTAAATGGGTTACGAAAAAAGCCCTTCGTGAAAAGCTGGAGCGCTATACGTCTTACGATTCTCAAGGTGAGTATGAATTTTCAGCATCCTTCACCCGCGAATGGGATTGGTTTCATTGGAAAACGCAAGACAACACACTGACTCGCATCCCCTTTGGTGATGATCCAGGGCGCTTTGAAGATCATTTTGAATTTGTAATGGATGTGGGAAATAAAGTTAAGGTTGACTAGGTTGCGCTCTTCTTTTTGGTTCGTTTTTATTGCGTTGGCGGTTTCTTCTTTTTCGGCACCTCTGGTGCTTGGTGCGGCTGCGCCCGTCTGGAAAGTCAAAAAAGATCATTGGGCTTTAGAAGATGAACTCAAGTTTCAGAAATTTGTAGCTGCCATCGGAGAATCGCAATGTCACTCACTCAATGCGTGTTTGAATGGCCCCGCAAATCCCTATCGGGGGTCCGAGACAGATGGCTATTCTTTCAATGGGGATTGCGCAGATCTTCCCTATGTTCTTCGTGCGTATTTTGCCTGGAAAAATGAACTGCCCTTTTCGTTTGTCTTAGAAGTTGAGGCGCTTCCTAGTGAAAGCGGAAGCAGCGATATCCGCTATAGTCCGAATGGGAACCGTCCCACTGTACGCCGAGACGTGCTTGCGAAAACGGCTGGGAAATTTCCAAATCCGCTTAAAGTAATCACCAATGTTCGTGAAGTGATTTCGACTGCGATGTTTCGTTTCGATCCGAGTTGGAATGATTCAAGGTTTTTTTCGGATTTTTATCCCGTGAAAATTGATCGCACCGGAATTGTTCCGGGCACGGTCATTTACGATCCCGCGGGGCATGTGGCCATGGTATATAAGGTGGGTAGCGATGGAAGGGTCTTCTTTATGGACACCCATCCTGATGGGTCACTCACTCATGGTGTGTACGGGAAAAAATTCGCCCGTAGTCGGCCCGGGGCGGGAGCAGGTTTTAAGCGGTTTCGTCCTTTGAAACTTGTTGATGCGCAAATCGATGCAGACGGTGTACTGCTGGGTGGGCGCTTTGAGGCGATGAAAAACGAAGAATTGCCTGATTTTTCAGTGGTGCAGTTTTACGGAAATCAGCCCGATCCCGGAGGTGCTTGGCGCAAAGGGCGGTTCGTGATTGATGGGAAGGTGTTCGATTACTACGATTTTGTTCGAATTGCGCTGGCTTTAGGCGAACTTCGTTTTGAGCCTTTGGGAGAACTCACTTCAATGTTGAACTCCCTTTGCAGTGAGGCGCGGGATCGGGTGACTGCGGTGGCCGCCGCACGAAATGCACAAATTGATTTGAAGGCGCACCCAGAGCGGCTTCCTCTGAATATTTATGGAACTGAAGGGGAATGGGAAATCTACTCCACACCCTCGCGTGATGCACGCCTGAAGACCTCATTTAAGGAAGCGCGGGATCGCGTGCAGGATTTCATGGTTCGTTATAAAAAGGGAGACCCCATGATTGAATATCATGGTCGGAATCTTGCGCGCGATATGCTTGCCGCATTTTCAAAGCAAACCCAAGCTTGTACGATTCAATATGAACGAACCGATGCTTCTGTCGTGAAGCTAAATCTCGAAGAAGTGATGCGCCGGCTTTTTGCATTGTCGTTTGATCCGTACCATTGTGTGGAGCTTCGATGGGGAGCGACGGATCCTCAGGAGCGCGCCACCTGTCTTGATGATGCCCTGAAGCTGAAATGGTATGACGGGGAGCAGTTTTTACGAAACGAGCCCGAACGAAACTATGATGCGCGGATGGACTTTTCTGTCGACGAATTATTTATTCTGGGACCTGGAAACGGCGAAGCTCAGCCACCTGAGGTGGATATTCGCAAGCTACTTGAGGCTCAGTTTTAGGGCGCGTAGCGCCGTTAACTGTCTCTAGAGCGGATCATGGCCGGGATCCCCCGCGTTTGCCAATCCACTAGATTCATGGGTAGGTGGGATTCCAAGAGGTCTGCTACAAATTGGGTCTGTCCTGCTGACTGATATTCGAAAAGATCCCTAAGGATCGAGAAAAGGTCTGCTTCCAGAACTTGAACTTCTGCGAGCAAACCGATTCGAAGAAGTTTTTTTACGCCCGCGATGCCCTGAGTAAAGATTTCCATTCCATTAACCAGTGATTGAAACTGTTTGTTTGCATCGGCCCCTTCTCGAATCAATCGCCCTGTCCGAAGCGATAGCCCCTCAAGGTGCGGCGCGAAGCTGAGAAGATTCTGAAGCGTGTCTTCGGCCATTTCGCGTGGATGAGAGGTGTGGATCTCGATTTTTTGAAATATTGCGACTGTACTCTCGCCTGGAAAGGTTTGATCGCCTTCCGAAAAATTAACGCCGTCCACGCAAATGGTAGAAATGAGCTCATTGCGCGTAATGCAGTTTTTTCGAAAATAGTTCATCAGATCCGATAGGCTGGTTGTCTGCGGAACAGGCCAGGGCTGCGGGTTTCCGTTTACAAGAAACTGATTCATGTTGAGACCTCGGGGTTTCTAAGCGAAAGCACAGCGTCGGTCCCGATTGAGCGAGGTTTTGCGAGTTGAAGGGTGTGTTTTACCCAGTCTCTCAGAATGGCAATTCCGTCGCTGAGTTGTCGGTATGAGTTGGCGCTCTCTCGTCCTAAGTCTGAGAGGTGTTCCCCGTTGAGGTTATGCATCAGGACTTGAAACATAAACGTAAAGGATTGAAGACAAGGGTGCTTTTTCCCGGCCCTCTCAATCTGCCGATCAAGATCCATCAGTCGTTTCCCAAGCGATTGCAGGTCCTCTTTATCTCGAACATCCATGATGCGATCAGAAGTAAGCTTCGCACTTCTGCGATTGAGAAGCGTGGCTAGGCATGAGGCATCCGTGCAGATTTTTTCAAGCTGATGGGAGGATTCTTCAAGCGCTCGCAGTTCTCGAACGAGATTGGGGTTGATCATGGTTCGCTTCAGCTCTTTTCCAACGGGCGGGACCCAGCCGCAATACCAGGCGCGGGCAATATGCCCCATGACCATAGCACTCCAATCTGAAACGGCAAACGGGTGCGCAACAAGAGACTCGTAAGCGATGCCGCCGCCATCGGTGGCGTTCCGAATCTTGGAGCGAAAAACCTGCATCTTTCGAAGTTCTAGGGCAAGTCCGTGCTCACTGAAGTGCTGGTCCAGCGTCTTATGTCTGTGGTGTTCCCATTCTTGAGCGCCGTAAGACCAAGCGCAAAATACGGCCTCAGATGTGAGCGCCGCTCCTCCTCGGTCTGAAACAATATAATGACCGTTTCCATAAGGACCTACTTCGCTCCAGCGGGCTTCAGCGTGGGAGAGGTGAAGAACGCGAGTGCCCAAGACACTGGCGAGAGGGATGGCCGGGCTTTCTTCTGAGAAAAGCCACTGGCTGGCCCCAATTACGGAGGCGAAGAGATCAAAATCAGTCTGGCCGACTAAAGAGAGCACGGGATTTCGTCCCAGGGTTTCGCCAAGTTCGCTGAGAATGAGGCGGCCCGTCTCTTTAGCCCCCGCTTCGCCGAGTAGCACGAAACGGTATTCCGGATATTTTTTAGAAATGAGTCGAATAAGTTGCGACCAGTTTGCCGCGTTCCAACGTTGATTTTTCGGCTGATCCCCCAAGTGAATCGCAATCCATTTCTTCGAAATGTCTCTCCAGGTCCACTCTTTCCCTCCGCTTTTGTTGAGCGCGGGGGAATCAAAGGAGAGGGAGAAGAAATTCTTCGAGGTAAGCGGAGCGTTGCCGTCGTTTGCCGGTTCTCCTGCATGAATCTGTAGTGCGGTTAGAAGCTGGGTTGTTAAGATATCAGTGAGGTGGATATTCTGATTCATGCCCGATTGTACGATAGCCTGAATATAGTGGCTCCATCCGTCAGCACAACCAAACGATAAATCGCGGCGTCTTAAATACCCCATTTTCACGCGTCCAGGGAGAAGCGAGGTGAGGTAACTACTCGGTTCAGAGTAGGACCAATTCATGACAAAATCCCACGGCTCTGAAACAAGCGGTGCGATCCACCTTGCAATTTGTCGGAGCCCTTCACTTTCGCGCATTTCCCCGCGAAGAATCGGGTCAAGGAGAGATTGAGTCGGCAATACGGTGAGGCTCTTTATCCACGGGACGCGCCCCGCAGCCTCTTCGAGGCCTTCTCGGACAATGAGGTGAATCTCAAGTTGAGGGTAAAGCTGTTTGGCTGCCCGAAGCGCCATCAAGCTTTGGATTAGATCGCTGAAGCGCGAAAGCTGAACTACCGCACAACGAATAGGGGGGGGGATCTCAAGACTGGAGCTTGGCGCAATCATTGGGTGACCTCCGGCGCGATATGAGGTGCATCCGGCTTAAGTCCAGTGGCGGGCTGAGCGCGCACACCTCTTCTTTCGTCCAGTAGTGATCTCAAGAATCCAGCCAACAAACGCTCGACATCTAAGTCGAGTTCTTGAGGGTTATTTGAAACTTCTCCTTGTAACAGCTTTGTATTTGCGGCCATCCGTCCTCCATGACAGTGTCCAAACTGAAAGATTATCGATCAGTTTTCAAATTTTTGAATGCGATCTTTTAGGTCATTTGCACCATTGTGTTCGGGGGATATTTCAAGAATACGTGCCACAGTTTCCATGGCGTCAGTCATTCGGCCGAGGTGAAACTGCAGCCCAGCAAGGCTGTATAGAAGATTTGCATTGATCGGGGCAATCTGAATGTAGTCCTCGAGAATTCTCGCGCCGGTGGCGTAGCTTTTGAGTTCATAGGCGCATTTGACGAGGTAGAATATCGCAGTTGGATTATTGAGTTCAATTTCAAGGGAGCGGGCAAAGTGATCATGAGCCTGGCGAATATCACCCTCGGCTAGGAAACAAGAGGCAAGTCCTGACAGAGCTTTGTCGCTCTTGGGGTTTGCAGTGATCGCCTCTTGAAAATGTTTTCGGGCGTCCGGGACTTTTTGAGACTGCAAATAGAGCGCACCAATATTTGATCGAACGTCGTCGGCGGTAGGATAGATGGATAACGCCGTGAGATAGTGATTGAGGGCATGCTCTGGCTTACGTGCTTTTGACCAGCAGTTTCCGCAGGCTTTGTGCAGATCAAAACGATTGTCGTAGCTGAGATCTTTCAGATTGAGCGCTCGCTCAAGGGTTTTCGCTGCGAGCTGATGGTTATTTCGATTCATTTGAATCATTCCTAAGCGGCGGTAGCTCTCGAGGGAAGGATAAAAAGTGATCGACTGTTCGTAGTGCTGAAGGGCTTCGTCGATTTTGTTTTCCCCCTCAAAGCAACGGCCCATCCAGTAGTGTGAGGAGTAGGAAAGTTCTCCGCCGTCTGCCATTGTTCGATAAATGTTTCGAGCAAGGGTGTACTCCCCAGAAGAAAAAAGGAGCTCAGCATTTTTTAGCAGAAAAGGCACATTGAGGTTCCCATTTGCAAGGTACACGCCCTCGGTCTCTGTGTGTTCGGAGTGAGTCTTTGGGGTGTCAGTTTGCGAAATAGGTGCGGAACTATTAGGCGTGATCGCCGCAAGTGAGAAGGGTTCCGAATTCGAAGGATCCTTTTTTCGTCGTACTTGAACCAAGTAGCCGGTGGAATCTGGATCTTTGCTGTTTTCTATTTCCGTGAGTGCTTCATCCAGAGTGCGAAGCCTTACCATTCGGTCGGATGTGCTAGGAATAGGCACGATATCAATGAGTTCCATATCGCGTAGATCAGGTTTAAGGTGGTTCATAGTTTTTCATCCAGTTCTCCGCCCGCTTGGGCGATCCAGGTACTTTTAAATTTCTTCATCAGGGAAACGCTTTGCCGAGACTGTGACACTTCTGTTGTTAGCCGATTTTGCTCATTTTCGAGAAGTCTTGAGATGCGCACATCTAACTGTGTAACTTCGGTGAACTTGTGATCCTGCAATTGCAGAAGCTCTCGAATGGAGCCAATGAGCTCTTCTGTTCGTTCGGAGGGATTGAGCAACACCACTTCTTCATTTATTTTTCGATCGCACATAGAAATAGCTCTGAGAATGAGGTCACGCCTTTGTTGAAGCCGATCAAGGCCGGAAAAATCTCCTAATTCTCCTTGGGCGATAAAGCGCTGCGACTCTTCAACGAATCGATCGAAACAGCGGTTCTTTGTTTTGATCAGCCGAATGAGACTCATCTTTTTATGCGCTCCTGTTTGCTGAACCCTTATTGACCTCGGCCACAGCGCCTCTCCATCCTTCAAGCAGGGTTTCGAGTAGGTTTTGCACAGTGGCCAGCGGCTCCTTCTTGTTTTCCATATTGGCACTCACGAGCTGCCCTATCATGAAATTATAGAGCCGTTCGAGCTCGCGAGCAATGTCTCCTCCAATTTCAAAATTAAGTGTATTGAGCAGCTCATTAATGATGTCGTGTGCCTTAATGATGCAGACGCCCTTTGTTTTTAAGTCCTTTTTATCAAGGGCAGCCGACGCTTTTTTGACGTTTGAGATCGCCGCCTCGTACAGCATGAGAAGAACTTGCCCTCGATTTGCGGTAGTGACAGCGGTTTGACGGTATTGGTTTGTGCGATATGGATTTGTCATCTAAATTATCCTCCTAAAAGTTGGGCAATGGGGTTTCCCCCCCCGCCTGCAGGCAGTGCGGCGCTGAGTGATTGTTGTTGCCGTTGCAAGTTGGCCATAGTTCCTTGAAGTCTGGAAAATTGACTTGTTAATGCCTCTTGTTTTCGCTCAACGGCTTTTGTCTTTGTTTCAATTTGAGAGTCATACTGCTTAATGCGATCTCGCAATCCTTGTTCTCGAAGGGCGAGCATTCCATTTCCCGTTTGAGTGTAGGACGAAAGAACGGTGCGGAGCTGATAGGCAAATCCAAAGGACCCCGTCATCGCCTCGGAAATTCCCGCGAAATCGGATTCAATATTCTTTGTGAATTTATCTTCTTTGAAAGTGAGCTGGCCGTTTCGATCAAACTCAACGCCAAGCTGATTGAGAAAAACGAGCCGAAAGTCATCTGATTTTGGATCTCCCACAGGGAATCCTTCATGAAGCAGGTTTCGGAGCCTGTATTCAATGGTTTGCAGGCCGGTGTCGCCCGTAAACGTCGTGCGGGTGTCGCTTTTTTCATCAACTTGGTTTTGCTTGCTAATGAATTGAAAGATCTGGTTGACCTGTTCGACGAGCGCCTTCATTTTTCCCGCGACTTTCTGTGGGTCCTCCGAAATCGTCAAAGTGAAAGGCGCCTCTGGCTTGGCTTGCTTAAGGTGGATGTTCACGCCCGGCAAGAAGTCCGAGATATCATTGCTTTCGAGTTCAAGTGGGAAGCCGTCAATGAGTACTTCGGCGTTCTTGGAATCGCGACTGTCATCGACATAGAAGTCACGGACGCCATCTAGGAAATAGAAGTCAGGAAACTCGACTTGGCTCTTGGCACCATCCTTTTTCGCGCTAAGGATAAGGCGCCAGGGAGTGTCTTCGTCCGCTGCGTCTTTTACGACCGCGGCACGAACTGCAAAATCAGCTTGTTTATTGATAAGGTTAGCAAGCCCTCGGAGGCTGGCCTGTTCTTCATCGACAAATATTTCAGTGTTCTCGCCTTTGTTATTGGGCATCACAACAAACCCGATTCCGAGAATGGGTTCATCTGGATTTTCAAAACCATTGGAGATGACGGAGGTGCGAGCCGCAAGGGAATCAATTTGGATTTGGTAGCTTCCGGGTTCAGCCTTCTCCAGCGTGACACCAATGAGATTTGTGCCATCGCCAGCGTCGACTTTGAGTTCTCGGAAAGTTTTGAAGTTTGCGATTTCCGCGACCGATTTATCGATCGTCGCAAATTTCGATTTAAACTCTTGAAACAGTTTTAGCTTCGCTTCTTCGCGCGCTTTGCGTGCTTCGAGCGCTTTTATAGGCTGGCTTTCAGCTTCGATGAGCTGCTTAACCATTTGCTTGAACTGCCCGCCGCCTATGGGGTCGAAACGAAGACCCAACTGTCCTCCTGACTTCGGCAACTCCTCATGAGAAGCTTCATGCTTCAGAGGGAAACCCGCTCTTGCTCCAGTATGACCGAATTAGATCAAAGATGCCAAGGGGCAGGATTTGCCTATCAGGGTTGGGCCGGCTGGACTTCAGCGACTTTACCTGAGCGCAACGTGAGGATATCGAGTTCGCGGTCGAAATGGCCATCGAGTGAACTCGTGCGCCCTGCGATACCCGCGTAGCCCTTGATTCCTTTGAGGTAATCTTTGAGAGCTGACAGAGTATTTGCACCTTGAGAAAAACCTAGGGTCAATATTTTGGCGGTGTCGTAGGCGACAGCTTCTAAAGACGAAGGAAGCATTGAGAAAATTTTCTTATATCCTTCGGAAAATTTCAGAATTTGTGGATTTGAAGATTCGAGAAAGAAGGCATCGCAGAAAAATACGCTGTCAGGCGGACTGACAGTTCGAGTGGGGAAGTCGGTTGAGTTCCAGTCTGAAATTCCTAAAAACCGAACATGATCTATATCTCGGTAGGCAAAGGTCGGGATAATGAGACTAGAAATTTTTGGATCTTCAGGAATAAAAACCGCGTCAAAATCCACAATGGGTTTTAAACTAAAATATTGTTCCGTTTTCCTTGTCCGTTTTTTGATGTGAAGCACGTCACGCTCTTTGATCAGGGCGTCGAGTTCACGTTGCCGAGACGCGCTGTAGAAGAGTCCACCCAATTTGTCCACAGCCTGCCGAAAGTCGGTTTCGCCAGGGCTATAGGTTTCAACTCCGACCACTTCTCCGCCGAGCGATTCGACCGCATCCCAAAATTGTTGCGTGAGATCTTCGGCCGTTTTTTCCTTCGGAGCAAGGATTGCAAATCGTTTCAGTCCTAACTTCTGAATTGCGTAGGCGGCAATTTTCTGTGTTTGCAGGCGGTTTGTGAGGCCTGTGTGAAAGACGGTGTCAACGGAACTCTGGGGAGTTTGGCGGGACAGCGTGAGGAGAGGAACACCGGCTTGTTGCGATCGTTCCATGAGGGGCTCAATGCCTTTGCTCAGGAGTGGCCCAATGACTGCGATGACGTGATGCTGGGTCACCAAACGATCGAAGGCTTCGAGTGCTTGTTCAGGTGTATCGCCACTATCCTCAATGAACAGTGATATATCAGGGTTCTGCGCGGGCGATGAAGGCGAAGCTGTTTTGTCGCCGAAAATTCCAAAACCCATCTCAAGTCCTTGAATGAGGCGGGTCGAAAAGCGTGCAAATTTCCCATTGGTTGGCACCAAGACTCCCACGGCGGAAGATTGTACTTCTGATTCGGTGTATTGGCCTCGCACTAGATCAAGGGCTTGGGCATAATAGCTGCTCTTCGGGAATCGGCTCATCATCAAGCGAAGGTGATTGTTGCCCTTTTCTACTTCTTTTTGTGAAATTTCTAACGAGCCAAGGCGAAACAATATCGCGTCAGCCAACGCGGAGTCCTCAGATTCTTTGAAAAGAGTTTCGAGCTGATCGGTTTTAGAAATTTCCTGGAGAGTCTGCCTTGTTAGGGTGCTGAGGCTGGTGTGTGTCTCGGATACTGCAGGGATCGCTTGAGTTGCGGCTAGCGATTCGCGAGCGGATTCGAAAGCCGCTCCATTTTTCTGAAGAAGCCGCGCCTTCAAATAGCGGGCGCGTGTTTGGTTGTCTTTGTCGAGTTGATCGAGCTTGAGCTCATTGAGCGTCTGTTCGGATGCGGAGAAATCTTCGGACTCGAACTGCGCCATGCTGAGATTATAAAGAACATAGTGGCGAAAACTGCCAACGACGGGACTTTTTTCAAGGGCAACGCGAAAATGGGGCAGTGAAAGCGCGGGCTGCTTTGTGAGTACGAGCGCAAGACCATGAATGTTCTCGGCTTGTGGAAGGTGGGTGCCTTGCGGAAAAGCTTTTGTATACTGTTCCAGCAGGGGAATGAGTGTTTCAAAATTCTTCTTGGCAAAGAGGTCTTGAATTTTACGAAAGGTTTTCTTCTCGTTGAGCGCGGGCACAATTGCGGTTGAGGTTATTGATCCCGCCTGTTTTTTCTTTTTCGCCACCGAGCTGTCGGATTTCGGCGGGGCGGTTGCACAGGAGGCGCATGTTAGCAGTATAATAAGGAAGGTTATTCGCATGAGAAGGTTTACCCTATCCAAAAAGGTTCTTCACTTTTCCAAAAAAAGTCTCGTGCATCGGGTTTGAGGTGTCCCCACTGAGTTCATCAAATCGCCGCAGGAGATCTCTTTGTTCGTTGCTGAGTTTGGTTGGAACTTCGACAATAAGTCGCACGAGTTGATCACCACGTCCATAGGAGCCTAGGCGGGCAAGCCCTTTGTTTTTGAGTCTCAGAGTTCTATGGGATTGGGTACCCGTTGGGACTTTAAGTTTTACTTTGCCTTCGAGCGTCGGAACCTCGAGCTCCGCGCCAAGGGCTGCTTGGGTAAAAGTAATCGGAACTTCGCAAATCACATCAAACTCTTCGCGGGTGAAAAACTCATGAGGAAGAATATTGATTGAGACGTAAAGATCGCCCGGAGGGCCGCCGCGCTCGCCGGCTTCGCCCTCGTTGGTTAGCTTCAGGCGTTGCCCCGTGTCTACGCCGGCTGGGATTTTAACAGCGATTTGCGAACTTTTACGAACATGGCCTGTGCCACGGCAACTCGCACAGGGGTTTGAAATCGTCTGCCCGGAGCCACTGCATTTTGGGCACGGTCTAGAAATTGCGAAGAAGCCTTGCTGAAAGTTGACTTCTCCTCGTCCGCCGCATTGATTGCAGGTGTCGGGGCTGGTCCCGGGTTTTGCGCCTGTTCCTTCACACGTGTCACAGCGAGCGGATTTTTGGATAGTGAGGACCTTTTCGCCGCCAAAGGCCGCCTCTTCAAAAGTAAGATCTACTGTCGTTCGAAGGTCAGCTCCCGGACGTCCTGCCGATCGGCGTCTGCCGCCTCGTCGGCCAGGGCCCCCCGCCTGTTGGCCGAACATGTCCCCAAAAATATCGCCGAAGATGTCGTTGATTGAGGAGCCGAAGCCTCCCTCAAATCCGCCGCCGCCGAATCCTCCGCCTGGTCCGCCTGCACCCATTGCCGCATGACCGTATTGATCATACATTTGGCGTTTTTGGTCGCTGGAGAGGACTTCATAGGCTTCGGAGAGTTCTTTGAATTTCTCCTCGGCTTTTTTATCTCCCGGATTTTTATCCGGATGATATTGAACGGCAAGTTTTCGGTAAGCCTTTTTGAGCTCTTCCCCAGAGGCGCCACGAGAAAGCCCTAGAACGTCGTAATAGTCTCTTTTTGTCGACACGAAATCTTAGACTTCTTTAAAATCAGCATCAATGACGTCGTCTTTTTTGCTGTCCTTTTTGTCACTAGCCTTATCGCCGGCAGCTTCTCCGGCACTGGATGCGCCTTCAGCATGAGCATGGGCCCCTGCCGCATCCCCTTGAGGACCGGCCTGGGGGCCGGCTTTGCGATAGATCTGCTCCGCCATCTTGTTTGAAGAGGTGGTGAGCGTTTCGGTCGCCTTTTGAAGTTCCGCAAGATCCTTGCTCTCCAAGTGCTTGCGAGCTTCAATCACGGCATTTTCGCATTCGGTCTTGGTATCGGCTTCAATCTTGTCGGCATTCTCCTTGATCGTACGCTCAATCGTATAGATCAAGCCATCAAGCGTGTTGCGGGCGTTGACGAGTTGCTTGCGCTTTTCGTCTTCGTCGCGGTGTGTTTCAGCTTCTTTTTGCATGCGCTTGATGTCTTCTTCAGAGAGTCCGCCTGAAGGAGTGATGCGAATCGATTGTTCTTTGCCGGTGCCTAGGTCTTTGGCTCCGACATGGACCATTCCGTTTGCGTCGATATCGAAGGTCACTTCAACTTGAGGGACGCCGCGAGGAGCGGGTGGAATCCCCACGAGGTCAAACCGACCCAGTGATTTATTGTACTCGGCGAAATCGCGCTCACCTTGGAGCGCGTGAATGGTCACGGCTGTTTGGCTGTCTGCGGCCGTTGAGAAGACCTGGGATTTTTTGGCAGGAATCGTGGTGTTCTTCTCGATGAGTTTCGTGAACACGCCGCCAAGGGTTTCGATGCCCAAAGACAAAGGAGTTACGTCCAAGAGAAGAACGTCTTTGACGTCGCCTTTGAGCACTCCGCCTTGAATGGCCGCGCCGACGGCAACGACTTCATCGGGGTTCACGCCCTTGTGGGGTTCGATTCCGAAAATTTCTTTAACCTTCTGCTGAACTCTTGGCATGCGGATCATCCCGCCGACCAAGATCACTTCGTTGATCTTGTTTTTGGGGACGCCCGAATCCTTGATGCAGGTTTCGCAAGGAGCGACCAGTTTGTCGATGAGATCGGCGACAAGGGATTCAAATTTAGAGCGGCTCAATTTGATATTGAGATGTTTAGGGCCTGAGGCGTCAGCCGTGATGAAGGGGAGGTTGATGTCCGTTTCCATCGTGCTGGAAAGCTCGTGCTTTGCTTTTTCAGCCGCTTCTTTGAGGCGTTGAAGAGCCATTTTATCTTTACGGAGATCGATTCCGTTTTCTTTTTTGAACTCGTCAGCGAGCCAATCGATAATGCGTTGGTCAAAGTTGCCGCCGCCCAAGAACGTATCGCCGTTGGTGGCCTTCACTTCAAACACGCCATCGCCTAACTCAAGAATCGAAATATCAAAAGTACCGCCGCCTAAGTCAAAAACAGCGACGATTTCGTCTTTGCCCTTTTTGTCCAAGCCGTAGGCGAGAGCGGCAGAGGTGGGTTCGTTGATGATTCGCTTTACTTCAAGGCCTGCAATACGGCCGGCATCCTTGGTGGCTTGTCTTTGAGCATCGTTGAAGTAGGCGGGAACAGTCACGACGGCTTCTGTGACAGGTTCGCCCAAGTAGTCTTCAGCTGTTTTCTTCATTTTCTGAAGAACAAGCGCAGAAATTTCTTGCGGAGAATATTCACGGTCGCCGACCTTGACCCACGCGTCGCCGTTTGAGGCTTCGACGATCTTAAAAGGGGCGACTTTGATGAACTCTTGAACTTCGCGAGAGTTGAATTTGCGTCCAATGAGGCGCTTGGATTCAAAAATGGTTTTTTCAGGGTTTGTGACGGCTTGGCGCTTGGCAGTCTGGCCTACAAGTTTTTCGGCCGATGCCGCAAATCCTGCAACGGACGGGGTGGTGTTGGCGCCTTCAGAGTTTGGGATAACCTTGGGTTCGCCGCCCTCGAGGACTGCTACGCATGAGTTGGTTGTTCCCAAGTCGATTCCGATGATTTTTCCCATAAAATTAAACCCTTTCTACTAAAGTGCTACTGACGGTGCGTCATTTAAGTTGTTCTTGAAATTAAAGATGGGTCCGAAAACCGGTTCGTCAACCCTTCTCCTCAGATTTTGGTCCGGAACTGATGATGACCCTGGCAGGCCGCAAAAGCCGGCCGTGGAGGGTAAAACCCTTGATATGTTCTTGGGTTATGGTCCCACTGGCCTGATCGCTTGGCTCTTCGCCCAAGGCTTCATGAAAGTGGGGGTCAAAAGGCTTGCCAAGGGATTGGATTTCTTCAACGCCTTGCTTTTGGATCGTCGATTTGAACTGGGTCAGGACCATTTTAAGGCCTTGGAGCAAATTGGCGTCCGTTTGAGCGGGCGCGTGGGCTAGGCCGCGCTCCAAGTTATCGAGCACTCCTAAGAGTTCGGAGGCTATGCCTTCCCAGCCAAATTTCATTAAATCCGACCGCTCTTTGAAGGCGCGCTTCTTGAAGTTTTCGAATTCGGCATACAGGTAGAGGAATTTCGACTCTTTTTCTTTTACCAGCGCCTCAAGCTCCGCAATTCGAGCGGCTTCAGGACTGGAGGTTGCAGCTTCGGGTTGCGCCGTCGTAGGTTCTGTTGCGGCTTCTGGTTTTTCTGGGGAAATCTCTGAACTCACGCGTTTGCCTCCGCCTGAAAATAGGGCTTTTAGTCTTTTCATTATAATTATTGGATTCGGTCGAATTACTAACTCACCAGAATCCCTTAGTAAAGGGGGAAGGTGGGGGAGGCGAATTGGTCTTAACTTGCTGTGACACCGCGCACCCTCGCCGGCGAGGTGGATGTAAGTGGTGTGCTTATTCGGCAGTTACTCGCATTAGAGTCCTACTACTTAGGAAATTAGGTAGCCCACAATAGTCACTTTCCCCCTAACAAAAAACGAAGTCCGATTTCAACTCACTAAGATCTAGTTTCGGACGGGTGAAGAGTTTTGATCCAATATCACTTTTGCAGGGTGCTTTGGCGAGTTCATTGGAAATGCTCGGCAATTGCGACTTCTTTGAAGCTGGACCCGCATGTCATGAATTTTGCTTTTGGCGGGAAGCTTGGTCGCAATGAGGTCAGATGTTGAGGAGATTGACTAAATGTCACATCATGATATATTGTATCATTTGCTGGATCGAACAGAGGCGCGGAAGCTTTTGGCTAAGTTCTTTTCTTTTTACAAAGAGGGCAAGGCGTTTATCCATTTGACTGATCATTTTAAAAAACGATGTTTGGGTCGTAATGTCAGCCTAAACGATGCGGTCAATGTCATGAAGGCCGGATCTTTTTGTAAACAAGGTGAAGCGGATATTAGGTCTGGGCAAATTGTGTACAACGTTGAGACCGAGCGGATGGCTGTGGCTTTCCAGTTTTTGGACGAGAATCGCATTCGGCTTATTACGGTAAAAAGGAAATAGGTGGAACATGAACTGCTCACATTGCAATTCTAAGACGGTTCGCGGCAAATCAACTCGCTACCATTACGTGGAAAGTGGACTTTCCCATGTTTATCTCAAAGGCGTGCCCCTGTGGTCATGTCCAAAATGTGGCGAAGAAGAGGTTGAAATTCCCGACCCGGCGGGGCTTCAAGATGCGATTGCTCGCGTGATTGTTTCGAAGGAAAGTAGGCTGACGGGTAAAGAATTTCGGTTTCTGAGGTCGTATCTTGGTCACTCGGGGGCGGATATCGCAGCACGATTCGCGGTTGCCAGGGAAACGATTTCTCGTTGGGAGACTGGGGCACTTAAAGTTCCTGGGTCGGCTGACGTGGCTTTGCGCTATATGGTTCTCACCGGAAAAGCCAATCACGATTATAAGGTCACTGACTTGAATGAAATTTTGGAATCGCGCTGTCGTATTAAGTTTCTGGAGGCAAGGTTTCGGGATGAGTGGATGATCGAGAAGAGGTCGGATTAGTAATTTGGGTTCGCTCGATAACTCGGCGCACCCTCGCCGGCGAGGTGAACGAAAAAACCCAGGGGAGCGCGATGGCCGCCCTGGGTTTTCAGAAATCTTTGCAAGTGTAATTAACGATAAGGTCGCTCCAAATGATATCTTGTCCCTGGGCAAAAAGTCACCTGAATCGGCGTATAGAAAGTGCCACTCAAGGCGAGGCGCGTTTTGCCGCTAAGAATCGCTTCGATTTGAACTTGTCGGTAGTTTCCATTGCATTCGATTTCTAGCTTCTTATGGCCATCGTGATCGATAACATCTAAGATAACGAGATCACTACAAACAATGCTGCCTGGATGTAAGCATTCAGTAAACCCGTCTGCTTGAAATTAAGAACAGAGGGTCTGTCTGAAGTTTTTGGCCAACGGGTAAGCCCAGACGCTTTTGATGGGCTGAGCCTTGAGATGGCGGGTATCTAATTTTCCACGCCCCTGGGTGTTGCCGAGGCACCGCCAGTTCGCAGCCTTGTAGGAAGTGCCAGCGAATTTGCTCATTTCAACGAAGGTTTCAAGGCGGTAAGGGCAAGCACTTTGCTGGCTAAGTGGCGGGACTTGATCCATGGCAGGATCAGAAATCTCGCGTTATTCACCACGAGATGCAAGCGCTGCTCGCGTTGTTGCTGTGTCCATCCAAGGTACCGCAATTGCGCCCCAGGTAGGGGTTTATATCCCAGGTAATGGTAGCGGTGGATGAACTCATTCCATAGACGAGACTCGCCCTGCGTGCTGACAAGATCAACGCGAAGATCTTTAATTTC
>JBBCAV010000165.1:0-20563 GCA_051382305.1 Bdellovibrionota bacterium FG-2
GTGGCTTCACTGCATTTCCAATGAAAAGGTGACCTTGTTTCATCCCGACGAAAAACGCGGACAAGAAGCGATGGATCGCATGGGGATTCTGCCTCACTTCAAGGGCATTCTCACGCATGACCATTGGAAGCCCTACTTTAGATACAAATGTCTTCACGCTCTTTGTAATGCGCACCATATCCGGGAGTTGGAGGCGGCTATCGAGTTTGATCAGCAGAAATGGGCCAAAAAGATGCAAGACCTTCTGATCGAGATGAGTGAGGCCGTCGAGAAAGCCGGTGGGTCAATCTCCAAAAAACGAGCAGATCGATTCCGGAAGCACTATCGCAAAGTTCTTCGGGCCGCAGACCAGGAGTGCCCGCACAATCTGAGTTCGCGGGCACAATCGAAATCAAGAAACCTCCTTGAGCGTCTCCGTGATTTTGAAATTGAGACGCTGCGGTTTCTCGAAGACAAGAACGTTCCGTTTACAAATAATCGTGGAGAGAATGATCTGCGGATGACCAAGGTGCAGCAGAAGATCTCCGGCTGCTTCCGATCCATGGAAGGTGCTAAGATCTTTTGCCGAATTAGAAGCTACATTTTAACCTGTAGAAAAAACGGCGTCGGCCCCACTGAAGCGTTGAAACTGCTTTTTGACGGGGAACTGCCCAATTTTATGAAATAGGGGCTGACCAGTTACGAGAAACTTAGTGCGCAATTTCATGAAGCAACTCTCCCGGTAAGTCTAATTGTACCCCCGGGAGGACAAAAAGAGATGAAGATCTCTCGTTTTTTTAGGACTTTGAAAGGCGTTCAGACTTCCCAAAGGTGCTTAAGGAATCCCGCTTACCTGAGCGCAACACTCGTGGAGTTTTACGCTGGCCCAAGGGGGGACGAATACCCCCCTCAAGAGCCAAAGCAAAGACCTCTTCGACATGATCGACAAATCTAAGCGTCAAACCTCGGATGGCATATGCGGGGATCTCATGAAAATCCTTCTCGTTGAGCTTAGGCAAGATCACTTCCGTAATCCCCGCTCGCTTCGCAGCCAGGATTTTCTCTTTGATTCCACCCACAGGCAAAACCTTGCCCGTCAACGAGAGTTCTCCGGTCATCGCAAGCCGATGTTTAAATTTTCGGCCCGAGAGCATCGAATACAAAACCGTGGCCATCGTAATGCCAGCCGAAGGGCCATCTTTAGGAATCGCCCCTGCGGGGATATGAAGGTGAATATCGTACATCTTGAAAAAGCTGCGTTCAATCTTAAACTCAGGTACTGCTTTTTTCTTTACGTAACTCCAAGCAATCGCCGCACTCTCGGCCATCACTTCGCCCATCTGACCCGTGAGCTTGAGATTGCCAGAGCCTGGAACATCGACGGCTTCTAGAAAAAGAATATCACCGCCCATTGAGGTCCATGCGAGCCCAATCCCCACACCCGGGCCTTTGATTCGCTCAGAGACGTCATTATAAAAACGCTTGGGTCCCAGCCATTCGACCAAGCCTGCTTCACTCACGATGATCGCGGTGGGCTTTTGCGCTTTGGCTTTCGTGCGTGGGGGCTTCACAGGCACCGCATCGCGCGCAACAATTTGCGCCGCCGCTTTGCGCGCAATTCGCGCCATCAGCTGCTGAAGCGTCCGCAAGCCGGGTTCACGGGCATAATCCGTCATCATTTTCCGTAAAGCGCCACGCTCGATCTTGAGTTGCGAACCCTTCAGACCGTGCGCTTCAAGTTCTCTGGGGATCGTGTATCGAAGCGCGATACGCTCCTTTTCTTCGAGCGTATAGCCGGGCAATTCAATCACTTCCATACGATCCAAAAGCGGGGCAGGAATAGTCGCGACCGAATTTGCCGTCGTAATAAACAACACCTTCGAAAGATCAAAGGGCACGTCCATATAATGATCCACAAACGCCACATTTTGCTCAGGATCCAAGACTTCCAAGAGCGCACTGGCCGGGTCCCCTTGATAGCTCTGGCCGAGCTTGTCGATTTCATCGAGCATGAGAACAGCGTTCTTAGTCCCCGTGCGCTTTAATCCTTGAATCACTTTACCAGGGAGAGAGCCCACATAGGTGCGACGATGACCCTTGATTTCCGCTTCGTCACGCATTCCCCCTAAAGAAAAGCGATAAAAAGACCGCCCCATAGTTTTGGCAATCGATTTGCCAACTGAGGTTTTACCCACGCCAGGAGGTCCGACCAAACAGATGATCGAACCCTTCGGATCAGATTTCAATTTTCGGACTGCAAGAAACTCAATAATGCGATCTTTAACCTTCTCGAGGCCATAATGCTCATCATCCAAAATTCCGCGCGCGTGCGTGAGGTCGAGATTATCTGTCGATTCTTTGCTCCATGGGAGCGAGCAAAGCGTTTCAAGGTAAGTGCGCGAAACATTATATTCGGGCGAATGCTCCGAAATCGACTCAAACTTTGAGACTTCCTCAAGCGCGATTTTCTTGACGTCTTCGGGCATTCCGACCGCTTCGATGCGCTCACGAAAAGTACGGGCGAATTTCTCTTTGCCGTCTTCTTCCATGCCTAATTCACGTTTAATGCTTTTGACCTGCTCTTTAAGGAAAAACTCGCGCTGCATTTTCCCCATCTTGCTGTTTACTTCATCGTTAATCTTGCGCTGAATGTCGGCCACATCTTGCTCTTTGCGCAAATGAATGAGCAGCTTTTCAAATCTTACCTTGGCAGAAAGGGTCTCAAGAAACTCCTGCGCTTCGGTCTTGGGTAATGAAAGTGCAAATGCGACAAGGTCGGCAACAGCGCCCGGGCCTGGGGCATTAATCATGGCTAAGCGCATTTCGTCGGTGAAAAAAGGGTTCACTTCTGAAAGTTTTTTTACGTAACTAATGACCGAACGCGAGAGCGCGTCCATTTCTGTCGACTTCTCCGCAATGTCATCCAGGTACTCGGTCTCCACCACGATATAGGGAGAGTCAGCCAAAACACGCCGAGCCTTAAAACGCTTCATGCTATGAACCAATAGATTCACCGAACCATCTGGCATGCGTAAGCGCTTTACGATTTTGACCACCACGCCAAAGTCATAAAGTTCCTCTGGAGTGATCTTTTCATGAACTTCGCCGCTTCGAGTTAAAACGAGACCGATGGTCCTTTGTCGATTAATGGCCTCCTCGATCATCGCCACAAAACGAGGTTGCGAAACAAGAAGGGGGGCCAAAAGAGTGGGGAAAACCACCTGCCCGCTAACGGGCAACACGAAAAGATTCGGCGGAAGAATTTGGTCCCCCGGCACAAGATTCGATGCCTTTACAATGGGTTGCACCTCAATTGCAGCATTAGCAGAAGGTATTTTTTCATCGGACATCGGGGGTTTACTCCTGCTAACATATTGGGCACCCGATGCCTTTTGGCAAGCCTAAATAGGAAAAAATTCAGGTACCTAGCGGCGATCCGGTCCCTGGACGAGTTTGGATGTCCATGATGATTCGAGCAGGTTTAGAGAGCTCAAAAACTTCAATCGGAGCTTCGCCCTTGGTTTCAAAAACAAAGGTCCAAGAATCTTCTTCCAGTTTTGGGAATAGCTCAACCGAGCGGACCACAGGACTTTTCTTAAACGCCGCAATGACTTTCCTCGCGTTGAATCCTAAACGAGGCTTTCCCCAAATCGAAAGCACAATGCGCCGTTCTTCGGGAGACACCGCAATCTGGTAATAAGGCGCACGCGCTATCGCCGCCGACTCCCCATTGAGCGTCCCCTCCAGATCAATCACAACTCGCTCATAGCCCGCATTCACAGCCCGCCGAATGTCCTTAACGAGCACCCCTTCAATGGCACGATCGCCGCCCGTAAACATTCCGTCTTTAATGTAAGCTTCGGTTTTTTTGGCATCCGCAACATGCACTTTTTCAGCGCGAATCTCGGCAAAAGCGTGAGAACAAAGCAGCAATACGGACAGGACCAGAATTCTCAAATAAGGGGTTGGCATACCACCCATTTTAGCCGTCGTCTCGCCAACAAGCAACTCTGTATCAAAGGAATCAACGCCATCAAGACCCAAGGAGCAAACCAACTCGCAATCGCGGCCCCAGAAGCACCCCCTCCAGAACTGCCGCCACTTGAAGCAATCGCCACACTAGCACAGGTACCCGTTCCCTTCGTATCCGAGGAGGAATCCTCAGTCGCCGGCGCCCCGCTCGTGGCGACATAGGCCGCAAAGGTCTCATCTTGTCGGCAGCGGGCATTAAAAGGGATCGCTGCTTCCATAGTGGGAGCCGCTTCATTTACCGATCCCACGATCAAAACAAAGGGTGTGCTATCAATTTGGTAGGGTCCAGCAGGATACGCATCGATCGAGACAGAGTTCGTCATCACTTTGAGGGTGTAATCTCCCAAAGGCAAATGCTCAACCGTAAGCGAGACATCCAAGTTCATGTACCCTGAATCTCCTTCGTAGATAGGAGATTTCTTGGTCGTTTTAACTTCTGCTCCTTGGGCATCAACCAGGGCCAGAACCGGTTGTACGGGAGAATACAGACTGTAACTCAACGCACGGATCTCCACCGTTCCTGAAAGCGCCTTGAGGCGATACTGGGCAACGGAACCCCCATAATCCAAAGAGTCCGCGACAGCGAAGCCATGACTTCGAGAAGTCGCATCGAAGACTTCAGGTGCCGTTGAAGCAGTCCGTGCAGATGAAATTTCTGAAACGGCCGCGCCCCCATCTTTCGTACACTTGAACTCGAGGTCCGGAGCCGCCACACTTGCTCCCTCTGCTACGACAACTCTCTGAGGCAGGTTTGAAACCGAGTCCACCAAGAAAGTGCGGCTCAATTGGCCGCCCCCCTTACAACTGCGGCTCGTCATCGAACTATAATATGCCGACAACGCGCTCGCTCCTGCAAAAAAGGGCTCCACCATAAGCACGTAATCACCTGGCTCAAGCGCTTCGATTCGATAACGCCCCGACTTATCACTCATCGCGCTCGCAAGCACAACACCTCGGCGCCGTGAGATCGCAACCACATGCGCCCCAAAAACAACCGCGCCATTCTCATCCCTAGCTGTTCCCTCTATGGCTCCTCGTTGAGCGCTATCGCGTGCAGGATAGAGGGCGCGAATTCCGATTTGATCATCGCATCCCAAGTGCGATTGCTCGGGCGCTTCCATGAAAAGCATGGTCGATTGCAATCCCCCCGAATGCGAAAGGCCCATTGCATGGCCTAATTCGTGGGTTATGACGTTCTCAATATAAACGCGATCTCTATAGGTCGCTCGTTCATTGCCGATGGTTCCGTAGCCCAGGGTGGCCTTGGCGTCGGTTGTGAAACGAAAATCTTTGTCGTTGAGCACAACGTCAGTTTCGAGAATTTCTCCGGTCTCCGTATTGTACCAAACCTGCGTCAATCCCAATACGCTTGGCGAAAGGCCGGTGTTTGCGCCGCCTGCGCTGGACGCAAAAAACAAGCTCGAGGTTCCGTTATAAGTGTTGTTGGAAAGATAGGTCTTGGGATCCGTTCCCTGCCAGTAATCAAAACTCACGCGACTATCAGAAGCCGCTTTCCAGCGCTGTAAACTGCGGGTGACCGCTTGAGACACTTCAGCGTCACTCAAACCTGAAGTGTTCTTCGGATTGCCCACGAGCTTGAGAACGGGACCTGATTTCCATTTTACAGGAACCCCCGCACCGGTGAGGGTCGGAGTATAAGCCATCGCGGTTTCGGCCCAGAAAAGCCCAGAAAATAGGTACAAAAGTATCCAAAGCGTTCGTCCCATCCGTGAGACTCTCCCTTTGTGTTGTGAAGTCGATTTTTTTTAGTGTCTTCGCAGCGTTCTAATTGAGCTTAGTAATTTAGCTCAACTTAACGATGACGAGAACGACGACTCCAGCTGCACCTAATAATGCTAACCCAAGCCAGATTGGAAATCGCTCGGAAGGTTTTGCCGAGGAGGTCGTCCCCTCACCTACTTGAGTTTGCAATTGAGATGCCGCAGTGTCAGCGGATGACCCGGCGTTCAGTTCGGAGGTAGCGGAGGGCTTAACTGTGGGAGTTTGATCTGGATTTGGCGAAGGCCCCCCCGCTTCGACTTGAGCCGCTTGAGTTTTAATGAGGTTCCGAAGTGAGGTCAATGTCCATTTTGTCACTGGCGCATTGCCACCGGGGTGCAAAAGATCTTCATGCCCCCGTAACTCAGGGCGAGTCAAGGAACTGACGCCCGCGCCCACCAAGTACTCGTTTCCTTCTTCGTCTTTTTGGAGATTGAATTTCCCCATCATCATATTGCGAAGGTCATACGAATTGTCCACATTGCGCTCCCCCAAGAAGGCCACAATGTCCTCGTCCTTGTTGAACTGCGCCGTACCGGAGACGTGCATCCCCACGCCGTCCTTTTCTCCCCCCAGTTCTCGCATCTGGACCGTGGTCGAACGTTCCACTTTGCCCTTAAAGCTTTCGTCAATAAACAGCTCATAATAGGTATAAATCCGCTTGGTTCCATCCTCACCCTTCACCCATTCGGTGGTCGTGGCTCCCACTTTTCCGCGCACCACATTCGGGGCATCTTGTACCGTCTCAGGAAAGGGGCGCTCAAGAAAGGTCGTCGCATGAACTTGAACAGACAAGAGGAGAAGGCTAAACAAAGAGATCTTGAGGGCACGCATTGATTGAGTGTAGCGCAAATAGCGAAATTTGAAACTAGGCTTGAAACTGAGTTTCAGCGGTGCTAGATTCATTCACACGTGGATCGCTAGCTCAGATGGTAGAGCAGCTGACTCTTAATCAGCGGGTCGGCGGTTCGATCCCGCCGCGATCCACCAATAAATTCATATGAATTCGCTGATTTAGATAACCCACCCTAAAACTCAAGATGATTTGTGGCCATTTTTGTGGCCACGGAAACAGTGTTGGACTTGGTTCTGCGTGTTTTTCCAAAAATACTGCAGAACAGAGTTAGCCTTGCTTGCCTCATAACACCCCCTATGGCACGGCCAATTCGATTTCGCGACAAATGGAGAATCCGCTGGTTTGATGAGCACGGCGTCCGTCAGAGTGAGGTATACGCCCTTCGCCAAGACGCCCAATTTGCCCTACTTAGACACGAAGGAAGGGCTGAAGAGGTAAGACGGGGGCTACGCCCTGCCATGACACTCAACAAGACCTTTGCCGAGCTTTGCGACTACTATTTGGCCTATAAAAGCGTCCTAAAACGGCGCAAGCGCGACGATGAAAGCTTGATCCGGGTTCACCTGCGGCCGTTTTTTGGCTCCCTAAAACTTTCCGAAGTGTCAGACAAGGTGGACGAGTTCAAGTCCCTGCGAATCCACTATCACCCCTGCTCACTCAGCCACCAACTCACCCTCCTGATCTCCATGTTACGAGTCGCGCATGAAAGACGGTGGCTTTTGGAAATGCCACACATCAAAAAACCGCGAGTTCGAGTTTTTGATAAAGATTTTCATTACCTCAAGACTGACGATGAAATTCGGCGCTTTCTCTTTGCTGCGCAATCGGAAGGAGATGATGTATTCGCCCTTTACGCGCTTGCTGTTTACACGGGATTACGCCCAGGAGAACAGGCCGGACTTAAGAAAGACGATATTCAATTGGAAAGCCGCAGGATCACCGTCCAAAACAGCTATGAAGGTCCAACGAAAAATGGCGAAGTCCGATATGTTCCGGTTCTCGACCCCCTGCTTCCGATGCTGAGGAAATGGTTGCTTCAAAGCCCCGGCCCTTACCTCTTCCCGACTAAAACAGGAACCATGCTTGAAGAAAAGGCGAGGATTTTCGACGAAACTTTCCGGCGTGTCTTAGAAAAAGCCAATTTTCAAAAGGGCGAAAAGCGCGGAAAAATGCGCAATTATATCCGCTATTACGATTTACGCCACACCTTTGCCTCGACTTGGATGAGAAACGGAGGGGATATTTTCAAACTCTCCAAGATTTTGGGCCACAAGTCGGTTCAGATGACCATGAGGTACGCACATTTGGCACCGGATGCGTATTCAAGTGATTATGGTCGCCTCGGCACCTGTGCACCAAGCGGTGAGCTTGCGCCCGTTCTTTCGATCCAATCTCACGCGTAAATATTCTTCTGCAGATTTTTGATTTTTCTTTGCAGAACGCTCCGGCTCGGACTTGCGCGATACATTCCTTCCACAAGGGCATTGCCCAGAAAGAAGGTATCAATGGAAAATACAGAACACGTTGGTTACTCCGGCGCTGCAAAAATCACCGGAATGCCTGTTGGCACGATTTACGCGAAAGTCTCCCGCAAAGAAATTCCTCATTTCAGACTTGGGGGGAGGCATGTGCTTTTTTCTGTCGCTGAACTTCATGCCTGGCTTGAAGGACATCGTGTCACGACGATCACCGAGATTACGAAGCAAGGGGGCTCACATGATTAGTCACGTTAGGCATCTTCATGACCTTGGCTTCGCGATTCACCTACTGCACCCGCATTCAAAACGCCCTATTGGGGACGGCTGGGCATCCTGTGACCGAAGGACATTTCCTGAACTCCTAGCGTCCTATACAGAAGGAGGGAACGTAGGCGTAAGGCTTGGGGCCGTCTCAAAGATTGGCGACAAGTATCTCGCCGTTATAGATTGCGACGTGAAATCAAAAGACCCGAAGTATAAGGCCGAAATGGAAAAGCGTTTGGGTGAAATCTTCGGCGAAACGGCCCCCGTCGTTACGTCCGGGCGAGGAAACGGCTCGCGCCACGTTTATGTCTTGACGAAAGAGCCTCAGCGAGAAAGACCGCTTGCCGAATCAAAAGAAATAGTAAAAGTTAAAATGCCGTCGGCACTTCGGCCAAATAAAACCGAAAGCAAAACGCTCACACCCGAAGAACTCGCAAGCGGAATTAGGCTGCGGGCCGCGTGGGAAATCGTGCTAATGGGAGAAGGACAACAAGTAGTTTTGCCGCCCTCAATTCACCCCGATAGCGGAAAGGCTTACGTTTGGCAAAAACCTATTGACTCGGCAGCATCTATTCCCATTTTTGACCCGGGGCCTGACTTGCGCCCCGCTCGGGGAGCGGTAGGGAAAACGATAGCGGGGGATTTTAAGCCCGTGCTCGTTGACCTAATCGGCTCAGCTTTGCCCCACGACATTGTAAACGAGATAATCTCGGGTGAAGGCGTTACCGACCGCTCGGGCAGTCTTTACCGCGTCGCCATGAAAATGTATAAATTTAAGTTTTCCGATAACGAAATCTTAAGTGTACTCACGGACCCCGAAAACTATTTGGGCCAAGTCGCCTATGAGCACGCGCAGACTAAGGATAGGGGCCGCGCAGCGGAGTGGGTGAGAAAGTACACCTTAGAGAAGGCTAAGCGCGAGGTGTCGGGCACTGCGGCCTTTGAGGCCGAAGTTGAAGAGGCGCCGATTTTAAGTGAAGAGGAAGCGAAAGCACAAGAAGTTGAGCTTTGTGGTGACCCCGAAGACTGGCGCTCCAAAATTGAGCGCACCGGAGGTAATGACCACCGCCCGAAACCATCGCTTAGAAATACCATCCTCATATTGACAGGCGAGATAGGTTCGCATGTATTCAGGTACGATGATTTCTCCGGCACCATTACCTACGGCAGCGATACCCCGTGGGGAGCGAAAGAAGGAAACGAGCCTCGAAATGTTGACATTGCTTTAATAAAACGCTGGTTCGCTGAAAAATGGCGCTTTGAGCCCGGCGATGACAAAATTGTCCAAGCATGGTCCGCAATTGCACACGATAATCGGTTTCACCCGATAAAAAAGCATATCAACCAGCTTGAATGGGATAAGGTGCCAAGGCTCGATAACTGGCTCAAAACATACCTTGGAGCTTCAGCGCCCGAGCCATATCTTTCAGCCATTTCACGCAAAGTATTTTGCGCCATGGTCGCCCGCGTCTACTCGCCAGGAATAAAATTCGACTGCGTACTCATTCTTGAGGGTGCTCAAGGCAAAGGCAAATCAAGAACCGTTGAAGCCTTATCACAGCCCTGGTTTTCTGATGCAAGCATCAATATCGAGGATAAGGACGCCGTAATAAAAATGAAAGGTGTTTGGGTTTTAGAGTTGGGCGAACTATCAAGCATGACTAAAGCTGAGGTTGAGCACTTCAAAGAGTTTGTTTCCCGACGGGTGGATCGCATCCGTCTACCATATGGGAGATTGGCCGAGGACTTTCCCCGCCAGTGCATTTTAGTCGGTTCCACAAATAAAAGTGAGTACCTCAAGGACTTGACTGGCAATCGACGCTTCTGGCCTGTCAAAGTCGCTACTTGCGATGTCGAAGCGCTCGCGCGCGACCGTGATCAATTGCTTGCAGAAGCACGCATCGTGTGGATGAACGGAGAGACGCTCTACCTTAATGATGATGAATGCGCCGGAGCAATTACAGAGCAAGAAAAACGGCTCGTATTGGATACATGGAGCGAAAGACTTCTTAATTTTATTGATGCAGAAAAACAAAAGCCCAAACTGGAACAATTTAATTTTGAAAAATTCAGCATGAGTCAGCTTTTTCAAACTTTCGGTCCGTTTGCGGCATGGAAGGAAGACATGACTGAGCTACGACGTGCCGGAGATACCCTCCGAAAATGCGGCTTTGAAAAACTCACCGGAGGAAATGGTCGACACTACTGGCGGCAGGTAGCGACCACTCAACAGCCCGTGCAGCCCGTTTAAGAATTGCGACGCCCTGTATGTTTTCACCAAAGGGGACACCAAGTTGGATGGATTACAGGCCGTACAGACCCTAAATCAATAAGATAGGGATTAGAAAAGAAACATAACAGAGACGTTCAGACAATCAGTGATACGAGCGCTGTTACCGTCCTGTGTATTAGGGTCTGTAGGGTCAGAGTCTGTCCTCCCACTCGCCCTACCTTGGTCTTTTTTTCTCTACCTTCGGTGGTGTCTTCATTTCCGAGTACCCCGCCTCAATCAACCGTTCGATCACGTCGGCCTGACTCACGTCGTGTTTTTCAGCGATCGCTTTGAGTTTGGTAACCGTATCCTCAGTAAGCCTAACAGTGACCGGGGTATTGCGCTTCTTTTTCTTGAATTCTAACAGTGACATAATGTAAATCTTAAGTGCATTCACTTTGTATTGCAAGTATACTTGACAGAAATACTGCGTTGCGTTATAGTGTTTTTATGAGAGTAGCCACTTATAGCCGGGTTTCAACCCTCCACCACGATCAAAATCCCGCAGTCCAGACCGCCGAGCTTCGTCGGTACTGCGCCGCTCGTGAGTGGGAAATCACCGAAGAAATCGTCGATCACGGTTTTAGCGGGGCTACGACGGGCAATCAACGCCCCGGGCTCAAGCGTCTTCTCCAACTCGTTCAGCGCCGCGAGGTAGACGGGGTTGTCGTGGTTCAGCTTGATCGGCTGTTTCGCTCCCTAAAGCACCTTGTCACTACGCTTGAGGACTTCCAAGCCATCGGCGTCCAGTTCGTCGCCACGAAGGACAACGTAGACTATACAACCCCGTCCGGTCGCCTCTTCGTGCAAGTCCTCGGATCACTCGCCGAATTTGAGAAGTCGCTACTCCGTGAGAGGACCATGATGGGTTTGGAGTTTGCCCGACAGCACGGCAAAACCTTGGGACGCCCTAAGAAACGCGATGACGAGGCAATAGGGCGTCTCCGGGCGCAAGGATTGAGCTACACCGCAATTCAGGGCCATCTCGGAATCTCAAAAGGGGCTGTATACCGCGCCCTCAAGCCCACCCCGAAAACCTCTCCGCAACCCGATGCCGAATCTTCAATTAAACCGGGGTGCAAAAATGTGTAATCGGTGCACCCCACAAACGACCGTTTTCGAGACACCCCTCCGCCCCAGCGGTATCAAGAAAGGAGCGTCTTCATGGTGTTAGGATTTCCAAATGTGGTTTGGTTTTCCTAATTGGTGTGAAGCCGTTTGCTATGAATTCCGAAACAAAAGACGTGGAAAAATCAAAATCAAAGCGCAAGCCCCTAAGACAGCGGGTTGCGTCGCCGTTTGCAAATAATCTCAAATCTGTAATGGCTGAGCGCGGGATCAATCTAAAATCCGCCGCAGACCTCGCGGGGGTAAGCCCCCCCGTCGTTCACGCCTGGCTTCAAGGAGGCGCGCCCGCAGACTTCCTAGCAGTCGCAAAACTCGCAAAAGCCTTGGGCACCGATTTTCAGTGGCTTCTTACAGGGGGGCACGCGGAAGCCAATGCGGCGCGACTCCCACTAAATGAAATCTTCAACATTCAGAATGAGCCCGCCTTTAACGGAATTTTTATGATCGAGGCAAAACGCCTACAAAGAAAGGAAGACTAAATGAAAAACCATTTTAGTATTTTTTGCACCATTGCTGTCTTTGTTGTTATGGGTTGCGCGACCTCTGGCCCCAAGAGGGAATTTATCGACTCTTCGACTCACGACGACTCCCCCCCCGAAATGGGCTCAGTCGCTTAAAATGAATTGGGAAAAAGACGGGACGATCTTTATCAAGGCCTCTCACACGGTTCGAGGTGATGAGCGGGTCGACGCCTGTTTTGATCTTGTAAAATTGGACGGCAAAGAAGCTCTTGTTAGCGAGATTCAGAACCAAATGAAGGGTCAGCTTGATCATCATATTGGCTCGATCAACGAATCGGCAGAAACCGTTCTTGGCAAAAGCCGGAGCAGCGAGTTTACTGGGAAGATCAGCGGGATGAAATTCACCGAGCAGTATTTTGAACGCTATCGCATCGGCCCCACCGAGCGCATTGATTGCCACTCTCTTGCCGAAGTGAAGCAAGCGGATTACGACGCGATCAAAAGGTCCATTCTCGAAAAGGTGGAATCGGCTGACCCGCGCATCAAAGAGGCTATTGCCCAAAAACAGATCAATTTCTTCAAGCACGAAGCTGACAGTAAATAGGCCTTGAACAAGAAGAGCAAATGTCCGTCTTAAGGAAGGAGGGATCATGAAGCTGTCACTCATATTTTGTGCCGCCTTGATCGTCTCCCTTTCAACGACCCTCGTAAGCGCTTCAGATCGCCCCGAGTGGACACAAAAGAGGCCCAAGGATACCGCCGATTCAAAATTTTATGTGGGACGCTCCTCAGAGGCCCCAAATGAACAGCAGGGCTTTAGCTCGGCGGTGTCGGATGCGATAGATCAAGCGCGCCTTGAAAACTTCGGGGCCATCGTCACCGGGGACCACGACTCCTACGAGTCCCTGACGAAAACCGAGTCAATCAAACGAACCCAAGAACACTTGCGATCCGTTCGCTTGAATGGATTCGAGCGCGACGGTGAGTATATCGAAGAACGCCCTGACGGTCGAATAAACACCTGGGTTCTGTTCAAATACGGAAAAGCCGATATTACGCAAGAAAAAGCGCGCCTCGCCTCAGAAAAAAACGAGACAAAGGCGGTCATTTTTTCGCAACAGGGCGACCCAACCGAAGGAGTAAAGGGGACCGTTAAAATAAGCAGTCTTCCGAATGGGGCCTCAGTCCTTATTGACGGGAGAGGTTGGGGACTAACACCCGTTCAAGTCAACGGGCAACTCAGCCCCGGACTTCACACCCTTTCCCTATCTCACCCCTCCTTTGAGGAGGTCGACGAGCAGTTCATCGTTACGCCGGGTAAAACCGTGAAGCTCGAAAAAGTCCTAATGAAAGCTTCGGGCAGTCTGAGGGTAGCTTCAGAGCCACCGGGCGCGGTCGTTCTCGTAGATGGAAAACCTGAGGGCCCTACCCCAACTCACGAAATCAAAGTCGAGGCAGGAACCAAAGTTCGAGTCGAGCTATTACATCCCGAAGCGGAGCGCTTTTCACAGGAGGTAGAGGTCGGCAAACACGATACGAAAAATCTTAACATCAATTTACCGCTGAAACCCTCGCACCTCGCATTGATCACTACTCCCCCCGGTACGTCCGTCAGGGTTGATGGGCGAGCCATTTTGAATTCTGGCCGCTCACCCGTAATTACCCCTATCGCCGAACTCGCTATTGAGGCAGGGAACCATGATATTTCATTTGAAAAAGATGGCTACAGGCCCGAGACGATCAATGTTAGCCTCCGAGGTGGTGAAAGACGGACTATAGCTTCTATAAAATTGATTACTGTTTCCGAGGTTGAGGAAAAGCAGACAAAAGCAGTAGAAGCCGCCCGAATAGAGCAACTACGGTCTGAGTCCTCCCCTTGGATTTTGAGCGGATACCTCGGGGGGGCATGGCCCACAGTTAATACCGGACCGGCGGCATCCTCAGAATCATTTGGACTCAGTATTGAAAAATGGTTCGGGCGGTTCGGATTGCATCTTGAGAGCGGCGTCAATAGCAGCGGTTCCACTGATACTGTGAAATTCATAGGTCGCAACAGCAACAACAACTCATTTATTGCCGACACTGCAAAAGACACGGCATTTCCCTACGAAGGTTCGGGCTACGAGCTTGGGTTCGGCATCCCCGTTGCTTTTGCACGAGGGACGAGCAGGATCGACGGCACCGAGAAGTCCCTCAAGTACTTATGTTTTGTGTCCCCCGAAGCAGGGTTGTTCCGCCAACGCCTCGTTGGCCTCCCCGTAGCCGGGAAGGACACAAGAGAAGCCCAATTTTATCTGGATCACGGCATCTACCCTGACTCAATCGCAAACGCGGCAGACATTACACTAAGTCAGCAATGGGTCGGGCTTAAACTTGGAGCAGATTTTAGCCTCGAACGCAGCCCTATCGGGCTGCTGATCCAAATGAATGCTCGCCGATATTCAGGGGGAGGCCTGACGGCGATTTCACTCGGAGGCAGCGGGGGGATCTTATGGCGTTTTTAACGGTACGAAAAGTCCATGAAAACCCGAACGAAAAAGGGAACACAAGGAAAGAGAAACAAACTATGCGAAAAATTCAAAAGGTCATTTATTGTTTCACCGCTTTTTTGCTCCCGGCATTTATAGGTTGCGCAAATATGCCATGGAATCAGCTCAGCGATCGAGAGGCAGACCGAGTGGATGCGGCCATCATCGCTGGTGATACGGCTACCTTGAAGAAGACATTGACCGAAAATTCCGGTAACGGCTACGGCGCGATGAATGACCGCTATGGTCGAGAACTTCTTGACAGCGCCATCAAAGGCCATCAGGAGCATGCTATCAAGCCGAATCCTGAAAACTGCCGTACCGAGGTTGTGAAAGTCTTGCTTGAAAAAGGAGCGATCCCGACGAAATTTCACCTAATAGATGCTGCGGAAGTCGCATGCCCGGAAATCGTTGAAATTCTGATCCCCAAACTTAGTCAAAGCGATGTCATTTCAGGCGCCGCAGAGTACGTCGATTATTTCCCCCGCCATTACGTTCTTCACTCTCAGGAAAAAGGGTCCCCGATGGAAGGGCTGGTAAAATCTTTCGTCACACTCAAAAAATTCGCTGAGACGACCTGTTCCAGCGACAAGACCAGCCCAGCATGCCAGTTAAGTCAGAACATGAAGGAACAAATTAGCAAGATTATCGCTCGCGAGGACGCCGAAAACGCCGCAAGTAAGTTCGCCGCAAGTCCAGATGGCATCCAAAACAGCGCGTGCGATTTGCAGGCCGAAATAGATGCGGCGCAAACCACGATTAACCGAGAAAAACAGGCCGCCGCGATTTCTGGCTTTGTCGACAAGGAAAAGATGTATTCCGCCGGTCAAAGAATTTTAAAGATGAAGGAATCGATGGGTGAGCTGCGCTCAGCCTACCTTGCAAAAAGTAAGCGTAAGCTCGACCTTAAAAAATGTCCAGCGAGCGAAGAATAGATCAAAATTAGAGAACAGCGGGACTTTGTATGCCTCTTTAATCGTCACCAAAGGGGGCTGCACGCCCCCTCAATCGAGCAAGCTCGGCTTTTCGCTCCTCACGGGTCATGGCCTCAACCATGACCCTGACCGGACTAACTTCATCACTACTCACAATAACATTGGCGCTGGGCCTCCCTATGAGGCGATTCAATAGACTATCTAAGGTTCGCATGTCTCCTCTTCTAAACCCACGATCAATTATCGACGCGAGCATCACCTTTAACGCCGACGCTTCATTATCGCCAAGGGCAGCCTTAACCTCGGCCATGTTACCCCTAAGTAGAAGTGTCGCGAGCTCTTGAACCTCCGTAGATACGAGGCGCTTAACGGCCTTCAGTTCTTGATTGTGCCGACGAGCACCTTCGACATTCCCACTTTGCCCCGGCCTAAACTGCGTGTGCTTGGGCGGCTTGCCCCTACCTACTTCGTAACTCATAGCGTGCCCTTCCCTGCTTTTTCCCTGCTAGACGGAGGCAGCCTGAACATACACACCCCAATGCGAGGTTACGACTCCATCCTGTTTAAGAGTATCGACAAGACCTCGCCCCTTAATGGGCATTGGAATTTGCTCAGTCAATTTCTATATTTGGGGAAGACTCCCCTTGGATGCCACGCCATCTATTTCCCCCCTGAAAAATATCGCATTGGAATTACGGCCCGAATCATCTCTTCAAGGGCCGGGGACTCCTTAACTTTCTTATCTGTGCACCATTTAGCGAGTGCTGCCTTAGCGTCTTCAGAAATAAAGAAGGTGACTCGCTTCTTTTTCGGCCCCGGCTTTCGGAGCTGATTCAGCACTTTTTCTTCGAGCGTTTTTACAACCATAGTATTAACTATTATTATTGCCTAAAAAGCCATAAACAACAAGAGCAAGTACAACTTTATGCGCCAAACGAGGCAAACCTCAGTAGACTGAAGTAGGCATTCAGGAATTGTAATGAGCCGCCGACCGACGGTTAAGATGATATAGCGGGTACTCGGTAAGCGTTGCCCATCGAATTCAAGAATATTGCTTCCGAGGCTATCTCTACTGCACATAACGCAATACTTTCTTGTAGATTGTTGCCAATAGGTTAAACTCAGGTTAGATGATGCATGATGCCTGAATCTTCGATTAGTTCGCAGAACGAGCCAAAGCTTCTCGGTTGCCACCTCAAAGACTGCCCGCCGCAGACTGCGGTGTGCAAGGAGCAGACTTATTTTCGTGTTCTCAAAGACGGGGAATTGTCTTCAGGCAACTTCATTCCTAGGGCATTTTTGCCACCATTAGGGAAATTCCCCGAAGATTGTAGTAATTCTGCAGTTTCACTCTGTCCTTCGCTTAACGACGCACGCGCTTTAATTGAAATGATCTCTTCTTTCAAGAAAGGCGGAATTGCCGAAGTAGCAATTCAACGCAGTCACGGTCGAATTGATGACAATAAAAGTAATCACTCAAATTGGTGGCATCCGATAGGGTTCGATCCAGTGACTATCTCAAGAAAGGTGGACAGCAAAAATGTCCACTGAACTGCTAACAGCTCAATTTCAAGATCAGGAAATTGCGGATGTGCTTGTCGAGTATGATGGACCACGCATTTACTCATTCTACACTCCTAGCAACAAGGGGTATTATCTCGCATATAACGTGGAGCAAACAGATCAACTATCTGGATGGATCTATGTTTCGATTAATAGTTTTCGCCTCTACAGCTTATTGTCCAAGGAAATCTCGATTCGAGACTTCATACTGAAGTCAGAAGCCTGCTATGAAGTTACTGTAAGTCCAAATAATCAAATTGAGCAGTTGGCGATCGGATGCGACCAAACCAAGCTTCCTGCAGCAGGCGTAATGCTGAAAGCCGATTATGACTTTCTTTCGTTCTCCCTTAGCGGCCCTAAAATTTCGCCCTTTTCAATTTCTGAGAGCGATTTCACTAATATTTTGACCACCATCTGTTCGGGCACAATAAAAGCGATGAAGACGTTGAAATCGTTTTTACCCGGAAAATATCAAGATCCGTCTAAACAGATATTTGGAACCCCTCTGTGTGCTCCAGGCAGCTTGAAAATGCTCGTCAAGGTTGCAAGCGATAGGGATCTTCTTAGGGATACACTTCAAATTTCCTCACACAAAGAAAGTGCCGCCTTAGAGGCTCAATACGGGCTACAGGCCACACAAATTGCTGAGATCAAGAATAATTTCTACTCAATTGCTCCCCCCTTAAGAGCAAGGGGAAGTGTGGTATACGACACCGTAACCATCGGGTCCAGCTTGTTGAACGCAAACGATGGTGCCATCGTGCTTAGTCAAGATCACAAAAGAAAATATTTGGATTTTACTAAATCTAGTCAGTCGACGGATGATTTAATTATCATTCAAGGCAAGGTAATACGCGCTGCGCGAGATCGTTGTTCATTCACCATTCATGACGCGCAAAGTAACCTGGCAAATCCTATTGACGTCGAGTGCATGATCGACCCAGAGGATGAGGACCTAATCAATAATCTGACAACGCTCGACGATAAATTGAGAGACTGCGAAACTCCTCAAGACTTAGTATCAATGATTCTAACTCTGGGGCTTAAACTGAAAGTAAGTGGCGTCTCAAAGGCGAGCAATTCTCTTCAATTGGCAATAGCTCGCCTAATTGAATAGCTACGGCACTCACTCACTGGACTGATCTCATGGCCAATCCGAACCAAGGAAGGAGCGGCTACAAACAGGTTACTCTTTATCGAAACTCAGTCGCCAAAAGTTTCACAAAATTTAAAAATCATTTGTCTCTAATGCGGGTCAAGACCAACCTTGGCAGACTTACACATTTTGATCCCTGATGATCATCCTCGGGGTCCGGCGCCCCCGACGTCCCGGCACTCTCGTCATCATCGAGGGAGGGAAAAGCGTTCGGAGCTGCGCCTAAGTCATCGGCGAAGGAATATGCCTTTTTAGAATCGAGGTGAAAAACGTTCAGAAGGGTTTCAACTATCTGATGGTAGGGCAGGTCATTGATGCCTGGGATGATCATGCCGGTATCGCTGTACCGGAACCGATAGGTGAGATGGTCAAATCCGTCGCCCTTTCGGCTATCGTTTGCAGCTCTGTATCCAATCCCAAGCAATTCACCTAAAGCACGGTCGGCGATCGTGGCGGGGCCAGTGATCGCATTCTTTCCACCCTTCTTGCTGGTGGGAAGTTTCGTTCCAACCGAAATATCCTTTGGAGCTTTGACGAGATATTTCCCAATGGTGTCGTCATTGAACGGGCATCTATCGCCCACAAACAATGGCGCTAGGTAGCCCTTCATCATGGAAATAATCAGTGGGCGAGACTCGTCAACTGATAGCTCGCCGGAAACAACACGCTCATAAATACCCTGAAGCTCGGGATGGGCGTGCTTTGCAATAATCGTGGCCTCGTTACTTTCGTCCCATTTGTTGAACTTGGAGATTGCGCCTATTACCTCGCGCAGCAGTCTATTCCTACGATTGAGTCTTGCGAAATCCCTCTCTGATAGTTCCCCGGAAATCTCCGTTTCCCACCCATAATGAGAAACTATAAAGACAAGTTCTCTGATAATTTGCCAAGCGTCATCGCGCGATACCCGATCCCCTCGGGTGTCGTAAGGAATTCGCTTGCTCGGATTCTCGATCGCGGCTTCAGACTTCTTCTTTGAGGTGTACTTCATGTTTGTGGCCATTTTGTGGCCACAGAACCACAAGACCGGCAAATCTGGCAAGCTTGACAAGTTCCCAAACCCAGGTATATTCGAGCCCGAAAGGACTGAAAGGCCTGCAAGAACAAAGGGTTGGCCTCTTAATCAGCGGGTCGGCGGTTCGATCCCGCCGCGATCCACCAATAATTTCAACAGGTTGCCGATTTATTCGGCAGCCTGTTTTTGTTTCGGGGCAACACAGGGGTAACAAAATGACAGGAGTTCGATTTACCCGATCATATAGACAGCCTATGTCTTGTGGTATACTGGAAAGCAGATGGACGCCTCTATGGACAAGATCAAATTTGAAGTCAACCCAGCAAAAGCTTTGGAGTCATTTCTCTACGTCCTGTCTAAGAAACCAGGTGCGAACCTCTACAACGTCCTCAAGTCGCTATTCGCGGCAGACAAGGATCACCTAAATCGTCATGGTCGACCTGTTACGGGTGACACATATATGCGCATGGAACTGGGAACCGTCCCGTCCTTCATTTATGACTTAGTAAAGGGCGAACTGCTTGCGTTAATGGAACTTGGGACCTCAGATCTGCCGTTTGAACGCCGTGGTTACGACTTGTCTGCGAAGCGACCACCAAACCTTTCTCTGCTTTCGAAGTCTGATATTCAATCTCTTGACCTGGGCATTGCGGAATACCTGAACCTTAGCTTTGAACAGGTGAAGAAAAAAAACCACCAAGAACGCTGCTGGGTTGAAACCGGAATGAACCAGCGAATCGACTTCGAACTGATGATCGACGACGAGAATATGCTCGCCGAAATTCGCTCAATTCCACTCAAACAAGTCATCTAATGGCACTGCGAGTGGGTGACATCGTTCACGTCAGGAATCCATTCGGAAATGATTTGAATCAGGACAAATTTGTAGTCGTCGGGTGCACGACAATTTTGTGAGATAGGGGCCCAGGCTGCTCCCGCTCCACAGCCAGGTTGACGCAGCAGGCTTTGACGACCTTCTCTCCCAGAAGTCCTCGAATCGACCACTCAGTCTACAGCTTCGCAGTGCAATAATTGCGTTGGCGCCACTCACAGTCCAAAACATCCCGCCTCGCTTGAGACGGACGCCAATAACGCGTTTATCGCCGGATTCTACGAC
>JBBCAV010000166.1:0-15219 GCA_051382305.1 Bdellovibrionota bacterium FG-2
CCCTTAGTCTAAAGCGACTGTGGATAGATTGTGGATAACCGTTACGGACAAATCTTAATGCGTTAGCCAGTACGCGAATACGAGGTTGTAAGTCAAAGGTCGAACCTGACTTTCAAAATGATCCATGAAAATTCACGTTGACAGGGGACCGTCTATACGAGGGCAATCAAACGCGGTTTCCTTTTAGCCCTACCCTCCTGAAATCGCTCAAAGACGGGAGCCGCGCGTCCAGGGGGAGAACAAAAGACTCGTTCTCACGTGAAATCTTGCTTACTGAGACTGTCGACATAAGTGTACGAAATTTATAAACTTATATCAGATTCATAGTACCTGCCTTTAAATTGATTAGATTCAAACTTTTAAAGGTCTAAATATTGTACTATAATAACGATAAATAGGAGGGATCAGCCCATGAAAGCCGTCCAAATTGCCAGAGATATTGTGCCCATCGCGGAGTTCAAAGCACAGTCCGCAAGCTGGCTGGAGCACGTCCGAACCTCGGGGCATCCCGTCGTAATTACCCAAAATGGCAGGCCCGCAGGTGTGCTGATTTCTCCCGAAGAGTTTGACCGGATTCAACACCAAAGCATTGAGTTTATTCGTGGCGAAATCCGAGCAGGCGAAGCCGCTATCGCAGCGGGCAAGATCTATACGTCAGAAGAGGTAAAAAGTCACCTTGAGGCTCGCAGAAAAATCAGGAAAAATCTGAAATGAAAGTGATCTGGACCGAACCTGCTCGCGATCGACTTATTGAGATCGAAGAATACATTGAGCAAGACTCCCCCGAGCGCGCCGTTAGTTTCGTTTTAGAACTCATGGTGCAAACTGAAGCACTTGCGAATTTTCCGGAATCAGGCCGCATTGTCAGCGAAGATGAAACGCAATCCGCGCGGGAGCTCATCTATAAAGGGTATAGGATTATCTACCGAATCGGCAACTCGTCGATTTACATTTTGAGTGTTTTTGAGGGATCGCGACTCATTAGGAGAGACGATCTAAAATAGCGGCCCCCGCGCACCTTCTCCTTGACCAACTCCCGCCTCACACTCTAAAACCAGCACGCTCCCTGCAGTGATGCCCCCTCACCCCAGCGACACTCGATGCGCAAGCCACTTGGGCAACAGTCGCGCCCCAAACCGCACGCAGCGTTCTTGAATTGCCGCTTCATCATAGCGACTCGTGACCAAGATGCTTTGGCTCGCGATGCCCAATTTTTCGATGACATCGAGCCCCGTTTCTCCTTTGGGACCCCCAAGTTCATAATCACAAAGGTAGAGCGGAGTATCGCCGGCCTCGCCCAACCCTAGGCTCGAACGAAACCATTTTAAAATCTCTTGAGCGGAATAAAAATGCAGCACCACCACCGCACTCTTTGGCGGACTCTCGGGCGCTTCTTCAGATTTCAAGCGCGCGGCTTGGTATGCGCATAGGCGCGACTCCCAGATCTGGTGAATGCCTGGGTCATCATCCAAGACGACAATCGTTTTCATACCCTCCACCGGAACCTTCGGCGCAAACCACGCTGGCGCGTCTGCTTTGAGAAGCTTTAATCGAATAGCGGTGCCTGAATCTTGATTTGACTCAATCTCAAGCGAGCCCCCCCACGATTCAATCGTTTTCCTCGCGTGATACACGCCCAGGCCCGATCCCCCCGCCTTGCCATGAGTCTCGCCCTGCACGCCAATTTTAGCTAAAAGATGCGGAGGAATTCCCTTGCCGTTATCGCGCACTTCAATCACGGCCCTGCCACCTTCTTCTCGAAGGGAGACATCGATGCGGCCGCCTTTTTCGAACGCTTCAACTGAGTTGTTGACCAAGTTTGAGACGACCCGTGAAAATTCAGTGAGCTGAAGGTTGGCAAAAAGCCCATAGACGTCGTCAGTGTGTGATTCGATGGTGATTAGCGGGTTTTCGGCATATTGCAAGCGTTTTGAGGACACCGCCGATTCGAGGACGGCAGAGAGGAGTTGGGTGGAGCGCTCCTCTTGGGAGAGGACCGATGGACCTGGCGCCGCGAGCACGTTAGCGTTTCCGTTTCCGACTCCGGCGTCGGAGTGGGTTTCAAGATGCGCGCCCGGAAGGACTATCGTGTTTTTATCTCTATTGTGTTCTCGGTTTTTATCCAACAGCTGATTTGCAATGTCGCGTATGCGATTCGCAGCGCCGCGCAACTGCACGCGCGCGTCTTCGGGAAGACCAGGGCTATTGTGCGCGACGGAGATCAGTGTTGCAAGCGGGGAGCGGATGTCGTGGGAGACTTGGGTGGCGACTGCAGATAGCATAACCGCTTCCCGACTTTTGGCCTCTTTCAACCGAAACTGCTCTTCGGCATTCCGAGCCTCTGCAGCAAAGAGAGCAATTTTGCGAAAAAAATCATAGTGGATGCGTTTTTGAGCAGTGGGCTCAAAGTTCGCTAGACTCTGTGAATCCTGACCTTCGGGTGAAACCAATATTTCAGCAGTCCTCTCCAAATCATCTTGCCACCATGAAAGGTGCTTAGCAGCGCGCCAAAACAAAACGCCACCTATAATTAAAACAGCTAAATAAAGCGCGTATATTGACCACGGTTCCTCGTGCAAAATAGACCAGGCCTGCACCTCGACACTTTCGCCACTTTGTGTGACATGCCGGAACGTGAATGAGGGTGAGGTATCCCAGTCGGTCGAAAAATAGTCTTTTGGAAACTGGATCGTAGTTTTGTCTGCATACCGGATTTTCACTCGAACACGCCCCGACAGCAGAGCCTGCATGTTCTTGTTCAACTCAAAATGATCTTTGCTAGAGATAGCTTCATCCGAAACCTTCAGAAGTTGCTCAACAAGTACTCGCTCGGAAGACAACATGGCGACTTGGCGGGTTTCTCGAAATGCGAACACGGTCACGCACAAGATCAACACACACAGGACGATCAGGGGCAAAAAGACTGTTTTAAAGATGACGCCTTCAGACTTGATCACTTATTCTCCGAATTCACGCGAAACGACGAAACACGAACCGTGAACAGACCAAAGTCTCGATAATGTTCAAGGGTGAAACGTTTTGACATAACCAAAGGTCGACGTAAGCGAAAAAGAGGAAAATAGAGTCCAGTACTGCTCAGAGTAGCCTCCAACGCTCGTAGTGAGTCTTTAGAGCGTGCGCGAGAGTAATTTTCCCACGCCATGCTCAGCCTCTTTGCCGCTTTGGGATTGAGATTACGTAAAGCCGCCTGATAAAATGAGGAGAGGAAATCGAGAGGGGCATCGGAGTTTGCAATTTCCGCGTAAACATACCCATCAGACCCACCCGCAACAAGGTCCGAAATAAATGCCGTAAACGGTGTCTCTATGATGGTCGCCGAGACACCGGCCTTGGCAAACCAATTCTTCAAAGCGCTTTGTAACTTTTTAGCATTCGGCATGCCGCAGATGTAGCGAAAACCCAAAGGCTTCTTAGAACTGCCCCCAGCAGGAGATAATTCTGTTCCACGCACTGGTGGATCAAGACTTACATCGATTCCAAACTCCTGTGGGAGGATAGAGAATTGCGCGGGGCTTTCAAGCGCCCAATCAGCACGAAACTGTTTCGCATCAAATGAAGAAATCAGTTTCCCGACTTGGGGCTGACGTTTGCTTTGAGGCCGTGGGCCCATCGAAACCAGCCAATACCCTGCAGAGTCGACTTCTTTATATTGATAGCTACCGGGTTTACAGCCTGCTTTGAGTAGATCCTCACGGGTGGGCATGTAAAAGAGGAGATCGCCAATCTCACCACGACAAAAGGCTTGATACGCGTCATTAGGCTTCATGACATAAATTTCGAAGGTGCTGGGACTTCCTTTGACTCTTGGCCCCGACGCCAATTGAGAGGTCGAAGGCTCCAGCAGCATTGATTTATCCGTCACTCGAGAAATTCGATAAGCACCGCAACTCACCGGAAGCTCATGCCCATTGGTTTTTTTCGTGCGATGAACAAAAAAAGTAGATTCAAGGAGATCGAGGACGTTTGGATAAGGTTGGGCAAAAACGAGGCGCAAACTCCCAGGCTCCTTGACCTGGATTCCCGCGATCGAACACTTCTTTGCGGAGCACCCCTCGAAGCCCACAAGAAAACGATACCCCCTCACATCAGAACCTAGCGCAAGGCTACGTGCAAGTTGCTCTTCGAGGCTCCGCTTAACGTACTGTGGAGAAAGTGTCTCGCCGTCGGAGTCTCTCACACCATTTTTCAACTTAAATTCAATCTCCTGATCGGGCCGAATAACCGAATAGCTTTCTGCCAGCTCCGGAACCAGTCCCTTTTGAGCGTCTCGTCGCACCAACCCGCACATAACATTTGCGCGGATATCTTAGCATCAACACGTGGGCTTCTGGTGGTATTTGTAATTCCTCATCGTGGAGCTATTCGGAATCCGATTGCCAGGATCTCACTTTACTATGCAACGGGCCTTCTTCCGGAAAGATATACGTGATTGCGGAGACGACTTTTCTTGGGTGTTGGAGTTGCACATCGAGCGAAGTCGATTCAATTCATAATGACTGGGGGACGCATGGGAGCAGTTACGGCAGCACATCTGTTCGCAATGCATATAGCAGCTACGGCAGCAAATACGGAAGCTACTCGGCTTGCAATTCCTATAGCGCCAATCCGCCGGTGCTACTAAATTCCGACCGAGGACGGTACGGATATTTAAGTGTCAATACATCGAAAACTTATGGAATCTGCAATCAATCATCTACCGCCTATTCAAGTGTCAATTGTAATTTGCTCAAGAGCTATTGCGGAATTTAGGAATTGGAGAATGACTCTCAAGGATTTTTTCTCCGCAAAAGTGATACGCCGAGAAAACGTTCAAATTGGGTACTGTCGACTTTCTCTTGCCTATAGCGAACAAGGGTCACAAGAATCGCTGGCATCAATCAATGCGCACTCAGACAAACAACGTCTTTGAAAAGTAGTTTTTCAGGAGTTACAGAGGAGTTATCGAAAAGAATTCGCCAAACACATTTCGGAAGAGCCTAGTTTATGTATTTGCTTTTGTTGGGGATATTTGGTCGGGATGACGTGATTCGAACACGCGACCTCTTCGTCCCGAACGAAGCGCGCTAGCCAGGCTGCGCTACATCCCGACACTTCCGAAGAACCTTCTAATTCGCTTGAAACCGTCCAAAAAGCAAGCACTGTGTTCACCCTTCAACCGCCACATTAAATACCCGGAAAAAGGGTCGTAAACATTAAATAGACCCAACCGATGAGAAAAATCAGCGCTAAGGCTGCAAGCAGGTTTGCCTTAAAGAAACTCTTATTCGGCGGCAAGATCGAATACCAAGATCGGAAAAGATACTGTGCATTCGCCCCATCCCAAACCGCACGAAGTTTTGGGAAAATGTCGTTTATCATCCCCTCGAGCATCTCTGTGCCTTGGATCACCGAGGCTTTAGCCGGATCCCCCCAATACCCTTGAGGCGCGGGCCCAAAAAAACTACGCTCACACACCTGCTCTGGAAGGCTTGAAAAAGAAGGATCGACTTGCACTCCCTCAAGCGCTAGCGCAACAGAAGTATCTCTCGCCCCTCCATGCTCGCGCGGGCGAGACCTAAAGGGCGATGCTTTGACCTGCTCCTTGGTAACCAGGGCAGAGCTAGCAGAAACAAAGGTCGGCAAAGAGTTCGAGGAGGGCCGAAAGGGGCCGAGCAAACTCCCCAGAACTTGCAGGCCTCTTCCTCGTGAAACAATCTTCCCTGCCTCCTCAATCGCAGTAAGTTGTCTTGGCCCCCATTGCCCAGAAAAACACACAAAATGACGAAAGCCCAGACGCGTAAGACCCCGACAAATATCAACTAAGGCATCGCGAAGAACATGCGCTCGAACCGTGAGCGCCAATGAAGAGGTGTTTGAATCAATTCCAAAAGGGAAATCCGGCAAAACAACCGCCGTCCACCCTGACATCTCGGACTCCAGGCGTGCGCCCGTTTTTCGACAAAGCGCACGGGCTTCCAAAAGATCCAGCGCCAACGGGAGATGCACTCCATGATCCTCGAGCGGTCCCACCGGAATAAAAAATACTGTTTTCTGCCGAGAAAGCCCACTTATGCGAGCAAAAGAAAGCGCACTCAGCTCAAAAGGCATTCTCATGCACCTCGGTAATTCCGAAAAGTCGCGTCGCGTTCCCACCTAAAATCATCTGCGCCTGTTCCGCCTGAATCAGTCCGCCTAAGACGGCCTCGTCAATGCGTTCAATTCCAATCTTGATATTATCGCCAACAATCGGCCAATCCGAGCCAAAAATCACCCGTTCCGCGCCAATCCGTCGCACCGCCTCTCCAATAATCTCCGCAGGCTGCCATGATGTTTCAATAACAACGTTAGGGAATTCCTCCGCCAAATCTATCGCCACCATGGGTGAATGCATATTCATATGCGCCAAAATAAATGTTGCAGGAAAATCCCTAAACCACTTCTTAAAACGTTCCGCATCACCTTGAGCCGGGTCTTTGTAAAGTAAATGCGAGTAAAGACTTCCGGTATGAATAATAATCGGCAATCCCAAATCACAGGCAGTTTTAATCAGCGTTAAATATTGGGCATAATCCACGCCCTGACCATCGGCCGCAGGGTGAATCTTGAGAAACTTCGCGCCAAGCCTGTGGTATTTTTGAAGGGTCCGCTTGGGATCCCGGGTACCAGGAGCCAAATTCACCGCCGGAATCAATCGCGGAAATTCCGCACAGGCATCCAACACCAGTTCATTGGGACAAAGAGGAGGATGCGCAATGATCACCGCACGATTTGTTTTCGCGTCCTGCATCGCTTCGATGAGATCGGCGAGAGTGGATTCAATAAGCAGCCCTGGAAGCGGCGCAAAGCCACCAAATTCATCAAGTGCTTTCAAGGCGGGGGTGGGGAAATGCCTCATCAGCGTTTGAAGTTTATGCAACGTCCGCGAAATCGGCCGCCGCCAAAGACGCAAGAACTTTCGAGTTTGCGCAAGCGACCCTGATGCCAGGCCAGGGGCAAGCTTACGCAGAGGATCGGGAAACATGTGGACGTGAGAATCAATTATGAGGCGCATGCTCTCTAGCATACAACTCTAGGTCATTCTGTGGTAGCAATAGATTCACAGGGACAAATCTTGATATGACCATCGCGATTGTAAATGGAGTTTTAGGAACGACCCTTTGCTTTATCCTGGGGCTGGGCCTTTTTGATCTAAGCGCCAGCGCCATTGTTTTGGCGATTGCCGGCTCAAATTTAGCGGCATTCATCTCACTCATGATCACTTTGCGTGTAGAGAGAATTCGGTGGGTTCGCCGATACATTCTACGGCGCCCCTTCTTTACGTGGTTCCTACTTTCTGCATGTTATTTCGCAGTTCTTTTAGGGGTATCTCCCGAAGTGCGGGACCCCAGAAAACTTGCATTCTTGTCAGTCCCCTTGATCCTGAGTACGGGATTCTTCATTTGCGCTTTCGGCCCCGTGCGTGATTGGATAATGGTGCGCAAACAGCTGCGGGCGAAAGATCGGCGCGATCACCGGCACGTTTAGCGCTTTTAGCACGTGCAATAATGCCCGAGGTACTTCGACCTTTTAAGAAGGATAACGACTTCGCCGCACCGCCCCAACTTACCACTTCTTTGGCCCCGACAATCGTGTCCGCCTTCCAATCGCCACCTTTTACCAAGACGTCAGGTTTCAATAGCTTGATGATTTGCAGTGGCGTCTGCCCACCGAACCACGTGACATAATCCACCGAAGCTAAAGCTGCGATGACAACAGCGCGATCGGACAAAGGATTGAGCGGCCGCGTAGGCCCTTTAAGCTTTCGAACCGATGAATCGCTATTCAACGCCACAATCAAACAATCGCCGAGCCCTCTGGCTCGCTCCAAATATTCAACATGGCCTCGGTGAAGCAGATCGAAACATCCGTTTGTAAAAACAACCCGCTTGCCCGAGGATTGCATTTGGCTGATTGTTTTTCGAAGGGCAGCCCCCGATTTGATCTTTTTCTTCAGAAGCATCATAACCCGCAGACGCGTTTTCCAACGCTCGTATGAAAGATAACCTTTTGGATCATGAGTATGGGCCAGTGAGCAAGGGCAACAAAAACAACGGACAAAACAAAAAGACCTGAATTCATCAACACGTTAATCGAAATTTCCTGTTTCCAAAAAGCCCCCGCAAGACCCAGCCCACAAAAAATCAGGCTAAAACTCAAATCAACGATGAAAGCCAGAACCCATTTGAAAACACTGGAAAACCGCAAGGCAGACTGCCGCGCGACATCCGAAGTCACTGGTATAATCACGGCCTGCTGAAGTTGCATAGAAGATGTCGGTTTCTTGAAAAAAGCCGGGGCAAAAGTTGGCGGCCCGGCCGAAACAGCCCCCGATCCTTGAGAATACAGCGTTGAATTAGAAGGCGAAGCCATTTTTTGGGGAGAATAAGGGAGACCCTCAGAAAAGGGATGAAACCCCAGTCCTTTGCTGAGCGCTTGAAATTTCAAGGGTTGAGCAGGTGTTTGAGTAGGTGGTTCTTTTTGCATTTCGCTTCCGTCTTATCAGCTTAAGTCGTTTCTGCCAAGATAAGGTCCTCAAAGTTTTCACGCCGCCGAATAACCCGAAATTCAGCTTCATCAACAAGGACTTCAGCCGCCCGCGGACGGCTATTGTACTGGCTGCTCATCGAAAAACCATAGGCCCCCGCCGATCCAATCGCGAGAAGATCATCCTCACAAAGACTCGTGGGCAAGGATTTGCCGACCGCAAAAGTGTCCGCGGTCTCGCAAACCGGACCCACCACATCGAATTTAGTTTGAGCTGTCGTCCCCTGCCCCTTAACCGGCCAAATCGCATGCGAACTGCCATAAAGGGCAGGGCGTATCAAATCATTCATTCCCGCATCAACGATCAGAAACTCTCGGCCTCCGCGTTTTTTTCTCCCCAAAACACGTGTGAGAAGCACGCCGGAATTTCCCGATAAGACGCGCCCAGGCTCCAAGACAATCAAGGGCTTTCCCGACAACCCACTAGAATGCCCGAACGTTCCCACAATGAGTTTGCAATACTTCTCCAATTCGGGGGCTTTTTCGTTTTGATACCGAATCCCCAACCCTCCGCCCAAATCAAGAATTGAAAGAGGTTCAGGCAGGATGCCGTTCACTACACTTGCTAGCTCGTAAAGTCTCCCAAACGCATCGGCAATTGGCTTAAGCGAGAGCAACTGACTGCCGATATGAACACTGAGACCGCGAAAATGTAGCCACGGGTATTGTCGATAAGCGCGGGTGAGCGCCAGGATCTCAGTTTTCTCGAGGCCAAATTTGTTCTTTTTTAACCCCGTTGAAATATACGGATGCGTCTTCGCATCGACGTCTGGATTATAACGTAAAGAAACCGAAACCTTCTTTCCAACTTGTTTTCCAAGATCGTTAAGCCGCGAAAGTTCATGAGCAGACTCCACATTAAACGAAAGCACGCCGGCTGGCGACGCGGTGAGCGCGGCGAGCATTTCCACATCCGTTTTTCCGACCCCTGAAAAGACAATCTTCTCGGGGGCAATCCCGGCTTTAAGTGCCCGAAACAATTCTCCACCTGAAACAATGTCAACGCCGGCTCCAGCTTGCGAAAGCATTTTCAGAATTGAAAGATTCGAATTCGATTTTGCGGCAAAACAGATCAAATGAGGAAGGGAGGACAACCCACGCTTCAGTGCAGCCAACGGCTTCAAAAAGCCTTGTGTAGAATAGACAAAAGTGGGCGTACCCACAGCCTTACCAATTTTGTGAAGGGGCACCTTTTCTGCGAAAAATGCGCCGCCTTTATAATTGAAAAAGGTTTCGTGTTGCTTGATTCGCTTCATTTTCGCCGCACTTCAGGAACAGTAGATGGATTGGGGGATGGATTTTCGAGCGCCTCCAACTCAGGCACTGGCGGTTCGGGATAAAGGGGCGCTCCCTTTACCCCACAAGCTGAAACCCAAATAACCCCACCTAGGAGCAACACAAGAAATATTGTTTTCATGACTAAAACCTCAATGTCAGACCCAACCCAACCGTATCAAACCCCAAATCAAAACGAAGATCCCAGTTCGGGCCCACCTGAAAGAACACCCCCCCGCCCGCTGCGGGAACCATCTGGCTCATATCTAGGCGCGTTTCTTCCGTGCCCTGCCCTGCGATAAGAACTCGATTAAAAATAAGCCCCCCGTAGAAAAACAGACCAAACCCTTCCTTAACCTGGACATTGTAACGAGCGGTGGCAAGCATCGGAATCACGGTGTACCCCTCATCGGCCACAGGATAATTAAGTGTTTTGTAATAAAAAAGCCCCCCCTCTAGCGCAAAGGAATCCTGAAGATGGGCCTTTTGGAGAAGGATCATTTTAAAGAGCGTTACCCCATAACGAAACCCGGCTGCAGCAAAATAGGTTGAAGCCCCTCCTGCTCCATTGTTGCGGAGATAACCCATCCCCAGGGTCAACCATTGATAATGAGGATCAAGGACTGATACTTCATCAATTTCAATTTCAATATCTTCATCAACATCCTCTTCATCCCCACCGCGACGAGAAGGGACCCCCTGAGGGCTTTCCAAGTCTTCGGTGTCCGAACTCGGAGTGGCTGGGGGCGCATCCAAGGAATCTCCATTCTCAAGTTCTTGGAGATCTCTATTATCTTGTGATGAGGGCGGCGGCGCCGCGAGATCTGAAAGCTTCTCAATCGCAATAAAAAGATCATCATTTTGGGGTGGAGCAAACTTCGGATAACGCTTGATTCTCTTGGCCGCAAACTGCTCCTTGTCTGAGTAAACCTTTAGAACGCGTACGGCCATAAAAGGCTCGCCTTTTTTCTTAAGAAGCAGAATACGTCCTACGGGAGGCATGTTCTTCTGGGTATTTGCAAAAAGAAAAACTTTTGCGGAGCGACTCTGCTTTGCGATGGTCGTCGAAAAAGTTCGAGCTTCAATCGAAGCCGGTGACGAAGGCTTATCAAGCGGATCCACCGGCTCTTGTGCAACCGCGATTGCAGTGAGCGGAAAAAAGACTATACTACAAATCAATGAGAGCCATCTTTGTGAAGTCATATTCTACTGGTTTTAGTTTAACTGGTGTCCGCCGCTCTGTCGAGGCGGCGATTGCATTGAGCTTGTTGTTTTTTTCGCTGGGGTTCGGTTTGGCAAGCGCCGAAGAAGATGCGCATGAAGCCCACCTCCTCATGTCAAAGAAGAAATGGCCTGAAGCTGCGATTGTGTTGAAGAGCATTTTGAAAAAAGACCCAGAAATAACCTCAGTAACCGTCGATTTGGCACGAGCTCTTTTTTACCAAGGCCGCCGAGAGGAGGCGCTAGCCGTTCTTGGAGCCGCGATTGTTCGAGAAAAGCCCGCTCAGCAAAAAATGCTTGTGCGACAGAGCCGCGTGCTCTCGAGGACCTTTCTAAAGGCGGAAAGTTTTCAGACCTTTCAAGATGGGGTCAATTTCATGCTCCTTTCTCGTTTTCGTCAAGCCGGCGAGCGTCTTGAGAGGGCCCTCGCAGCTGAGCCTGACAATGTAGAGATTCTGACTCGTTTGGGGCAATGCAGCCTTCTCGATGGGGACGCCGACAGCGCAGCGGAGCGGTTAAGAGCAGCTCGAAGACTCAATCCATTCGAACCTGAGATTAGCCTTTGGCTCGGGCGCTCCCTTTTTCAGCGGGGAGAGCTTGAGCTCGCTCTCAAAGAACTGCAAATCGCACATCAAGAACTCGCCGGAGCGCAAACCCCTGTACTCTGGTTCTCCGAAGCGCTAGCTCTGAGTCCGAAACCTCAAGCAGAACTTGAAATTCTAGAGAAGGACCTGACCTCAAACCCTTTGCACCTTGAAACTTCGCTCGCAAAAGCAAAGTTCCATCTTCGCAATGCCACCCCAAACCAGATCCCAAACCTGCAGGAGGTCCGCAAAGACTTGATGACGACGCTCGGTCGCATCGAGAAGAACGTATTTTACGATAGCCCCCGCTTAGTGGGCGAATTGGGATTTGAACCCGCTAAATCTTCAGCAGAATTCAAATCTGAGGTCGAAAAACTGATCCAACAAGTCGAAAAGAAAATCAAAGAGCTATCGGCCGCTAGCTAAAACGCCACAAAAAAGGCAGGGAACCTTTCGGCGCCCCGCCTTTATCAAATCAACAAAGTTCAAGCTTGCATCAGGTCAGATTACGTCCGCCTTCAGCAGCCCATTTTTCAAGCATGTTCAGGGTAACCGATTTAGGACGCTCAAGCGCGTAGCCCAAGCCACGATCCCAAACGATGTTGGCCATCACGCCTAATGCGCGGCCTACGCCGAATAGTACAGTGTAGAAGTCATACTCGGTCAAGCCATAGTGCCATTGAATGACGCCTGATTGAGCATCAACGTTTGGCCAAGGATTCTTAGTCTTACCATGCTCTGTGAGAACGCCTGGCGCCACTTTGTAAATGATGTTGACCAGTTTGAAGATCTCATCATTGGGCAAGTGCTTTTCACAGAATTCCATTTGAGACGTGTAACGAGGATCCGTCTTGCGAAGCACGGCGTGACCGTAGCCTGGCACGACTTGACCTGCATTGAGGGTGTCCCAGAGGAACTTCCTGATTTCATCGGCATTCGGAGCTTTTCCGCCCATCTTCTTCATCACGTCTTGAATCCAACGCAACACTTCTTGGTTGGCCAAGCCATGCAGAGGACCTGCAAGACCATTCAAACCCGCGGAGAAGCTGTAGTAGGCATCCGAAAGCGCGCTGGCCACGAGGTGAGTCGTGTGAGCCGAGACGTTTCCGGATTCGTGATCAGAGTGGAGAATGAAATACATTCTGACCACATCATCATAGGGTTTTGGAATCCCCATCATGTGCGCGAAATTTCCGCCGAAATCCAAATCCTTGTTTGGCGCAATCGGGGTATCACCTTTGTACTTATAACGATAAATGAAGGCCGCAATCTCAGGCAGGCATGCGATGAGGTTGGTGGCATCTTCATACATCGGATCCCAATACTCGTTTTTCTTCATCCCTGCAGCGTAGCGCTTAGCGAAGACGGACTCGCCTTGCATCGCTAGAACTGCGGTTGAAAACATGGTCATAGGATGAGCATTTTTAGGCATCTTGCGAAGCACATCAAAAACGTATGAAGGGACTTTTGCGCGCGCTTTGAAATCTTTCACAACTTCAAGAGTCTGCTCCATCGTAGGAATCTCGCCGGTCAAAAGGAAATACCAGAAACCTTCGACGTAAGGATATTCAGCACCTGGAACTTTCGGCAGAGCCGCAAAAGTTTCGGGAATAGTCTTTCCGCGGAAACGAATTCCTTCTTGTGGATCAAGATAGGAAATATCGGTGACCAAACAACGCACATCACGTGCGCCGCCAATCGCTTGATCGATAGTGACCTGATCAATGACAACTTTTCCTAGTTCTTTGGTGAGTTTGGTGACCCGAGGAATCTCCGCTTTGATTTTCTCGGCAAGCTTTTCTTTTAATCCCGATGATGCAGCCATACAAAAACTATCCTTTCTTTAAGGTGGTAAATTTCTGAACCCCTGAACATTCAACGACAATTTGACTAAAACACTAGAAGGGTACACTAGAATGCTGAAATTTTGAAAAAAAGTTTTGGAAAAAAGTGCCATTTTTAATTTATCCCAGCTTGACTAACCAAGCACCCTCGCCCTATGACCAAGGAAAGATCACCGCGGCAGTATTCGGGGGGGTAGTGCTTGGCTAATGAAAAAATTTTTATCGCAGTAGCTGGGAACATTGGAACAGGTAAGACGACATTGACCAATATGTTGTCAAAGAAGTTTGGCTGGACACCGCATTTTGAGGCAGTCGCCGACAATCCCTATTTAGCTGATTTCTATGCAGATATGAGCCGTTGGTCCTTTCCGCTTCAAGTTTTTTTTCTAACAAATCGCTTCCGCGCCCATCAAGATGTGTCGCAGGGCATGAATAGCGCCATTCAAGATCGTAGCATCTATGAAGACGCCAATATTTTTGCACGAAATCTCTATGAGCAAGGCAAAATGGAGCAGCGTGACTACCAAAACTACCTCGATCTTTATAACACGATGTGTGGTTTTCTCACCCCTCCAGACCTAGTCATTTATTTAAGAAAATCTCTACCCAAACTCAAGGAACGCATCGCAAAGCGCGGACGTGATTTTGAGAAAAACATTCCTGATGAATATTTGAAGGACCTCAATCGTTACTACAACGATTGGATGGACAGTTACGACCTGGGTAATAAACTCATCGTCGACAGCGATGATCTCGACTTTTTAAATATCCCTGCCGATTTTGACAAACTTACACGAATGATTGTGGGTGGCTTGGATCAGCGTGACGTATTCTTGGAGTCTCGGTTGCTGGGGAATATGCTTTAAAGCGGATCCAATTCTGACTACAAAAACACGCGGTAATTAACCCGAAAAATCGCAGCTAGTCGCTTCGCCATAGCTTTTCCAATGGGCCTTTTGCCCTTTTCCATCTCGGAGACATTTTGCTGGGGAATACTGAGTTTTCCGGCAAGCTCTAGCTGAGTCATGACCTCTCGTGCGCGCGCACCGCGAAGTGACGTCGCAGCCTCCCCTCCGTCGGCGATGACATCCTTTAATACCTCACGCCAGGGGACCGAGTCCTCAGAATAGTCTTTCAACGAGACTAGAAGACCCTGAATCTTCTTCTTTGGGATATCCATAAACACATAGGAACGCCCGCTAACATTAATCCGTACTTCAGTAGGGCGCTTTTTCTCTGGTGCTGACATGGGTTACCTCCACAATTTTCATCTCATTATTCTCGACCTTCCAAATTGCAATATACGATGGTCGACCCCGCCTATTGAGATGACAATGATGACTGCCATCCGAGATGCTTCGAATAGTTTGGCCAGTTTCCTTTCACAGGACCAGCAGCTTCAATATCTCGGGCCAAAATCGTCACCGTCTCCGAAACCCATTCGGGCAGTTTACGCAGCTGCTTGGTTGCCTTTTTGGAGATCGAAACGGTCCAGGCACATTGAATCTATCATACACCATTAAATGGTGTCGTCAAGGTCATGCTCAAAATTTCCACATTAACTCAGAACTTCATCTCGAAACCGCCATTGCCGTAAAACAACATTCCGTCTTCTTCTTTTGTAGTTGGCCAGCTCCGAGAAAAAACGTTGTTCCTGCGTCCATAAAACTCCATCTCTGTTTTGACCTCTTTTCTGGCTCGATAAACTGGTT
>JBBCAV010000167.1:0-3825 GCA_051382305.1 Bdellovibrionota bacterium FG-2
CCTCATTGCTGAGGGTGTGGATAGCGCCGCCCTGGGTGTCTCTCGATATCTGATTGATTTCAGAATAACGCGAAGCAGCCCATAAGTCGGCGCGGGGTGTAACAACCGGTTATCCGGTTGAAATGTGGGGGAAATTCAGATGAAACGCATCGTCTTATCGAAGACGAAGTGGATCAGACAGGGCAGGAAGTTATTCCGCTGAGAGGATTGCCCGCAGAACATTTTCAGTAGAACCGAGCCCGTAAGACCCGCATCGAAGGATGCACAGCGCGACAGTAAACGCTGAAGAGTTTGCAAGGTGTTTTTCGAGCGGGACAGTTGAAACGGTGTTGAGCGGCGCGAACATGGTTCCTTCAGCGACTGTGCCAACAAAATGTTTTTTGTACTTATGGTATTGATCCAACCAGGCTTTTTTCAGCGGGTAGGTCCGCTGCTTTCCTGATGGGTCAGTGGCCATCGCATCGAAATTTGAGGAAGCATAAGCGTCCTTTGGATTTGAGTCGGGCACAGGTAATCCCGATAAAAAATGAAGGTAATTGCAGTAATCGATCGCTGCGGTCTTTGGTTTTTTGAATTGCCCAGAGTCAGTGAAAACATGATGGAGGAGCTTTAGGATTAAGACAGAATAGATAAATGTACGCGCGCTAGCGGGAGTGTCGTTACAAATTTCCAACATCAACTTGGTGAAAGCATCGTTTTCCTTGGCCGGGTTCAGTTTAGATTTAATCGTGTCGCACCTAATTCGTGGCTCACCCCCACCGTTGGATCGTGACTTTGCAACTCGGAGCGAGCCGTCAAGCGCCGCTAAAAGGTCGGGGTGACAAACCTTTCGCACCGATTTCTGGCTAAATGAAGTGTATTCATGAAGCGTGGGCAGTTCTGAGATCCCTAACCCGTCTAGCTCAAGGAAAAACCTCTCTGAGATTGCGTCTATGATCAGCCACGTGATCAGTCGCCAATGCTCTTGCCACTGCGGCTCATTCAGGCCCTCTAGGGGCACGCCGTGAACGCGTTCGCTTAGAATGAGTTTTAAAAACTGGCCTTCGATCGCAAAGGCAAGCGCTTTAACCTCCGCCGACGGAAATCCATCAAAGAACTTTGTTCCGTCTGATTGATCGGGATGGAAGTAATGCAAGCGTGAGTAATCTGAGCAATGGCGCGTGATTTTAGCCGAGAGCCTACGGTTATTAAAGATCCCTTCCAAACCTCTTATACCAGATTTTTGATCAATTTTACTCATTGCGTTACCGATCTGGTGGTGGTGTGTTGATTGGGCCGGAGTCCCCTTTGTATTTTATAGTCCCTATCTGTGAGACGAAAAAGATGAGCGCAATTTATTCGGAGGAGAGGAGCTGCCTAATTAAGCGATGGGTGCGATCCTTATTTTTGAAGTCACTCATGGACATTTTCTTAAGCTGCGCCCCTAGGGATTTGAACCTGTTGAATGCGCTTTTCAGTCGTTCTGTCTCCTCAAGGCTGTATCCTTGTTCGAGCATCCACTTCACGGCAGCCAGCATTGCAAATGTCACTAAAATGGCAATGCCAGCAGCAGCTACATCAAGAATTCCTGTTGGTGGAAGAAATGACTTTACGAAAAGAAAAAGACTCATCCCCATGGTCTCGCCTATAAACGCCGGAAAAAGGCCAAGGACCGATTTTTTGGTCGGCGTGATGCCAGTATAAAGGTATTGAAGAGACGTGATTGAAACAACCTGGGTTGCGGTGATATAAGCTGCACTACCGGGAGCAAAGGCTGCCGCGCCGACGACCAGTAGCGCGCCCACTATTATTCCTATGGCGTAGTTTTCTTTGTTTTTTAAATGCCGGGCTAGGAGGATTGCCTTGCCCTCTTTTTCTAAAAAATCGAAAATTTCCTCCCTGACTTCATCTACCCCACTGAGGTCCATTGGAGCGTCTTTTCTGAATTTTGGATCGTATCCTTTGGTGCAGGTGGCAAAAATATGTTTGGCACCTAGAGCCTTTTTCCATTGAGCAAGAACCTCTCCAATGCCGCCTTCATGGTCCTTCCATTCGTCGATTTTATTAAGGATTATGATGATTTTTTTTGAATTACGTTTCAAGTCTTCATAGTTTGATTTTTGCGTAGCGTCCAAAGATCCAGTGACAACAAAAATCCCAAGATCAATTTCTTTGAGAAATTCTTCGGTTTTTTCGCTGTTCTCTTTTCGTACATCGTCAAGTCCTGGGCAGTCGATAATGAGGACCCGCTTATCAAGTTGATACGGCGTGACTTTTGTGGTGACACCTGATTTTACGCCAACCGTCGCGGTGGGATTTGAACGATCACAACCCAAGATTGCGTTTAGAAGAGAACTCTTCCCGGTACTGACCCTGCCGACTATGGCTATGTGTACATTAACGTCGTAATCAATTTCCTTTGATTTAAGGGCATCCTGAAAGTCTTTATTAAATTCACTTTGTTCGTCGATCTCATTGGCGTGTTGCTTTTTGATCATTACCAGGCTCCTTGTGCCCTTTGTCGTGGGAGTTCTCGTTTTCAAATTATAATGGCCCAAATTATCCGCATCTTAAGGTCTGACGACACGCACCCCACATCACGGCGGTTCCTTTTTTCGATTAATCTTCTGAACCGTTAGTCGGACATCCCCGCGAAACAAATCGACCAAACTTACGTTCGGTTCAAGTCCATAGGGATCCGACTCGCCGAAACCTAATTCGTGGATGCCCACTTCAAGGACGGTGGCGACTTTCTTAAGCTGTGAGGCCGTGATTTCTGTTTTTCCAGCGATCCAGTAGTGAACCGTCGATCTAGCGATCTTGCACTTGCGGGCAAGGTCTGCGGGGCTCATGCCGCGCTTCTTGAGATGAGCGAGAAGATTTTTTCCAAATATATTATTCATAAGTGTTTACATCCTTGGTGTCGGAAGACCGATTGAAGTGGGTTAGTGGAATTCGAATTGATTAACGGAATGTTCTAAGCGGTGAACCAACATGGCTCTGTGGAAGACTTGAAGTTATTGTGTTCTCCAAATCAAACGACTGAAACAATCAAGAAAAGTTATGGGACGATCAAATATATCGATCAGATTGTCCCCAGCGATCACTTCAAGTGACTTCGGGCGCGGGACGTTAAGAGGGTCTCAGTTATGTTTTCCCGCAACCGGTGGTTCAAAGTGATGAAGCTTCGGCGCTCGCTCACGGCGGCTCTTGTGATGATGGTCGTGGTGGGGTGTAACGCGGATGTCATTGTCGTTGATAATGCCACGGCAACAGCTGACTCTACGACTTCACCAACCCCGTTATCGCCGGCATCATCCTTAGTCGTCGCGCCATCCAATCTCAGCTATTCCACTAGCCCTGCCGTGTATTCCAAGGGAACAGCGGTCCTTGCTGATATACCCACCAGCGCGGGAGACGCGGTGATCGCATACTCGGTGGCCCCGGCATTGCCAGCCGGTTTAAATCTGGATCCATCTACCGGGGTGATTTCTGGAACGCCCACGAGCGTTGTACCTTTGTCCATTTATACCATCACCGCCGCGAACGCGGGAGGCACAACCACACTCGGCTTGCCGATCACGGTGAATGACGTGGCTCCGTCTGGTTTGACCTATTCACAGCCTTCCACTTCTTATACGAAAGGGAGCGCAATCCCGAATAACACCCCCTCCAACTCTGGTGGCACCGTGATTTCTTACTCGGTCAGCCCTACTTTGCCTGTTATGTGAAAAATCAAGCAAGGACGCCCTCCACTGACTTTTTTTGTGTGTTGAAATTCAAATAGTTAAAATTTACGGTCTTTTTCCTTCCTTCTTCTGCTTCGATAAATTTAGCTGAACGACC
>JBBCAV010000168.1:0-56397 GCA_051382305.1 Bdellovibrionota bacterium FG-2
CCCTTAATCATCTCTACGCAGCCATGCTAAGTCATCACGGCGATGTGGCCGATCCGGCCCGCATTGAAGATCCTGACCGTAAGGGCACCGTTGAGAATGCAATCAATCATACACAGGAAACCGCTCTAAAAGGGCGCAAATTTGAGTCTATTGAGGAACAAAATGAGCATCTCATGCACTGGGAAGAGAAGTGGGCGGCCCCACGAATCCATGGTCGGACGAAGCGGCAGGTGCAAGCAATGTTCGAAGAGGAAAAGCCATTCTTAAAGCCAATGGCCATCAATCCCTTCCGCTACTTCAAACAGGAAGTACGTACGGTATGGGATGACGGCCTCATTCAAGTGGGGCAATCCTATTACGCCGCTCTGCCTGCAATCTTGTTCACTGAGGTGTGGGTTAGAATCTATGACCTTGAGATCGAGATTCTCGATCAAAAGACCATGACAATATTGCGGCGGCATCGCAGGAGGGAGCGCCCAGGTGAGATTGCCTTTGAGCCTGGGGATCGGATCTTTAATCCTTCGCGGGAAACGGAGCGACTCCTCAAGCAGGCAGAAGCTATTGGCCCTTGGACGAGTAAAATGTGCCAAGAAATGTTTAAAGAAAATGGCCGCATTGGACAAAAGAAAATCCAAGGCATTGTGTCACTAAGTCGAAAACACTCATCTGCACGTATTGAATCGGCCTGCAAATCTGCGTTCGAGCGGCACGCCTGGTCCTCGCGAGCAGTGAGGCTTCTGATTGAAAGTCGCATTGAGCAAGAAGAGGCCGAAGAAGCCGCAAAACCACGACAACTTGATTTACTTCAAGACCACGAATCCATCCGTCCCATCACTGAATATCAAACGTTTTGGGACGCATACGCCCAAATTAACACCGAAAACGACGCTTATGTCGCCGAATAAACCCCGTATTTGAGAACGAAAGGAAAAGTAGAATGCCAATGTCCATGACTGAAATCGAACAAACCCTCAGGGTGCTCAGGCTCCCTGGCATCAGGGAAACCTTTGGGGCTCGAGCCCTGGAGGCCGCGCAAGGGCACATCCCCTTCGTTGATGCCTTCTCAATGCTTCTTCAAGATGAACTTGATCGAAGAAAAACAAAACTGGTTGAACGCAGATTTGCTCTCTCTGGCCTCACTGAGAAAAAAACTCTCTCGGAGTTCGATTGGAGCTTCAATCCGAAGGTACCGAGGCGGGCTTGCTTCGAACTGACGGCTCTCAAATTCATCACAAACCGTGAGGATGCGATTCTTCTGGGGCCACCGGGAACGGGGAAAAGTCACATTGCGAAGGCAGTCGCCCACGCCGCAATCTTAGCGGGGCATAGGGTCTTTTATCGAGAGGCACACAAATTGTTCATTGACGTCTTCCAGGCGAAGACTCTTGGGACCTTCAAAAAACTTGCGGCTCAAATCCAGGGCGCGGACCTCGTATGTATCGATGACCTGTTCTTGAGAAAACTACCTGTGGACGCTGGAGACGAGTTCATTGAAATCGTTATGAATCGATACGAAAAGGCCAGCACCATGATCACATCAATTCGCCCTATACAGGACTGGCCAAAGCTCGACGGAGACGTCTTATTCACCGCCCCAGTCTTCGATCGTCTCATCCATCATGGAAACCTCCTTAAGTTCGAGGGGCGAAGCTATAGGATGAAAGAAGCAACAAACAGGGTTGCCAAAAAAGAATCTTCAGATTAAAGCTGCGAGGGTCTTGCTACTGGCCGGTTTTACCCCGGCCACGACTGGCCGCTTATAAAGTGGCCGCCGGGGTCAAGAGACCACATTCACTTAAGAACTCGGTTGCTTACGATGCCCACCTCCTCTACGGTAAAAGGATGGTTATACTATTACAAATGGTTCTTAAACAAATCGTCAAAACGATGACCTCTCCACTGCGGTTGATCGCGGTCATCCTTGTTATGGTTCTCCTTGGTGTCACCACAAACGAACTCGTCCAATATGCCACGCAGGGGGCTCGGGGCTTCCAGTCACTTTATTCACGTTTACCGAAATAGGATCACATGTGTTGCGCGGCGGTGCACCACAGGAACAGAACTCGCGAGCCGCCGTACAACGCGTAATTGCATGTGGCAATTGATAAAACTTTCACTTAGTCAAAGTTTTGGCGCGCTACCATTACCCTTTCGAAAAGGGTTCTTTGATTACGCCGATTTCAATTTATGTGACCGCCGACGAGGGTTCTCGTCCTCAAGTTTTTCAATTAGAGCTGCGGTATCTTCATAGCCCGGATAAAGACGCTCAGTATCACGAAGGTGATCAAGGGCAAGATCTTGCCGACCATGCTCCAAAAGACATTTTGCGTACCAGTAATGCACGAAATATTTCACTTTTCGCCCGGCGTCCGTTCGATCCTGGATTAGGGTGATGAGACTTTCCGTACATGCCTGAAGGTTGCCAAGCCTGGAGTAAAGTCTGGCCTCATATACAACTTTAATGTGACTAGCCAGGACACACTTAGGAAGCAGCTCTAATCCAGCTTCACAAAATTTCGGATCACTGAGGCAAACTAGCAAAATTTCTTCCGGCTGTTTTTGTTGAATGAAGCGCTTCGTTTCAGGGGAGGTCGTTTCAAATGCTTCAAAAATTTCTTTAGTTGGCCTTGATGCCTCTCTCAGCGCCTCAAGTTTGGCAAGTTCTTCAGCGCGCTGAAGCAGCATTCGCTTTTGTTGATCTCGTGCTTCTTGCCTGTCTTTTTCCTCTTGAAGTGCACATTGTCGATTTTCCTCAGCGCATTGTGTGATGAGATCCTGACGAATCTTCAGATATAGAAAAAGCGGAATCGCGCCTATTGCCACGGCAGCGAACGCAGGAATCCAACCATCGAGAGAGAAACTGGAGATATTACTGCTGCCGAATATTAGCCACAGCCTAAAACCACCCGCTGCCCAAAATGGCAGACAGGCTGCCGCAGCATACATTGAAGCTTTCTCCTTTTTACCCGAATCAATATCCGGAAGCGTTTTCCAGTTCGTTACCAAGATGTATGTGACTAATATCGCAGGAACTAAAGAGACCAAAATTACAGCAGCACCTACGACAATCACAAGTGCAACTATTGCGAAGTTTTCGAAGTCTTTGTTTTTAGCCATAGGGGGTTGCCTTCTCTTTCTTTTCAAGGAGCGTGGGCGATCAAATAACCAACATTAAAATCATTAGCTCCGTCCTAAATTCTAAACACGTATTTTCTCGCCGTATTGAGCCTGTCTGCGAGGAGGTGAATCAAGTCGGATACCCAAATACCTCCCACAAAGGAAACTACCAAGTTCCACTGCGACATAAAAGCGTGCCAGGAGTGAACAAACCATGAAACTGACATTGAAGTTGCAGACGCTACCGCTCTATTAAGGGGGGCATCTCCCGTGATCTGGGTTAGGAAAGAATAGCTGAACAATCCAAAAGAACAAAGAAGTGACAAATAGATAATGCGGGTAAAGCTACCAAACACCACACTGTGAGAAAGGCTTCGGTGGGGAAATAGTCTTCGATAGGGGCGCCAGAATACTGATAATAGTTTCCAGCGTTGACTCGGGCCGGAGTACTCCGTATCTAGGTCAGGACTAAACAAAAATGTGGCAAAAACAAATCCGATGCTTCCGGCTATAATCCATTCAAGCTTAACGTCGGGCAATGTCGTGGCATAATATGCGGCAGGCGGGAGTAAAATCGAATTAATAATGTTGTGGGTTTTTCCAGATGGCATTTCTAGCACCTCATAATGCCGAGACGGTCATATTAAAGGACACAGTCGAAACATTTCCGCTACCATCCGTTATTGTGAGCACGAAGGGTATAATGGAACCATCTGGAGTGGTTACTGGTATAGTGATTCGAAACGCACTCGTCGATGAGGGAGACAAAGCTGAAGAGGCAGTGGTATAGCTGCTATGATTAACGGCAGATTGGTAATAACCACTACCATTAATTGTTCCATAACTCTTCGTCGCATTTGCTGGGTCGATCGTGACGAGATCGCTCGTTGTTGAGAGAGTACCGCTGGCTCCCAGTAAACCTGACGTCCCAGTGTTTTTTACGGAAATATCCATCCGAACTGTCTCATTTTTATTTGGAATGCTGTCGCCATTTCCCGACGCAGAATAGGAACTTCCATCGTAGACTGAGAATGCGCCAAAACAAACCGTGTCAGTGCAGGAAGGTGAAGGCGATGGTGTAGCCGCTGCGCTTGGAGTGGCACTCTCACCAGAAGATGAAGTCGCCGCACTAGTCGTGGCCTCAGTGTAATTCGAAGGGATATCCGTAAAAGAAAGACCATCACTTGATGATGGGCCACAGGCGGCAAGAAGCCAGGTAAGCAACGCTGACGCCACAATTAACGAAGGATACCCTCTCATATATCTATGAATCCCTTTAGATCATGATATATTTCCATACTGAATTAATCAAGTATTTTTCTTAACAAAAACAAGTTTTTAGCGATATGACATATCGCGTTAAATACTCTATTCTTTACAGGAACTTACATTGTCTGTCGTTAGAGCATTTATCTCTTCGGCCAGTTTTCCGCTTGTGCGCAAAGAGCTTAATTCCGCACCCGCCCAGGACCTGAAAACTCGCCCCTGGGGGTCGATTATCACGAGCTTGGGGATTACCTTTAGATTGTAAGAGTATTTCAATGTCCCCCTAGGATCAGCCAAAATGTTGAACTTAATATCATTCGCCCGCGCAAACTGAGCTGCCGTTTCGCGATCCTCCATCTCATCTACAAGCACAACGCTGGCACGATCAACTAGTGGAGAGTTCTTGTCTCTAAATAGCGTTTCGAGCAAATGTATTTCATCAAGGCACCCAACACAGTCCTTCTGGAAAAAACTAATTATCAAAAACCGACTGGAATTCTCCTTGCGCCATTGCTCCAAGGTAAACAATTCACCCGGAATATTTCTGAGACTAAGCGGCGGTGCTTTGACGCAATTTTCCTTCTTTCCTTTGCTGTGATCTTGACCAGCAAAGCACTGATTGGCACCAAACAGTGCGCAAAGCAGAACGATGTGTAAAACTTTTAGAATGAGATTCATTCCGGTTCCCTTTCGGCTGGGTTCAACTATACTTAAGAAATAGGAAATTCTCATTATAATGACTAGGAATCTAATTAGCAACTTTTGCAGATCGCTTTTTGCGCTTCTGTTTTGTGGGACAGTTCTTGCCGATGGTTTTTCTGTTAGGAAAGTCCTCTTTATTGTGCCTTTAGACCCAATAGACAACGTCGTTGACATCAAAAATCTCCCACTTCTTAGAGATGCAATCCAGGATGCCTATCAAAACTCAGGAAAGTATATTCTGACTACAGTGGACGATGCAAAAATTCGTGCAGACATCGGCAAATACAACGAACATTGTACCGACAAAGAGTCGTGTATTGTCAAAGAAGCCGAAAAGGCGTCAGCAGAACTATACTTGATCACAAAAGTAAATTGCCCGGAAAACCAAAACTGTATCTTAACGATGATCATCAAGGACACCAATAAGAATATAATCGTGAAAACGGAAACCCTCACCACTCCAAAGCGTGACGTGGTTTCGCTAGCTGAAAAGTTGAAGTTATTATCGCTAACAATGCTAACTGACAAAGTCACATCAGTCGGCAGCGGACAAATGAGGACCGTATCAATTCGGAGCAACCCCTCCGGAGCAAAACTATATATCGATGATAAGCCTATGGGTCCGACTGATTGGAAGGGCGAAATTTCAGTGGGACAGCACCGGATGCTAATACAGTCATCTGTGACTAAATTCGCCCCCCTTAACGACACCATTGAAGTATTTCCGGGCACAGGGGTTCAAGAAATTACAAAAACTCTTGTTACCAATGCAGCAACCGTCCAGCTAGATATCATTCCACCACAGGCAAGCGTTGTTTTGGACGGAAAACCACTTACAGAGAGAGAATTGCGCATTCCGCTTCAAGAACAAAAAACTATACAAATTTCACTGAAGGGCTACAAGGAAACTACTTTTAATCTTGGACAGGATAGACCCTACGAAGAACCGAAAATTTATGTTGAAAAAATCAAACTCGAACCGCTCCCGTGTGACGTAGATTTGATAACCAACCCTCCTGGCGTAACGGTGACTATAGACAATGAAAAAGAGCGAACGACGGACAGCTTAGGCCATCTTAAAATTTCCCTAGAAAGCGGCAAACATTCTTTCGCTTTTGAGAAAAGGGACTTTCACCCTAGAGTTGAACCAATTGTATTAGAACCGGGAGAGAATTTTTCACGCGTGTTTGACCTCAAACCAGGGAACCGCGATGTATCTGTTGAAATTCAATCTGACCCATCGGGCGCGGACGTCGAAATTAACGGCAAGAGCGCTTCGTCAACCCCTTTTCGTAAGGATATGCAACCGGGGCAGTACAGCATTGTTTTAACGAAGGACGACTATTATCCCCGCCGGGAGACAATTACAGTTGAACCGAAAAAAGGATTTTCGCAGCGTTTCACCTTACCTTCCATCCCGCCACTCGTCCCACCAATGAAACGCCTTCCTGCACTGACATTGGGTCTGTTTTTCGGCGCTGGCAGTGGTGCATATAAAGATACAACCTTCAGTGAAACGTCACCCGCTGAATCAGCGACGATCACGGTTGACCATGCGGGCGGGGCTGTAGCCTCCTTGGGAATATGGAGTCAGTTAAGAATTTGGAAGTTTTTGGGGATACGCGGGGCTTACTCGGGGCAGTCGACGTGGAATTCCCTTGGGAGTACGGGCTCATCTTCTGGTTCGTCATCCAGCGCGCCAACATCACAACAAATATATATTTCTAGTAACGGAACCAATTTTCACGGGAAGGTTTCAAAGTACTCAGAAGGGGGAAGTCTTTTAGCTGCCGGTCCCGCTTTTATTTTTCAAGTTAGCGACTCAGCAGAGTTTATCGTGCATCCCCACTGGGTCCAGAGCAAAACGAATTTTTCCTTCTCGGGAGGGGACGTGGAAAATGCAGATACTACTCAAACCGCCACCAATCCTCTTAGCGATAAAAGCTATTCGTCGCCCGCTTGGACCAATACTGGCTGGGGTGTTGAACTTGATTTACACGCAATGGGCTCGGCGGAAAAAGCGAATCTTATCGGTGGTTACGAGGGTGCGCTAGGGGTTCGTAGTTTTAAAAGTTCAGGTATCTTTGTAGGTCAAACGACATTCTACTGTACTCTTTCATTCCTACTTGGGTGGTTTTAATCTTGCGGCGCAACATCACTAGATCGATGCTAGTTTTTCTTTGCCGCGTCCTCCCTTATTCAAACGCAAACTCAGGAAAGACTCAGAATCTCATTGCCAATTTTTGCAGATCGCTTTTCACGCTCCTAGTGTGTGGAACCGTTCTTGCCGCAGACCCTTCGATAAAAAAAATTCTTTTTATCGCGCCGGTCGAAGTGAGTAAAGGGGTTGTCGAAGGAGAAATCCTTACCCTTCTCACGAATGCGGTTCGCGAAGCGTATCAAAACTCTGGAAAGTACATCCTGGTTTCAATGGATGACGCCAATATTCGTGCACAAGTATCTAAATACAACCAAGCATGTAGCAGCGTGGAAGAATGTATTGTGAAAGAAGCTGAGAAAAAAGCGGCAGACCTCTATTTGAGAACTGCGGTAATTTGTCCCGAAAACCAGGACTGTAACTTGACGATGATTCTGAAGGACCACAATCAGAATGTAGTCGTGCGGACCGAGAGCTTAACAACGCCAAAGCGCGATGCGATTTCTCTAATTGAAAAGGTGAAAAATTTATCGCTTACCATGCTGACCGACAAAGTATCGGCAGTAGGTAGCGGACGGATGAGAACAGTAACGATTCGAAGCAATCCCTCTGGAGCAGAGCTATTCATCGATAATGATTCCGTGGGCAAAACTCCTTGGACCGGAGAAATCGCTATTGGGCAACACCCCATGTCGATATCACCAACGGTAAGAAAATTCGCCCCTATTGCCGAGACCCTTGAAGTATTCCCTGGCAAAGGGGCCATAGAAATCGATCGCAATCTCGTCACAAACTTCGCGACAGTCCTGCTAGAAATAATTCCGCCCCAAGCTAATTTGGTATTGGATGGAAAAGAGTTTTCAAAAAAAGAACTACGCATCCCGCTTCAAGAACAAAGAACTCTACAAGTTTCGTTCAAGGGCTATGAAAATAGTAGTTTCAAACTTGGACCATACGAAGAACCGCGAAATTATCCCGAAAAACTAGAACTCCAAGCGCTCCCGGGCGATCTATTACTGATAACCAATCCGCCAGGTGTAGCAGTAATAATCGATGACTTGCCGGAACAGAAGACAGATGGCAAGGGACATCTACGTCTTAGACCAGAGAGAGGAAAGCATCGTTTTGCGCTCAAAAAGGATGGCTATCAAACCACTATTGAGGAGATCGTTATAGAGCCGGGTGAAACCATTGCGCGCACTTACACACTTGCGCCGGGGAACCGTGATGTCTCTGTCAGTATTAAATCAAACCCATCGGGCGCGGACGTCGAAATTGATGGCAAACTCGTTTCATCAACCCCCTTTGACAGAAAAATGCAGCCCGGAAATTACAAAATTGTCCTAACTAAGGACGGCTACAATAGCGAAACCGAAACTATCTCGGTTGAACCGGAGCGAAACTTCGCGAAGCATTTCACCTTGAGAACCCCGAGCCCACCGGAACCCTTCACCCCGCCAATGAAACCCTTTCCTGCGATGTTGTTTGGCCTATTTGCCGGCATTGGAGGGAGCGCGTATAACGATACTAGCGTCAGTTTTTCCTCACCCGCTGAGTCTGCGACAATCACTGTGGACACGGCAAGTAGTTCAAATGCGTTCTTGGGTTTTTGGAGTCAGCTTCGCATCTGGAAATATCTTGGAATTCGGGGAGCCTATTCGAAGCAATGGGGGCTTTTCTCGCGAAACTCCGCTGGCGGAACAATCCCTCACATTTCCGTTTCTAGCGGTGGAACCACTTTTCATGGGTATGTTTTGAAATCGTCAGAAGGGGGAAGCCTCTGGATGGCGGGCCCAGCTCTCATGTTTCAGACGAGCGACACATGGGAGTTCTTCATTCATCCATACTTCGCTCAAAGCAAAGCAAGTTTTTCATTTTCAGGCGAAGATGTCAGAGGCACTTTGATACTCGATGCAAGCCCCCTCAGTAATCAGGACTACTCCTCTCCCCCTTGGACAAATAATGGAGGGGGAATTGAACTTGGTTTTCAAGGATTATTGCCTGAAAAAAACATTCGGATGCCTGTTGGTTTAGGCCTAGCACTGGGATTTCGTAGTTTTGGAAGGTCAGACGTCTTTGCGGGGCAAAGCTCAATCTACTTTAACTTGTCATGCATGATGGGATGGCTCTGATCTTGCGGCACATCACTGGAGCAGTTCTAATTTCTCTTTCCAGTTGCCTCCTATGTTCAATGGCAAATGGCGCAAAGGTTCTGGACTGCAAGGCCAAACTTGGGCCGCCAATGCAAGTTTTCATCACTCCTTTTCATGGGTACAAAATAAAGACCGATAAAAATCTACATGTTTTTATAAACAAGCACGAGTGTCCCGTCGCAGCCGTCAAAAATACGGGCAAGGTAGGAACCTTGACACTAGAAAAATGTGACTCCGCAGAAACTCTTCCGTCTATTCAAATTAAAGCGGGGCTGTGCCGCAAAGACGAGTGTCTCTTGCCTAGCTTCTATCCTTGTCAAATTCTTGGCGTGCCTGCCAAAATGGATTGAATTGAAAATATGCAATATTTGAATAGAACCTTGCCATATGCCGTAATCGCTGTAGAATTTAAGAAATTCACAAATACCGTAAACCTAGCCACCAAGGAGCTCATATGACGAAAAATACTGCCGTTCTTGCGATTTTTGGAATAACTCTGCTTTTGGGATCGGGGTGTTCGTCACTGACACGTGATCCAAATGTAATTCAGGCGAGCCACGATAAGAAGCCCAACTGGACCGAGGAGCCTGGCGGTAAAACAGAAAATGGGAATCATTTTTTTGTTGGCGCGGCAAGAAACATGATTGATCTTGATGGCGCTATTCAGGCGGCATCCTTGGACGCTGATCAGAAGATTGTCGAGCGGGTGAAGGTGGCAATTGTTTCCTCTGTGGCAAAGTCCAGAAATTCTGGCAATATTCAGGGCACAGAAGATACAAGTGTCGAAAATGGAAATATACCACAAACATCTTTGGATCAGGTCATCGGCAAGGCGGCCAAGGCGGTACTTTCAAACATTGAGATGTCAGGTCAATATTGGGTAAAACAGAAACTTGAGGACGAAAAAACTGGCAAAACAAAAATTCTTTACACAGCATGGAGCAGAAAGGAAGCTACCGCGAACCAACTGCGCGAGATGATTGATCGTGCCAACGGATTTCTAAAAGAGGAAAAGAAAATGAACCGTTACATGAGCAATCAGGCCCTCGAGTCTGCGAAAGAGTTGGTCGACAAACCCTAACTTTTGGGACTAGAAATGTTTCCGCGCCGATTACTTTATCTTGCTGTACTAATACTTGCACTAGGCATGGGCCTCTCAGCTAACAAGATTATCGACGACATGATTGCTTTTGCGTCTCAATTTCAGGGGACTAGGTATGTCTTTGGTGGCAACGACCTTGCTCGTGGGATTGATTGCTCTGCTTTTGTCAGGCAGGTACTCTCTAAAGCTACCGGGCAGTCACTTCCGCGAACAGCGAGAGAGCAGTTTCAATTCGGGGCACCAATAGAAAGAGAAAAGCTAAAGAAAGGCGACTTTATTTTTTTTGAAACGTGGCGTCCCGGCGCAAGTCACGTCGGCATCATGACTGGAAAAAATAACCAGTTCATTAATGCAGCCAGTTCAAAGGGCATCTCCACAGCAGTGCTTACCTCAAACTATTGGGATACTAAATACTTAGGTGCCCGTCGTTTTGTTCATACCTATGACGAACCCGCTGAGGTTAAATACTTCGACGAAAAACAAAAGTCGCAGCCTTTGCCTGAAATTTCTCAGGAAGAGTTAGCAAGAAAGACTGCGGAATTACTGCAACGTCGTGCACGAGAAGAACGAGATCAAACCGAGAGAGAACATGCTGAGAGACAATTGAAAAAAACTGAGCTGGTACGAAATATTGCAAACAAAAGAAAGAAAGAGATTCCGGAAGTTTGCAAGAACTTGTTCACTTCTCCTTTTGAGGCATATTTGCTGGATACGACTTACAAATTATTACCTGGGCAGCAATCGGGCCGCTTTGGTGAGACTATGTTTGTTATTGGGTCCACATCGAAAACGCAGCTCCGCGAGGGAAAAGATGGGAAGATGGAAACTTATGCTTCACGATCATGCGTTTACGTCCCATCGACGAAGAAATTTGGGGTTATCAATTCCATTGCCTTGTCCCAGGATTCGTCAGACCTCATCGTAGATCAGCGCTGTAAGATCTTTACGAGGCCTACAACAGCTAGTGTGGCCTCAGATACGACGCTTGAACTCAAATACGATTATGAATCTGTCTTGGGCGAATACGTGGAGCCCTACAAGCTCAAGGTTGCTAAGGTTAAGGCCTCTACGTCACTGACTATTGTTGGGGAGGCTGAAACTGAAGCCGGTGACTACGCATGCGTGGAATATGAAAAGCGCGTGGTAGTGATCAACAAACTCGCCTTGAGGTAGGTTTATGAAATGGAGAACGCTGAAACATGACTAAACTTTTGATATTGCTAATTTGCGGCGTTTCACTGGCGGCCTGTGACTATGAAATCAAGAAGAAGGTAGCACCTGCGCCTGTTATACAAAGTAAGGAAGCAGAGGCGCCGCCTAGAGCTTCCGTAGAAAATGTCAATGTGCAGAAGACACCCCCTCCCGCTAAGAGTGACGAAGATAGTCTAAATCAAGTAATGAACGAGGAAGCGGGAGCAAAGACTCCAACACAACCAAGGGTAACCGAGCGATCTCATACTTCAATGCCTGAGGCCATCGATACCGCGGAAGAAAAAAAGCGAAAAGCCCGCGCCGACGCAGCCGCGAGATTGGAAGCGGAAAACGATGCAAAACGGGCTGCCGATGCTGCGGCCGAAAAAACGGGTGGCGTTTCGTCTGACAAAGCTAAAGATGTAATCGACAAAGCTAAGGCACTACTTGATGAAAATTGAGCGAGCAGTTCAAACACTATAACTGTTCCACAAGCAGCTCCGAGACTAGCTCGGCCCCTTTGATGGCGAGTCTCATTTTGAGTCCACTCAAGGCCTCATCACGTTCGGCCCCCATTGCTCTCAGTGTCTTTGTTCGACGAGAAAACCGCCCCCCTTTTGGCGTAATGAGCTCAACTTCGGTCAAACCAGAAACCGAATAGGAACCAAAAACCTCTTCGATCTTGCCTAACTGTAACGTATATTTCACCTGATACCCTACGGAGGCGATACTTCTCCCTGAGTTATGCCTAGTGGAAAAGCCTTGTCGCGCTAAAACATCAGCAATTTTTTCGGCCAAACTACCGGAGTCGCCTGGACCGCTTACAGATACCGTTACAGAGCTTCGACACTTTTGAAGTTGGGCCTGTTTCTCTTGTAGCCCCCCTGGCGCTTGAATGGATGAGGATTGATCAAGGGCAAGGGCGAGATCACGATAACTCTGCCAACGAGAAAGATTCTCGATCATTTTTCGCCATGAGTTCATTGAGGAAGGGTCACCAGGCTGGCATTTCGAATTTGTGCCCTCCAGTTTTCTCGTTTCCAATGCGAGTTGTTTGGATTTGTTTTGCAGAGCACCGATGTATTGCCCAACATCCATGACGGCAACGGCTTCGACAGTGTTTGTTCCTTCGAATCTTTTAATCTGAGAAACATCGACCCCCTCCATTTGAACGCTAACGATTGCCCGAATAGACGTTGATTGTGTGGTGGTGGTTGAGCCTGAGTCCGAGTCACCAGTGGTTTGATTTGTACGCTTTGCGAGAGTTTGTTCGCCTTCGATTTTGGTGCTAATTGATTTGGCCAATTCGATTCGTGCGTTTTCAACCGCAATTCTTTGGGCGCTCTCTGGATCTTCGGAAAGATTTCCAGATATTCCAAAACCTAACCTATATTTTGCGGAAGGAAATTTCTCTCTTAAAGAGGCCCGCCAACCGTCAGAGGTCAATTCACCGGCAGCTGTTGTGAGTACGCCATATGAGACAGCCATCACTGGCATGAGTAGAATTAACAAAAACTGACTGACTTTTCTTCGAGGCGGAGTCTTCTCATTGTGGTTCATGATTAGACTTATCGGCAGATTGACGCAGGGAGGTTAGCCCCTTAACAATGCTTATGATTCAAGGCGATGAGCACTTTGAATCGGCCGTTTGATCTAAGCCCGTCTTCCACATCTCATGTATCGGGTTCGCTCTGGCTCGGTCATCGGCACTAAATCTACTCCCCCATAAGGGGGCCGACAATTCCGTAAACGACGCACTACCAAAGGGATGCTCCGCCAGAGGCCCCACTCTATAATTGCCATTTTAGCAAATTCTGAACACGTCGGTGAAAAACGACATGCCTGCCGTATTCTAACGGGCGCAAACCGTTGATATAGGCCAATCAAACAAATGGCTACTGCAGTTGAGATCGACTGCCGCCACATGGATGACCTGCTACACCTGTTTGAAAGTAATCACATAGTAAGTGGTACTCACTTCTTTGTGACCAAAAAGGCCCGCAAGACAACCTGGGGTCGATGTAACCCCAATTGGATCAACACGAAAGAATTCCCATCCTTGCCTTGCCATTTCGTTAACTGTTGCTTCCAAATACGCGGCAGCAACAGTACTCTGGTCGGGTGCCTTGCCAAGCATTCCGGTCGCGGCGATTGTTACGTTCGGAGGAATTTGGACCATCTTGTATTTTGCCATAAGTTATCCCTTTTTTGTTAACATTGAAAACGTCAAAAACATCGATTCCAAAGCAGGTGTGTTTTTACATCATTAGTATCGGCGAATTTTCTGAGTACGTTAATTTATTAGACGATATTGCCATACCGCCGATCTCCAAGTCGCGCCTATGCACGGAGAGAATTTTCCATCAATTCTTCTTAGCGCCAATCTGATGACTGGATTCCAAATATCTGTCGGTGATTTCCGCCACACGGAATCCATCGTAAGTTGACACATCTCGCCTCACAGAAACAGCTATTACGTAATGTGCGGCTAGTACAGCTCGGCGGAATTTGGAATGCGTGCTCAAAGCACCGCCTAAATCACATCGCTTGCATGTACCCGGCAAATATCCTTTTGTCACGTCAGCCGCTTCCTCTGAGCACACTTAAAAACTAAACTATCAAGCCCAAAAACGTGTCGGTATTTTACCCTCGCTGCTGCCAAGGGGGGCGCTTCTCCCTCACCTCTTTAACCCATGGCACTTCGCCCACGCTTTGGGCATCGGTGCCTGTACAAATGAAAAGCTCGGTAAACCCTCGGTCGTGAAGGTCCTTCGAGACAGTAAGTCCACTCTCACCTTTACCAAGCTTCAGATCAACGAATATCGGAGTTGCACGATTGAGCCCCGCACAAATAGTTTCGAATTGCTCAAGCGATGCGAATGTTTTTATCTTCTTACCAACCTTCTTCGCACTAAATCGCCAAGCGCCCCTTATTAGATCTTCATCATCAATAAGAATGGCATCAAACACAGAAGCAAGAGCATCAGAGATGAGCGGAAGCGCCGAAACAACCGGAACAACACCCGAAAGTCCTTTTGGGATTAACTTCACGCCAAGGCTTTCAGCGCGAGTAAGAATGCCTGGCTCATCGAAGCGACTTGTAACCAAAACTGCTTTTGCGCCAATCCCGAGACGTTCAATGCAGTCGAGGCCATTTTCAGGTTGCTCTACGAATTCATAATCAACGAGATACAGAACGCAGTCCCCATATCCTTCCTCGTCTTTATGCCAGTGTGCAAATTCTTGCGGCGAAGAGAAATGAAATAGCTTCAAATCCAAGGCCGCAAACTCCGAAGCCTTGAAGCGTTCATCCCAAACATGATGAATGCTCAAATCGTCATCAATAATAACGATTCGCTGTTTGGGCGTAAGTTCGATTCCTGAAACAAACCAAGCCGGAGTAGTTGCGCGGGGGATGCGTAGGGTAACCGTAGTACCTTGATCTTGCCCGCAGGAAATAAGGTCAAGTTTTGCACCCCACGATTCAAGTGTGTGTCGTGCATGATATAGACCAAGCCCTGATCCGCCCTCCTTGTCAAAAGTCTCGCCCCGTCGACCCAAGCGCGATAGAACATCGGAGGGAATTCCCTTTCCATTGTCTCGAATTTCGATCACGGCCTCGCCCGCAAACGCGGAAAGCAAAACCTCGACTCGCCCTCTGTCCGTCATGGCTTCAACGCTATTGTTAATGAGGTTCGAAAGAACTCGCTTGAATTCCCTTGGTTGAATGTTTGCAAAGGCGCCAAAGGCCAAATGGCTATCGATTTCAATATTGAGACGGGTGCGGTATTGGAGCCTCTTTTCGGTTATCAACTCGTCAACTAGGGTCGAAAGAAGTTGGACTGACCGGGATTCACTCGCCTGAATGACTCCAGACATCACGGGTTGTTTGAGGTCGTTTGCAATATCTCCAATTCTTAAGACTGAACGGCGCAGGAAAATCCGTTTATCTTCTGGAAGATCAGACAGCGTAGTGAGGATCATATCAAGCGCGGTAAGTGGCGAACGAATATCGTGTGCCACTTGTTGTCCTCGTTGAATCACGGCTTGCGAGATGGCTTCACTCGTTTTTGCTCTCTGCGCTTCAGCAAATGCTTGACGATGGACCTCAAACTCTCGAATCGAAAGTGGGGAGTCAGAAAGCATCCCTTCGGTTAACGGCTTTAGGATTTCATCGTGGAGACTTCCCTCAATCCTTCGAATCAACAGGAGCAATCCTATTATGAGAGCCGCCGAGAATAGAATTAGAAGCAAGAACGGCGCTTTGCCATACAACCAAGGAATCCCTACCCTAACATCATAATCAGCATAACCAGAGAGAGGCGCGCGAATAAACTCCTCTTTGAATTTGAGAAACGCGAAGAATTTACTCGAACCCAGTGCTGCATCTGGGCACGCGCCGTTCGGAAGACGAGAAGATGCAACAATGTCACCATTTTCGCAAAGCGCGGCCCAGGAACTCCCGATTTGCCATTCACTTGCGTTTAAAGTGGACTCAATCAGCATCAAGTTCTTTTGGCGAATCGCCAGGCCAGCGACTTCTGCCATGTGTCGTATGGCCTTAGCGCGATATTCGGTGGATTGTTGCCTCAAGCGATAGAGCTGCATGCAGGCCAAGGCCAGAACAATTCCGGCGATAGCAAAAAGCGGCAATCTCGTCTTGCGGTAAAACCAAACCTTGAGCCTCATAATCTCCCTATTTCAGCTTAAAAACATCCAGGTGCCCATAATTGCGCTGCATTAGATCGGAGTTCGCCTCTACTCGATCCCGGTTTATAATTGCAACGGCTCGACTAAAGCCAAGATGCACAAAAGGCACTTCTTCTAAAGCCGCTCTGGAAACGTTTTTGTAGTGCGAATCCAGCACCTCTTGATCAAGCAGCTTGCGGCCTTCCTCAAGAAGAGCGCCCACTGTTTTCCTATAAATGATGGGAGCAAGAATTGACCCGCGCTCGCCCAGGGCATGGTAGATTCCGTCAGGGTCCCCATTTAAAACGCTGAAGGTCGTTGCAAAGAGATCATAGTCCTGTCGGTTGTACATGTAATTGAAGTGCTCGCCTTGAGGGATCGGTCCCGACTTTTCAGACACCGAGACGCCAAACTTCTTCAACTCCTCAGTCACCCAAAAACCGATAGGATCCGAGATGAAGTGAATCGGGTGTTTTTTAGACGCTTCGACTAATTCTGGAATAAATTGCTCACCCTCTTTGATTATCCGCTCTGCCTCTGAACGATCGAGACGTCCCGCCTGCGCAGGAAGAAAGATTTGGGGATCTAGCGAAAAATATTCCTTGGCGCCAATCAGAGTGGGTTCGCGCGAAATGCGACTATAGATTATGAATTGCAGAGCACGCCTGAGATTTGAGTTTTCAAAAAGATGGCCGGCCAATCCATTAATGTTAAGAACGATGTGAATGGCCTCAGGACCTGGCAGAACTTGAAGATCTGGTTGCGCAGCAACGTCGGAGAAAATTCGTGACCCCATCGTATACGCCATTGCGTCGATCCGATTTTCCAACAATGCAGCCTTCGCGTCCCTTGACCAAACCAGGGACAACTCCACCGGCCCCAGCCCTTTGGATTCAGGATTGTATGGGTTTGGTGTGAGCTTTAGCGCAGTGGGCGAAGTCTCCTCGATTACAAATTTCCCAGTACCAATCAATTTAGTACCGACATTACGATAGGCCGATAGCCTCGCACCATCGAAGTAATCAAGCGCCATTCGGAAGGGACGCCTAAATCGAACCCGCAAAGTTTCGTCATCGACCACGAGAATCCCGGAGATTGTCTTATTTTTCTCAAAATTCTCAAAACCTTCAATCTGATAAAGGGTGTCTAAAAGACTGCTATTAGCCGATTTTGGCTCTAAACGGTAAGACTCCTCCCAAGATCTCTTGAAGTCGTCGGCCCTAAGCGGTGCCCCGTCTGAAAAGCGTTTGGATGGGTCGATCTTGAAAGTGAACTCTCTAAAATCCTTCGAAATGCTCCAAGACTTTGCCCCACAGGGTTGAAGACCTCCGTGTTCGTCTGTCCCGACGAGTGTATCGAATTGATTCGACAAAACCAATCCCGCCCACATGGTGTGCTGCAAACCAGGATGAAGGGACTTCCATTCGCCGCCAATTCCGAGACGAATAGGACGGGAGTGTTCCGAATTTTTTTGTATGAGGGTAACCATTGCAATTCCTCCAAGAGCCAGAATCAAAATCGGGAGCCATTTTCTTTTGAGCATGGGCTATAAGTTTCTCATTATTGGCCCCAGCCACCGCCACCACTTGCGACGCTGGAACTGATGTTCTTCTCGTTTATCTGAAGAAGGCCGTTCTTCAAGAGGGTTTGTAGCGCCTGATCAAATTTTGCGTTCAATTCGTTTACGTCCTGAATCGCACTGCTCTTGCTGAAACGCACATACGCCTCGTCAATGGTAGTCTCGGTCTCAAAATCACTGAAAAGCTGTCCTTTGATCTTGAGGGCGTCGCCTAAGAGAATTCCCTTTTGGACTTCTCCTTCCATGGCCGAAAGTTCCGAGGTCGCGGCAAGCGAAATCGATGCTATCGGCATCACCGCTAATACTGTAAGAATCAACTTACGAAATTGCAGATGCATATAAATACTCCTTCTTGATTTGGGTTTGACTCATCTGAGTCTGGGGGACCAACCAACAGCCTGGATCGGCTGCCAGATAATCCCCGGTTTCGGCATAGGCCGCATTACGATCACCGCCGCAGCGATCAAAGTGGGGGCACTCCCCACACACTTTGATTCGGCCTCGGCGAAGATTCACAAAAACAGGATGATTGAAGAAAAGCGTTTCAAGTCTATTTCCTAGGGCGCTCCCCAATGCCAAGCGTGAGCGACTTGAAGCCAGGAGACTACCCTGGTAGTCGATGACAATCCCTTCCCAGAAACGACCGCTGCGCCCTAGCCCTGGGTGCAGGAGTGTATAAAGGGGATGATTGGCATGAGTCTTTACGCCCGTCCGAGCGGATTCGATTAGGATGGATTGGTAGGCGAGCTTTAGGGTTGTTGGCGATAGCGAGAGGTTCTTTTCCCCTGGTTGCCGAGGCTGAATAAGGCGAGTGAAGCTCATATGTGAAACACCCACTCTTTTGGCTAAATCAAAAAATGCAGGAATCTGGGGGGCGCTTCGTTGATCCAGGATAGCCTGGAAATAGGCGGAACCCCCCTCCCCCTTTAGATACTGCGCGCAGGCAACAGCCTTATCGAAACTGCCGGGGCCTCTGATTGAGTCGTGCGATTTGGCGTCCGGTGCGTCCAAACTAATTTGAATTGAAACTTCGGGGAAGCGCTTCAACAACTCGGGCTTGAGACGCTCAGGTAAAGTGCCATTGGTCAGAATTACGATGCGGGTCTTATGATCTTTCGCATGGATCCAATCCAAAAGCGGCCGAAAATGAGGACTCAGGGATGGCTCCCCTCCGCAGAGGAGGACCATAGGGCGAAACCTAAGCCGCGCAATCATCGTATAATATTGATCGAGGATACTGATCCACTCCGGCAGACCGATGGCTCCGTCATTTGTATGGTGGGGGTGATAGCAGTGGGCACACCGGAGGTTACAAAGATTGGTAATATCGAGCTGAATTGGCAGATACCGATCCACATCGATCCAAGCTAGAATCTCGTTTTCAATGCGACGGAGAATGCGAGGCAAAAAAGAGGGGATCACTTTGGAGTGCCAGCCTTTATGGCCTCTTTGAGGGATCGCAGGTGATCGAGACTTGAGTTGATGTGTTTAAGTGAAGCTTGGTAAAATGAGGAACCGCTTTCCTCGCCATCACACTGCGTCTCGTGAATATCGGAAAACGCTGCATCGCAAACCGTTTGTAGCGCACCTAGGCCGGCCCGGAGATCGTGATAGATTTTTTCAAGCTCTGGCAGTGTGTTTGTATTCATTGGATGAACTCCTGGTTCTGGGTTCTTGAATCGCCTTTAAGTTTTCGTCCTAAAATCCGTCGATTTTCTTGGCGAGCTTTCGCTGTTTTAAGGCGGGTGCTGAGGCCACTTTCTGACATTTTAAGCGCTTGTGCTAAATCCCTGCCTTTTGGGTATTTCTTTTTTGCGCTAATGATAATTTGGTCGCTCAAGATTTCAAGCAGTGGGAAAATGCCCGGAAAGCCAGGTCCCACAACGTCCAACTCGGATTTCAGCAGTTGCTTTAGATTTAACACTCCATCGCCAAACCCCATAGGAGACGCCTGCTTCAAAGTGGTGAAGATCTGCGGAATTGATCGCCAGCTATTGAGATCCGGTTTACGGTCTCGATCACGAGGAGATAAAGTAAATAGACGCCCCAAGAGATGGTTAATTCCGCGCACGTTACCCTCGGGAGGATTAGCCATAACCTCGTGAATAAAGTCTTGCGGCAGATCTTCATAAGAAACAAAAACCCCTGCTTCGCGTGCTACCGAGGGGACGCGGGAACGAATGAGTTCAGGAATATCCTCTGCTCTTTCCGAGAGACTTGGCATTCTGACAACGAATGAGGAGATTCGCATATAGAGGTCTTCACGAAATTCTCCGCTTCTTACCATTGTCTCAAGGTCTCTGTTGGTCGCACAGATGAGCTTGAAGTTGGATCTTAGAATCGTGTTCCCACCCACTCGGGTGAATGCGCCTTCTTCGATAACTTTAAGAAGCTTAACTTGAAGCTCAAGCGAGGCTTCACCGATTTCGTCTAAAAAAATCGTTCCGCCATTTCCCATTTCAAAAATGCCGGGCCGCATTTTCATTGCCCCAGTAAAGGCGCCCGCTTCATGTCCGAAAAGTTCACTCTCTACGAGACTAGGAGATATGGCCCCCATGTTTTTTTCGATAAAGGGACGCGCAGATTGGTCGAGATAATCGCGTCTAAGCTCGTTTATGATCTTAGCGTAGGTCGATTTTCCCGTTCCAGTTTCTCCTAAAATCAAAAGTGGATAATTGCTTTGAGCAAAGAGTGGAGCCTGTTGCCTGAGTTGGCGGATTGGAAGTGAAATCCCCGCCAGCTCTGGGGTCTCAGATTTTACGCCCTTGGACGATGGGGGCTGCCCTAGATCGGCGAGAGAACTTTCGACTACCAATTTCTCATGACGAATTGCCGCTTTGATTTGCTCACGCAACAAATCGTCTGAAGTTCCTTTAACATAATAGCCGAATGCCCCGAGCTTAATGGCCCTCACGGTGTCTTGATGGTCGGTACTTACTGTGACGACTATGATCTGAAGATGTGGTTGAAGCTGAAGGAAACGCCCGATGAAGTTGATGCCATTCGTTTCGGGGTCATCGCCGTCAATGTCGTCACCCAAGTTCTTATCGAGAATCAAAACCTGAACGGGTTTTTCGGCAAGGGTTCGAAGCGCATCCTGCGCGGTAAAACAGTAAACAGCGCGGAGATTTTTCGTCGCCTCATCCCTTTTTAAAATGAGCTTCATCTGCTGATGCATGAGTTCGTCATTATCAAGCATTAGAATGCTAGCCCCCTCCTTAAAATCAGAGGGTGGAGAACTAGATTTTGGAAAATTAGGCTTCATTGTACTGGAACTCACCCGAGAACCTCGCTTCGAGCGGTTTTTAGCTCGGCGCGTCAACAAATGCAAATACAAATTCACTGAATCGAATATTCGGGCGCTGAAAAATTCGTTTTGGCGAATTATTTATTCGAAATTCAGAATTTCGAATCTTTTTGGCGGTTTTTGGAGACATCACTTCTTCACTAGAAAACTGTTTTTTTGACGTAAAAACAAATACTTAACAAAAGAAACCCATTCCTATCGCCATGTGGCACGGATACTGCCTAAGGGGTTCCCGTTCGGCTCAACTTCCCCGAACTGAAAGGAGTAGTTTCATGGACCTAAATTCGAACCAGCGAATGAGTTTGGCAAGCCTTCCTTCGGATGTCTTCAACCAATGCCCACGCTGCGAAAGTCTCGGGATTCTAAAGTTTGAAGGAGAGGCCTTCTGCCTTCGCTGCGATTGGGACAGCGTTAGGCTTCATGTGGATTGCCAAGTGTTTGGCTATCGCATGCTGAATCGCCAGTGGCCAATCCTAGGGGTCAAGGCAGATACCCAATTAGCTTACTCAAACCAATGAACCAAACGTCAAAAAAACCAAATTAAAAAAGGAAAACTTCAAAATGAATACAATAACTGCTTCCGAAAAAGACAACACCTTCGATGTGATTCAGCTCATCCATGCAGGAGTCCAAAACTTCAAAGCCCTTCAGCAAAGAGTTCGGGAACGCCTTAAGAAAATGAACCAAGATGCCGCCGAGACACAACATCGAATTGAACTTGCCAAAACGAATTGGGATTCAGCCAATGGATACTACTCCTATCTTCGAGACTTCAGATAACGGGAAAGACGCCCATGGGAGTCCAAAAGGAATCGATTAAGAAACCGCGCGATGTCTTCAAGAAATGTCCACGGTGTAGCCGTGGTCCACTGATTACATTCGATGATGACGTACTTTGTCCTGCTTGCCCTTGGGACAGTATTTCTCAGTACTCAGATGCCCTCTTTGATCATCGAGTCGGTCCCCTGTTTGCACTCCCAACAGCTTCACCCCTTCTCGTCGTAGTTTAAAACACCGCACTAACCAAAAAAGGAAACGATATGAAAACCGAATTTAGAACAACTCCCCTAAAAGATACGCGACTACGCCGCATTATGGCGCAGACTCAGACCTTATTACGGGCACAGCTCACTCGTTTGAACAAAGTAATCATCAAGGCTCGTGAAGCCGACGAACAAAATCAGAGGTTTCTCGAACAAAGTGCAATGGAGCATGGCTACTTCTGGACGCGCGAACGCTTCTAAGAAGCAGAAATAATACAAAGGAATAATACGAGGTAAAACAAATGGAAACTCGCAAAACCATACTTATAACTAAGATCATCCCCTTCCTTCTATTGCTCACCTTTGACGCTGGATGCTCTAAAAGCGGAAACAAAAACGGTAATGCGGGAACCCAAAGCCTCGAAGGTGCGCCTCTCGCCAAGGCTCAGACACCTTCCGAAACAATTCCTGAAGCGAGTCCTCAACCAGAAGCTGTCTCTCCACCACCGGCTCCACGGACGGAGCCCATCACTTTGATTCCAAAACCAACGCCAGAGCCGTCACCTTCGGCATCACCAGATGCGGTCGTCACACCCATACCGGTTGAACTTCAGGAGCCAGATTACTTAAGTTCATCCAAATACTCTGACTACGGATTGGTCGAGGCGCAAACCATCTCACCTCGTTACCTTCGCGAATTGCGCGCACGCACTCAGGGCAGTGAGCTTGTCAGACTGCGTGTGGGCAAGTTGGACGCAGTGAGTGTGTACTGGCTTAAAGGCTATGAATTCAAAAATGCCGTTGTGTTTCAGCCCAAGATATTTGTTTCAAGCTCACTCACGGGTGGACGACCCAGAATTATCGAGGGACCGGACGCAACTGCCTCAATGACAGTGGCCCTCGCTTTCGTCGATGGGATGACGCCAAATCTCTCAACTCCCTTTGGACCGCGTGAAGTTCCAAGCCAATACCGGATCAATGATTTGGCAGGAATCAAAGATCAGCTCTACAAGATCATGGGCGGCGCTCCCTTGATCTTGGGGTTCAATCGCTGTCCCGTAAAACTTGCACTTCAAATGGAAGCGCAAACCAAGATTTCAATTGTCCTCCCACCAGGACTTACCACTTGCCCGATCAACACCTTCATCCCCGCTACGATCAGGGCTTCAAAAGATGTGCTCAGGCGATTACTCGAGGACTCCATAACGCGCGGGGTGCCCGAGATCTCCGCAAAATGGGACCTCTCAACTCCAATTGCGGTTAAGGCAGTATCGGCCCACATCAAAAATGAACCTATGGAAAAACGCTTGGATGCCGTATGGAAACGCGGCGGTACGGTGCTCGCCACTGAGGCCGTCGAACAAATAGACCTCCTCGCCCGTGAAGTATTCAAGGATCTAGACCTCACTCCGTCTCAGTTGCTGCTTAATGACCTAAGTACGCAAGTCATTAAACAGGATTTCTCAGAACTGCCCCGAGCCCAGTGTCCCAACGGAGTGCGCTGCTTCAAGCGTAACGCTGTGGGAACGGGCCGTGATTTTGACCTAAACGACATCGATAACGAGTATTTTGGTCCCGAGATGCCGATTGCAGCGCGCGCGGCGCTTTATGAAATCATCAGCGAGAAATCCGCCATCATGCTTAAGCGAGATGACCGAAACTTCTTTGACCCTCCGGTGGGCGAGCTGAACAATACGCTTCGCATGGTTTCAGAGGGAGACCTAATCGAAATCAATCTTGAAAAGTTTCTCAAAACCGAAATCAGAACGCCTGAGCCTGTCGTGCGCTTTGAGCCAAACAAAAGTTGCGTTGAAACCTTCATGCAATGCACGAATGGAGGTTGGATTTGCATCAATAAAGGGACGGAGCCCGACAACTGTCGAACAGCCTATGAAACAGTGGGGCGCTGCGATCGCTGCACAGACGTCATCGCACCAGGAGCGAATTGTCACGTCTTTGGCTGCGATCCAATCGCACTTGCCTGCACCAAACAGTGTGGAGGCACGCGCTGTGATGCGTGCGCCAGGGAACAAAAAGGTATAACGATATGCGATCAGGTTCCACTTTGCTTGAGGCTCAGTAAATCCCCGCCGCCAAAGCCTGTGCCGTATCGAGTGAATCCCACACCTATAATGACGGCGGATTTCGTCTGGGTTTGCAGTCGATTTGAAGAGGTCTGCGCCAGATACGAGGAACATTGGGAGCGATTCACCCAGTTTGCCGAACCTGCGCTTGGTGTGACGTCGGTTGAAAGACCCCTTATGGAGTTGGATTTAACCCAAATCGTGGGTGGCTTGGATCTCCGCTTCCTGAGTTCCGGTCCAAACAAGCGTTACGACGTTACTTGTCCCATGCTTAAGTTTGATTGGCACTTCTCGGGAACGAGACTCTTTGCACGCATCCAAAACGTCGCGGGTTGCCCTGATATCTTCAACCAAGATAATCGTCGCGAAGGCTATGCGCCTACGCTTTCAATCATCAATCGCATCTCTATGCCTGAGCGTTTTCGGTGTGGGAGTCTAACAGAAACGTATCGAGGAGAGATGTTTAACGTCTGTGTTTTGCCTGATGGATCGCGCGAAGAATCGCATGAACCCATTTGGAAGAGCTATTTCCCTAGGGTTGAACTCCAGGGTTCGATTCGGGTGCTGGGAGCATATTTTGAAAGTGAATTGGAGGAGTGATGAAATACAATAAGTTGTTTCTATTCGGAGCAGCGGTTTTGGTCTTGGGTCAGGCCGCGTGTAGTTTTAAATTGCCTCATGGCGCGGATTCCTCGTCGTCATTAGTACCTTCAGTACCTTCGCCAGAATCCTCACCTTTGCTTGATGGTCAATCTCCTAGTGATGGAGCGAAGACTGATGTGCCGGATGATGGGAGTGGTTCGAGCGGTACAGGTGGCAGCAGTGCGGACAACGGCAATGCACCGAGTCCATCAGCAGCCCTTTTGGTCACGGACTGGGTTGTAGAGGCTCACCTTTCAAAAGGCGTTGACGTCCTCACTAAAACCCTCAGCGACGAAAAGCTTGCGACCTTTCGAAAACAGTTCAAGGTTCCATCGCTCCTGCAACTCTCCTTGCCTGAGTCAAACGGCTTTGAGGTCTACCAAATCCACGGCTACCCAGAGCTAGAAACGACGCTCCTGATTCATCCCAAAGTCTTCATCAGAAGTGCCGTAGAGGGTGGCTCAATCTTGGGTCACTATACTGGGATCAAAGATGGAGGAGGAAATGAACTCATTGAAATTTCTGTCCCTGTGGCTTTGGTCGATGGTTTGGTTCCACTGGTTCCAACCCCAGGAGGACCCGCAGAAGGAGCACTCGCGGCAGTAAAACTCTCGTCCAAGTATCAGATCCAAGACGTGGAGGCGCTTAAAGCAAAGTCAGGATCAAAAGCCCTTCGCGCGATGCCTGCATGTCCGAGCCTGTTTAGGTTACAATATCAGGGCCGCGAATACTGGGCAAAGAGCCCGTTTACCGGGCATTCGGCGTGTCCGGTGAATCGATTTTTTCGCATCTCTTTTCGTGCGCCGGTTAAAACGATGAAACGCCTACTTGAGGCCGCGTCCTTAGGCGATGAGATTGTCACGATTCAAGCTGATTTTGACATGTCGTTCACGGTTCCTCGAACTCTCTATGAAGCCAGTGTTAATGCGAAAGCATTCAAAGAGCAGCTTCGCGTCAATCTAGCCGATGTTGAAATCGTAGATAGGGACATTGCCTTTCGGCCAGCCTATACGCTCCCTGATCTTGAAGCGGTTATTCAAAAATCCGTTTTTGGTGCAATCGCTGCTACAGGCATGAGTCCCGAAGCTTCACGCGACTTGCCTGGGCTTGTGGATTTCATCATGGCCTCCTACTTTAACGAGCCTTTTCCATGTCGAGGAGGAGGAATCTGCCGCACAAAGCAAACCTTTAGCTACCAATCCGAAAGTATTCACTACAACTGGGAAGACCTTGAGACCATCGCTGCTGGAATCAAGACGCAAGCCATTGTCGGAGTCGGCGCGGTTGCAAACTCAAGTCAGTTCATCGCCAAACCCACAGTGGACGCCTTGGCTCAGATCAAAAGACCCGTTTACTTCCGAGATATGCCAATCCGCGAGGTCGCAAGCGCGTGCCGCGATTTGGAGAAGATCGACTATGCAACACTCCCTCAAGGCTCGCCCGAAACTCTCGAATACACCAAGTCGTACTGTACCCAGATCATGGAAAACTTCACGCCAAGCAAAGAAGTGGAAAACGACGGGTACTATCCCTTAGGATCTCACACTACGGTATTTCCGGGCGCGATCTTGCGCATCGATCTTGATGAAATCGCAGAACTCACCACGGCAAAAACAAAAGTACGAAGTGATGGCATCGAAGAAGTAGAATCGCAGGTTGTAGATCTAATGAGCGGAACTCCCGATCAGAGAACGGCCTGCGTTGAGGGGCACGCTGCGGCCTGCTCTAAATACAAAAGCCATCCCGAGCCAGTGTTAGGGCTTGAGGGTCAACTCCTCTACGATCGCAAACCATGCCCCAAAGGGGAAGCCGGTTGCACTTGTGAGAAAAGCGAGGGGTCCGAAGAAGTGTGCACGCACCTAATTCCTCAAAGTCAGATGGCTTTGGATTTTGAATGCGAGGCAAAAGACGAAATCGAGTTTTGCCCCTATTGGACAACGAGAGATGTCGAGGTGGGACGGCATCAGGAACAAAAGTGCGAATCCAAAACAAACGGCGGATTTGGAATTCTCTTTGGTCTCATCTACTCGGGACCATCGGAGTCAAGAACATGTGAAATCACCAAAGACGAGCCGATTCTAGTGAAGAACCGGATACTCAATTGTAAGGAGGACAACCCCGAGGGTCCGGTTCACCGGGTGAAGTACTGCAAACACCCTAAATACTACTGTGAAGCCTGGGCCACGAACTGCACTCATTATAGCGTAAACGAAGCGTTTCATATCATCCATGAAGAGATCACCCCTCGCTGGCGCCCCTTTGCAATCAACAAGGGCGAATACCCAAAGAAATTAGAAGAACAGCTTTTCTTGAAATTTGTCTCCCCCAACCCCAAAGGAGGAACGAAGATCGTCACGGATTGCCCCCTCATTGAGTTTCCCCATGAGTTTAGGGGCAACACCATGTTTATCAAAATGCCCACCGAAGCGGGCGAGGTGCCAAACTGCTTGATCTTCGACGCCGAGAACAGCAAGCCCTACTACTTGCCAAAGGTGTGGCTCAAGAATGCGATTAGCTACCCCGAGCAAAGACGCTGCGGCAAGACTGAGTATTCGTTTCTAACCGAGGCCGTGTCCCTCACAGGACGATCCGATCTTGTCCCGCCTGAGTTTAGTAACAAGACCAAGGTCAACATCGGCCCCGTCGCAGGCTCTTGCCGCTGGGAGAATCCTTTTCGAGTGGGCTCTGATCTTTGGTTTACCGAATATCCACCCGTGCAAATCAAGGGCCGCGTTGCGGTGCTTGGGAGAACTTTTGAGAGTGTCATCAGCGATGGGCAATGAGCCCTAAAACAAAACCACAAACAAAGCCAAAAACAAGAAAAGGAGAAAATGAAATGAGTACAACCAACCAAATCATAATTACAGGAAATCTGGGCTCGGACCCCGAGGTTTTCAAAAAAAACGAGGAATCAAACGGAGTAGTCGTGTTTTCCCTGGCCGAAAGCATCTCTCGGTTAAACGAGAAAACTAAAGAATATGAACAGGTCCACACGAATTGGTTTCCCGTGCGAAGTTTCGGGAGCCTTGGAGCACGTGTGAAATCGACTCTCAAAAAGGGCGAGCGCGTTTCAGTCATTGGAACACTCAAAACGTATCAATATGAAACGGAAGACGGAAGAAAGGTGTCGGCCTTTGAGATTCTAGCCAGCGATATTAGCTACTCTAAACTTTTGCCAAAGGGGGAAGCCTCGTCTGCTTTGCCAACCTTGAACGATCATTTTTAGAAAGGGGGAAACGTGAAGTGCCAATACTCGCATCCAATCGTGTCGTTTCTGTTGGGGCTGGAACTCTTAAGTTGTTCCTGGGGGTGCTCAACAATGGGTAACCGCTCCAAAACGTTAGCCTTGATGACTGTATCTGCGGTCACGGCAGGGACGATTGGTGCGGTATTGGCGCCTTCTGATGAACGCAAATTTGCGCATGCCGCTCTTTGGGGCGGATTGAGTGCCACCACTACCGGAGTGCTTGGGCTATTCATCTTTGATGAGGAGTCCAAAAGGCGGGAGTCTGAAGCCAAAGCTCTGAAACTTGAGAAAGATCTCGCGGCGATAAACTCAGAAATGGCGCCTGAGTTGATTGCGACAAATCGCTTAGGTTTGACTAAACCCTTGCCCGATAAATTCAAAAATCTCATCACGCCTGGCGAGTGGAGTCTATATCGCGTGGATCGATGGGCAAGCTCAGGCGAGAACGAGCTTGTGCATCAGGATCTAATTTTTAGATTTCATCAGCCACAACTTAACCCGATGGGAAAACCAACAGTTAACGAAGGAGGAAAATAGAAAATGAGAACAATCAAGCCAGAGGTTTTAAATGGAATGGTCTTTAGCATTATTGTTGCGTTGGTCGTCGCGTTGATCTCCCCAGTATTGAGTTTTGCGGCTAGAGATTTGTCATCCGTTGCAGATGGTGCGGTCACCCAGGCCACGACTATCGCAAGAGCATTAAGCGTTTTGGGAGTGCTTTGTGGCGCTGTGTTTTACCAAATCCCAGGTGCCACGATGTTTGCAAGAGGCACAATTGTTGGTGGCTTAATCGGTGCGGGTTTGAGCTTTGCTGGTCCTAGCCTAATCGGACTCTTTCGTGGGCTATTCGGGGGATAATCTATATGATTTATGGCGCACGCAATCTTAATGACAATGGATCAGTGCTGGGACTCAACATCTTTGATCTCATCGGCGCAGTCGGTGTGATGGTCGTAACCTCGGAGATGCTTCGCCCTCTACGACTTGAATTTTTGTCCGTACTGGCTGGGGCGGTATCTCTAGCTGTACTGATTCCGATCCGAATGAAATATCGAAGAAAAATTATTAGAGACACGATGCTGTTCTTCTTAGGCTCCCGAAGGATCAAGGGAACGTGGCGGCGAGTTAGCGAATTGTCTCAGGAGTACAAATTATGATGAACTTCATTGAACTTTCACGCCTCTCCCATGTTGATGGCGCAGATAGTGATCAAGAGTTTCCTGTCTTTGTCACAGAAGCTGGGCGAAGCGGTGTCGTTTTCAAAGTTCCGATCATTGACACCGAAGGGTCTCAATTTGAAGCTTGGTTTACCTCAGTACAAAATCTTATTTCACGACTTAAGCCAGGGGTGACCCTTCGAGTAATTCAAAAAACATTCCGGGGGAGTCTTGGTGAGTTCGGAGGCTCGCGCAGTGATGCAATCAAGCGCTTGGGCTACCTGGAGAGTGAGGTTTTTATTGGAGTTGAGACCTCTGGCAGTATGTCCTTATCTTTTCTTGATTGGTTTAGAGCCATCATGGGCAAAAAGCTCCTGGCTTTGAAGAATCAGGCAGCGGTGCTAAGGGCTAGTGTTGATTTCTCTGCGCTTCGCACTCTGGGTAGTTCTGCTCTTAACGAGGCGCATCTCAGGCACTTTTTCCCAAGCTTTTGCACGGATCTTGTCGCAACGAAGCGAGGCATAGACACGGGAGAGGGGTTAATCGGAGTCTTGCGGCTTTCTCGTCAGGGGGTGCAAGGCGTTGATCAAAGAACGCTTGCCGTATTGCGGGAGCAGCTCGTTGCGCCGTATGAGATTTCGGTAGTCATCCGAAAACTGCCTGACGTGCGGGCGCAATACATTTTGAGGCGCAAGCGCGCACAAATCGCAGCCTCAAAAGATACGCTAGCGCCTCGTGTTTATCAAACTACGGACGATCTCACAGCCGAAACATCGTTGTCTGGAAAGGGATTGGTCGAACTTGAATGGCTTTTGGTCCTCGTTCGCAGCTCTGAGAAGGACTTGCGCGAAGATTTAGAAGCCTGTGCTCGGGTGCTCTCAGATTTTGGAGACGTTTACATCGAAGTCCAGGGCGCCGCCGCTAGCTTTGCAGCCACTCAGCTCGGAGCCGACCCCCATCATATGTTTTTTGAATTAGACGAGGTAGCCGCCTATTACCTGCCGATGTTTAGCCGGGGAGAGGAAAAATATTTGAATTATTCAAATGCGCGCGCCGTTCCACTTCACAGGCAAGATGGATCCCTCTACTTTTTTGACCTTTGGCGCAAAGGCTATGATGGCGCGAATTGCATCATCAACGGGCGACGCGGCAAAGGTAAAAGTGTCCTGGCTAATCTCATTTCAACCGCATTGCTGAATGACCCAGCGGTTAGGATGATTAAAGTTGATGTCGGGGGTTCCTACACAAAGGAGTGCGCACTGGTTGGCGGAAAACACATTCAGTTCAATCTTGCCGAACCCTCTGGCATCAATCCCTTTGCGCTTTTAAATCAGACGGAATTTGTGCAAGACGCAGCCGTAATTCTCTCGGGCTTCATTTCAACCCTTCTTCTTGAGAGTAGAGAAACTATTCTAACTAAAGAGATGCTAGGCTCAATCGAAAAGGCTGTGCTTGCCTATGCTGAATCTCGCCCTTTAGCCCCATCTTTGCCTGGATTCATGGCCGCCGCTCATGATCTCCCTCGTCGTGGTCTGCTTGAGCGATTCTCTCCAGGCGGGGTGTTTTCCAACGTCATCAAAGAGCGACCCGATGGAGACGTACTAAACGGCGATCTGGCGAGTCGGTATATCTATTTCAACTTCGAACGCCTTCAAAACGCTGCCAACGAGGATTTTGCTCAGGCCGTAATGGCGGCGGTAATTGCGGCCACTAACCTTGAAGTGTTGCGAGCAGGTGACGCAAGACGTGGCGCAAAAAACCGTGTCGTGTTTTTCGCAGACGAAACGCCCTTCTTTATTCAAAGAAACGGGAGATTCTTTAAACTTACGACCGCAAATTTCAGAAAGTTTGGGCACGCCACGATCTTGATCGCTCAAACGACCAGAGACTTTGAGCTTGTCAAAGAGGGCGGGGAAACGGATTACGGAATTTTGCTCAATAGCCCCATTCGATTCCTTTACCAGGTTGACGATGACGCGGCGGTATTTGCGGAGCGATTGGCGCTTACACCACGCCAAATCGCGGAGATTCAGGCTCTAGGACGATCTGATGAGTTTCGAGAAGTGTTCTTACAAGACGAGCTTGGAGGGCGAGTCCTTCGCGTCGCAGTCACGCCCGAGGAATACTGGCGCGTCACCTCCTCTCGCTCAGACAACGAGAAAATCGAAGCATTATTAACCGCCGTGCCGGGGTTGAGATTACAGGAGGCAATCCGATGTCTATCCGTGGGGTAAATCCTGGTTTTTTGGGATTTGTGTGTTTTGTGGTCGGAATTGAGGGCCTGTTTGGCCCGAAAGCCCACGCTTTTGATCCGTTTACGGTGCTTGCGGCGGGTAATGCGGCGATTAGCATCGCTGACTATGCCTCAGGCGGGGCCAATGATTCTTCTGATGTTCGCGATCTCATGTCTGCCTTAGGTGAGCTTGATGACGAATTAATCCCAAACCACGATGACGACCCCTACAAAGTCGCTCAGAAAATCGCAGAGGCTGAGCACCTAGCGCGCGAGGCTGGCTACACCAAAGAAGAAATCGATTCCCTGTTGTTGGGCTATAAGACTTCTAATCAAAACCTCACCCAATCCATTCGCCTGCTGTCGCGCTCTGTTCGAATGGGAAAACAGATTGCCAGGCTTAGCGGCATAGTAGCAGCCGCATCGGAGGCAGGCAAAGCGGGTGTCGCTTCAGAAGCCTTACGGAATCAGGCTCAAAACCAAGAAAAGAAAATTCTCACCGATATGTACGGGCAAATGCTCAACTCCACGCTTGATGAGAAAATAGCAGAGCTGCGGCGGCAAAAGGCCTTTCAAGAGCGATACAAGAAACTGCGCAGCTATGTCTACTCCGTTGCGCCGGGTGGCAACATGGCCCTCTTCCCGCTGGATAGCAAAATCATCAAGAAGGCGATGGACGTTTATCACGCCTATTATGCGGTCCTGCTCGCCTTAGTGGGTACGATTTTCATGTTTCGCGTCATCTACTACCAGTTTTCTTTGGCGACATCAGACATCTACGTCGATCTGATTAAGGATGTCTTCACTTGCTACTTTCTAATGCTTGCCCTTCCCCACGTCTTTACCTACCTCGTGGAGTGTTCCGAGGCATTGTCACTTAAGCTTGGAGAGGTTTTCAATGTGACTGGAGCGGTAATCCCTGATGCCTTGCCAATTGACCTATCAAATCCACGCTCGTGGCTTCGCCTCGAGGTGTTTCCCCTCGTCCTTTATGCGCTGACCCATATCGTATTTAACTTCGTCATCGCTCTACTGATTGCCATGGGTCCCATCATTGTACTGGGTGGGACGATGATGAATTTCTCAGTCAGCCTTACCGCATATTTTGGACTCCTACTGTTCATCTGCGTGTGGCCCGCGTTTTGGAACGTCCTTGGGTATTTCAAAAATGTCTTGTTCGATGAAAAAGGAGCGGGTGACCTCTTTGCAGGATTTATTGTGTTCCTCTTTCAGGCGATCTCTCCGCTTTTTCTTTACGTGCAACTCAAGAACACCCAAGTCGGGCAGGCCGCAAGCAAAGCTCTGGGAGGGGTGGGCAGTGGCGTGAGTAAAGGCGTGGATTGGTATCAGAGCAGAGGCGGTGAGGGAGCACAGGGTGCGCAAGGAGGGCAAGGGATCAGAGGCGGTGGCGGCGGCGGAGACAGCAAGCCTGGCGTGAGGGACTTTCTCTCTTCTCCAGGTAAATCAACAAAGACTCTTGTGAGTCGGATGCAACGAAAACGTCGCGGCATTGATGTAAGCGACAAAGATTATCAGGAGCACTTTAAATTATGATTTTCACACAAATTAAACCCTATCTTACACTACGGCTACTCAAGGGCCTTTTATGGATTATCGTCGTTGCGTGGGCCGCAACGGCGTCCGTTTGGGCTTATCGCATCAAGCCGCAAGTGATGCTGATTGGATTAGATGACTCCGGCACCCGCATTATAACTTCAGCCGAAGATCCGCTCATTTCAAGGGAGCGTGCGAAATTTGTGCGAGAGTTTATTCGGCTATTTTACAACTTCGATGATTCCAGTTTTGAACGCAATATGAATCATGCGAGCAAACTCATTGGCGACACCTTATGGAATCAAAAAGATCCCGACATTCAAGCGAAGCTAAAACAGTTGAAGAAACAGCCACTGTCGCAAGAGGCCAAGCTTCTTGATCTTCGCGAAGTGACTGACGAAGAATTCGAAGCCGATCTCGGAATCCATATCAAATCGAAAATCTATGAGGCTAACACCAAGTTTCGCATCGTTGTAAAGATCGCACCCAAGCAACGCAGCGCCGAGAACCCTTATCCTTTGGAGGTTACTGAAATCCATGAAACAGAATATAATTAGGGCATATGCCCTAGCAGCCGCATTGGTGTTTTTGGATTCTGCACAAGCGCAACCCATACCCGGTCGTATTAGCGCACGCTTCGCAGACTTGGGTGAAGTTCACAAAATCTACCTTGCGCAAGGTTTGGCGGCCGTCATTCAACTCCCGTACCCCGTTACTGAAGCGAAGGTGGGAAGTCCGGGCGATATACAGGTGCAAACTTCGAAGACTCTCCCCTCGGAGCTTACGCTTATTCTAAAACAAGCAGGAGCAAAGGCCACGAATCTGATTATTAGATGCGGGACTCGAACTTTCGTCTTTGATCTTATTCCATCAACAAAGACTCATCAGGATCTTGTGCGAATCTCCGGGAGCTATGGATCACCAGAAGTTTCTGACATGAGCGCGGTTTTGATCGATGCGAGCAGTCCACTACCTTCGAAGTCGAAAGATGGGATTCCTAAAGATGAAATGACACTCATCGATTCAAGTGAAACTCACGAAAGTGTGGCTGGCAAATGAGGGGGGCCACCATCCACCTACTCATAAGCGGATTTCTCCTCAATCTTGCTGATGCGGGAGAAGCGCCCCTGAAGAGAGGGATCTCAACTTGTCAACGAGCAGGAGACTGCACAATCTCCTCGGCTCCCCCACAACCGTTTGATCCGCCTGCGCCTACCCCCTCCCCAGCACCTACAAAGGCGGCGAGCGTTAGAAAGCAAAGGGGAGCGGTCGGAATTTCACCACAAGCTGAATCGGGCCCTGGAAACCTTCCCGGCTACCTCATCGGAAGGCCCGCTCGCATGAATGAAGAGACAGAAGACGTTGTGATCGTTCCTGAGAAGCAAACGGGAGCATTGCTCACAGGCCTTCGTGCCGGAGACATTCTTGTTGCTGAGATCGAGCAATCCATCAAGGCGTCGCCATCAGTGCCGACCCCGATTCGGGCGCGCATTACCCAAGGCAGATTTCGCAACACCTTCGTTTTGGGGAGCGCAACCTTTGATCGTGAACTTAAGCGGGTGCTTCTCGTGTTCGATAAACTTCGCCTACCTGGCGCAGAGCAAAGCTACCAACTCAAGGCAACAGGTCTTGCACTCTCAGGGCAAGTAGGGCTCGAAGGCGAACATCATACGGATGAGGGCGTCTATTTTGCAGCCGAGGTGTTGACGACGACCGCAGCAGGCTATGCCGATGCGACAACTAGCCGAAACCAAAACGCGCTAGGCACCTACCAAACTGAACCAAGTCTCTCAAACGCAACTAAGCAAGGTGCCGTGAGCGCCCTTTCAAAGTCGGCAGAGCGCTTTGCAGAAAGAGCGCGATCCGCGCCTGAATATACCGAAATCGAAGGTGGAAGAGCGATTCAAATCATTATTGAAACCAATCCGACGGAGGTAAGCGGTTCATGAAAACATCACGATTGTTAGGGGGGTACATTAGTGGGCACAAGAGTGGGTGCTTGGTCGTACCTACCAATGTACCCACCCCCGCCAGAGTTAGTGAAGAAATTTCAAAGGGTTGTGCAACCATAAAAAAAGGGCCGGTTCCAGACCCCACCCCCGCAACGAAAGTTGGTGAGTGGGGTCTGGAACCTAAATGGGGAATGGATAGTAGGAAGAAGAAAATAGGTTTAGGGCGGGGGTGGTTAGGAGGTCTGAGAGGATGGTAATTCAAAGAAGAGATAAAGAAATAATAAGAAGATGTTATGAACAGCAATTCATTTTGATTGAACATGTAAGTCGGTACTTTTTTGGGGATGTGAATTCTCAGAAAGCGCGTTTACGAATTCTTGAGCTTCAAAAGGCGGGGTTTGTTCGTAAAGAAATGATCTCAATGCTAGGTGGACGAAGGGTTATTCGTCTGACTGAGCGGGGTATCTCGGTAGCTAAGCAAGAGCACCACTTGGATATTCCACAAGCAAGACATCTCGACATTCCAACCCTGACCCATGATGCCATCGTGACCTCTGTTGCCCTACGCTTGGCTCAACTTTGGGAGGGAACGTGGATTCCCGAGAGGGCGCTTAAGAAGACCGACTACTCCCAAATTCCAGATGGAGTGTTCGTCTTTGATAACCAAAAAAAGATCGCCATTGAAGTTGAAAACTCCATCAAGGGACGAAGGCGTTTTCTCGGACTGTTAGAGCGGTGGAGAAGCGTCGATGTACTTCTGGTCCTGTACATCTCAACGTCCAATGCCATTCACGAAACCGTGAAGCGGTACCTAAGCCAAGGACCTAAGAAACCTGCTTTCGCACTCGTGCCCTGGAGAGACCTAAAAGATGGAATCCCCAGCGTATGGAGTACCGAAGGCGAACTCGAAATCTTCAACAAAAAGGAGCTGTAAAATGATTCATCATCAATATCAATCAGTAGCGTCAAGGATTTTCAATCTGCCGAGTTGGCAATGGTACGGAGCACTTACATTAGCCGTAACCCTGGCGGGACTATCTGTCGTCCGTCCGGTTGCGATCAGGCCACTGTTCATAATAGCCGGGAGAAAACTGCGCAGGGCACTTCGATTCAAAAGAAAGGAATCGGGAATAGAGATCGCGGGAGAGTGGATTCCGGATTCGGCAAGGCTCAGACATACCCATATCGTAGGCGCAACCGGCACTGGGAAAACGGTTCTCCTTGAACTGCTCATCTATGCCGAAATTCTGCGTGGCCATGGGATGATGATCATTGATCCCAAAGGCGACCGCGAGCTCTATGAGCGCGTCAAAGAATTCTGCCGCAAAGTGGGGCGCGGGGGAGACCTTCGTTTTCTATCAGCAACTCACGCTGACGAAAGCGCGAGGTGGAACCCCTGTCGATTAGGGAATGCCTCAGAGCTTCAATCCAAATGGTTCAACTCAGGAGTTTACAATGAACCTCACTATGCCAAGGCGTGCGAATTAGGGTTGCTTCAAGCTTTTAACGCGCTTTTGCAAGACAAGGGCAAAGAGGGCTTTGGCCTTTCAGATCTTGTTGATCAGTTAAGGACCCTAGCGCAGAATTCGAAAAGCGAAAACATGCTAGGTCTTTTCTTGGATCTGCAAAATCTCTCCGAGGGCGAATGGGGCCAAATTCTAAATGCCAATCATAAAGCTGAGCGGGGCAAACAAAGACAAGAGATTTCACTTCTGGATATTACTCGCAAAAATGAAATCCTCTTCGTTGACCTTCCAACTGAAGCCAAGGCGGTCCAAAGCTCAAGGATGGGCAAATTACTGCTCCAAGAACTCATGCTCATCTCGGGCCTGAGGAAAATCTACCCCGGAATCAAGACGGGCAAACCCTTCTCAATATTTGTGGATGAGTTTGACGCGTTCGCCAATCCAAGTTTCTCAACGTTCCTCAATAAGGCACGCTCGTCAGACTTTATGATTCACATCGCGCATCAAACGTTGAGCGACCTCAAGAAGGTCAGTCCTGAATTTGCCGGGCAGCTTCTTGGCAACACGAACGTGCGTTACATTTTCAGACAAGATGATCCGGACGACGCTGAGACTTGGGCACGCTACTTTGGAACAAAGATGGTGACCAAGAGCACTTATCAAAATGAGTACGGCATGAACACGGGGCGCTCCTCACAACGTGAAACTCAGGAATTCAAAATTCACCCTGACTTGATCAAGTCGCTTAAGATCGGCGAGTGTATCTTCAGTGTAAAGACCGAGGATGTACTGCGAGCCATCAACATTCCATTCTCACGCAAGGCGAAGGGGAAGACTAACATCCCAAGTGATCGTGGGCCTTCAGGGGCAAGCGACTATAGCTCATACGGATTCGACTCTGACGTTAGTGAGATGAGCGCGGTTGGTCAATATCGGAAAGCCGATGCCACGGAGCAAACGAAAGCGCCTTGAAACATTGCCTACTTTTAACTTTATGAAAAGGAGATCAAAAGATGGAAACGACCAAAAATGAAAACGCTAAGCCTGAAACTTCAAAAACTGCCTCCAAGCAAAAGATAAAGGTTGGGACTGACAGCTTGAGGGTGAAGAAGGAAACTAAGAAGCGCGTATTGAGTGAAATCGCTTCGCTAAACAAAAAGGACTACGGGCGTGTGATCACGCCCGATGATCTTGTGGCAAAAGCGATTTCACTCCTGCGCCCGGAGCACTTGGAAGACATCAAGGCGCAGGCGCTCTCGAACAAGGACCGCCTTGAGATGCGTTATCAAGAGTATTGCGCGAAGAACGGGAAGGTGTCGAAAGATGAGTTCTACGGGGTTCTGCTCTCTGCGGGCACAGAGATCACGGCGGAGAGTTAGGCCATGATTGACGCCATTGCTTCGTCCATAATCGGGCTATTTGAATTTGCTAGAACTTGGATCCGACACGAATTGGGAGCAGCGGACTACCGAATCTTCCGTTTGGTTTTTTTCTCTACGTTTGCGGTTTTGTTAGCGTTCGATCTTGCCCGGACGGCAAATACTTTTGCGCTCGCAATAGGGCGGATGATCAAACGATTTTTTTTGTTTCTGTTGGCAGGTCGAATCGAAGAATAGGACCGATTCATATTTTAAGTAAAAAAATAGACAGGAGGCTACTTGCGCGAGAGGAAAACAATGACTACACTTGAAATTGCGACTGATAGGGAACCAGACGAGGGGGAAATGGACCGTCTCACCTGGTTAGATTCAAAAGAGGCTGCGAAGTACATTCGGAAAACGGCCAACGCGATGCGGATTATGGTGTACCGGGGATATATCCGGCCCAGAAGATTTCATCGTAGGCTTTATTTTCGGAAACTAGAACTTGATCGACTGCTTGAATCCTCGATTTTTTAATCAAGGAGGATTCATGGCTAGTTCGAAATACGAAAAAGACGGACAGACTTTTTGGAGTGTTTATATTGACCTAAGGGGGCGAAAGAATGCTCGCGCCCGAGTTCAAAAACGAGTTACCGGGCTCAATTCTGAGCGCGAGGCGAAGTCTGAAGAAAAGCATCTTCTACGGGAACTATCAGAACAGCTCACGATACTTGAAGGCAAAGGCGCAACCTGGGAAGAGGTCATTAATCGTTGGGTTCGCCAGCAAGAACTCTACCCAACAAAGAAGTACGCGGTTTCAACGCTTGAGGATTACGAAAGCATTCTCAAAAAATGGACGAAGCCATGGCTAAATCGCACAGCCGCTGATTTAAACCGTGGCGATGGACGCGAAATCCTCAATCGAGCCGTTGATGCAGAAAAGAGCTTTGCCCTACTCCACCGGCTTAAATGTATAATCAATCTTATCTACAAATGGGGTATCGAGGAGCGCCTAATTGCGGGTGTTCATCAAAGTCCCGTGTACGGCATAGATGTCGAACCAGATCGCGAGGAAAAGCGCCCCGAGATCCTCACTAGCGAAGAAATTCGCAACCTTTTAAGGCATGCCAGAGATCAGAAACATCCTTGGTATCCCGTTTGGGTTTCTGCCGTTTTCACCGGATGTAGAAGCGGCGAGCTGCACCAGCTCAAGGTGAGCGATCTCGAAATTATCACCAGAGATCAGGCTATCGAAGAAGACAAAAAACCCTTTGATCGGCGAAGGTACGGATTTCTCCGCGTTCGCAAAAGTTGGAACGTGCGTATAAAGGATGTGGGGCCAACTAAAGCAGGTTATTGGCGAAACGTGCCTGTATCGAGTGAATTCTATTGGTTCCTGATTCACGAATTAAATATTGCAGACAAAAAGCCCTCTGAATTTTTGCTCCCAAGGTTTTGGGAATGGAACAAAGGGGCTCAAGCAAGAATTCTGCGCATGTTCTGCATCGGCAATCGCCTCCCCTCAATTAAGTTTCATACCCTCCGTGCCTGCTTTGCTACTCAGCTCATTTCAACAGGAATTCCGGCGACGGTGGTGATGAAGATTTGCGGATGGAAGGACTTGAAAACTATGCAGCGGTACATCCGACTCGCCGGTATTGACGAGGCCGGAGCAACGGAATCCCTGCGTTTTATTCCTACGGAAGAGGCGGTAATGGAGAAGGTCGTGAGTTTGTACGATTATAGGAAAACGGAGTGAGCCCCTATAATGAGGGCTCTATTTTCGACTTCGCAAAGCTGTCGGACATAAGCTTATGAAATTACAGGCGTAAAAATAACTTTACACATCAGTATAGTTAAACAATAATGTAAAGGAGGATGGATGATGGGTATCCCAATGCAATTCACAGAAGCGGGAGTATTGATTCCGGGCGACTATCGCGCGACGCTCGCCGAACTTCGCGCGAGCCTGTTGGTATCAGGTAGAAATGTCGCCTCACCAAATTGGGACGCGTCTTGGCGGGCTCAGTGTGTAGACAATTTAGAAATCATGGCTAAACAGCTCTGGCAGATTGGGATTGATAGGATTTTCATTGATGGATCTTTCGTCGAAGAAAAAGACCATCCCAACGACATTGACGGCTACTTTGATTGTGACTTTATAAGATTCGCCTCGGGCAAACTTGAAACTGAGTTGAACCTTTTGGATCCCCATAAAATATGGACCTGGGATCCAACAGAAAGAAAACTCTTTCGGGGATACCCCAAAGCGCAGCTCCCGATGTGGCATCAATATCGGGTTGAATTGTGGCCGAATTTTGGACAGCCTTTTGGAATTAGAGATGCGGCGGGAAACTCACTGAATTTTGCGCAAGCATTCCGACTTTCCCGAACAAACAATGAGCCGAAAGGCATTATTGAACTGGTGAGGTAATATATGATTCGAACTGAAACCGAATATAAAGAAGCGGTTAAACGCAGAGACGCCGAAAAGACTCAAATCGAGGAGTACCAGAAACAACTGGAGTCCCAGGGGATCTCGCCAAAGATGATCGAAAAGGCAATGCAGCCCTACGAGTCTTTCAGGTTGCAGCTGGTGGAAGAGATCGAAGGTTACGAGCGAATCAAGCGCGGAGTGATTACCGACATCCATAATCTGGGCGCGATCGGACAAAGACTGATCGGCATTCGAATCTACCTTGGACTCTCCCAGCGGGAGTTAGCTCAAAAGCTCGGAGTTCATGAGAGCCAGGTGTCTCGGGATGAAAAGAACGAATATCACGGAATTACTGTTGAACGAGTCGAAGAGATCTTGACTGCGCTTGGGGTTAGCATGAATAGTTCTTTTGATGTACCGACGCCAAAAAAGGCGGTAAGTTAACAAGTGAAACGACGTTGCTTAACGCAGATGCTTTTCCTACAATAGGAAGAAATCGAGCGTAAGTATATGAAATCTTTACGAGGGCACCTCCTGAGCCATTTATACTTAGACCCTCTGATTTCTTGAATGAAGTCAGGGGGTTTTTAGTTTTCCGTTGGCTATTTAGTTTGATTTGCTGCCCTTTGCTGCCCATGTCCGGGTAGCGGGGCCTTCAAATCAGCAGACAGGACTGCTTTTTGTCCACCTCAAGCTGAGTCTGGACAATCCGTTCGTCTCGAACCTTAGCATATCGTGTGGTCGCCCTGAGATCCCGATGGCCTGCAACTTTCTGGGTTTGCAGCAGGTCCTTGCAGGAATCGTAAAACTCAGTGAGTGATGCGTGTCGAAGCACATGGGTCGACGTAAAGGGCAACCCTGCCGCTCGTAACGCCTGGGTATAGCGTTCATCAATTTGACGGTAGGTGAGCATCTTTCCATTCATCTGAAAAAGAAGCCCAGTCCGTGTGCCTGACTTAAGCGCCCACTCTTGAACAACCCTCCTAGCCAAAGCCGACATAGGGATCTTCTTTCCCCCGTTAGTTTTGGCACCTGCCTCGATAAACGGCTTCATGCCTTTCATTCTGGGCCAGATTGCCTTCTTATTGATAACGATCTCATTCCTTCCAAAATGGAAATCCTCGTAATGGAGAGCCGCCACCTCTTGAACTCGACTGTAGATTGCGTACTGGGTAAGTGCGACATAATAGGTCACCTCGAATCGGGTCCCCATCACCATCTCACGCAGCTTACTGATGAACAGTTGGACCTCAGCCACGGTCAAATCCTTCTCTACCTTCGTCTTTTCCTTAACCTTGAGCATCCTGCGATGCTCCGGGATAAAGGGCTGGCGGTAGTTACGATTGAACCGTGAGGCATAGTAATTGAAGATTCGCCTCAAAACACTAAACTCGTGGTGGTAATCACAACGAGTCGGATTGCCTTGCACCAGGTACTCCGGCCTCTTTAGATACGCAATCCAGCCATCAATGTCTGTCGGCTCGATCTTCTCCACCGACATATTCCAGAAATACTTGAAGTGCTTAACATAGGATTGATACCGAATTTGAGTCGATATCGCCTTATGCGGAAGCCAGTCATTCTTCCATCGCTCCACCAAATCAACAAAAAGCACCTCTGTTGATTGCCTCAACAATGTCGATCCATCTTGAGCCGTCGCCACCTGCGCATCCACTGGAAGATTACTTTTCCTAAACGCCTTGGCTTCAGCGAACGAAGAAAAATACTTCCTTTCCTTCTTCGCTTTACCATCAGGATATTTCATGTAGCGCGAGGCAGAGAATGCATTGCCTCGCACTGGTTCCTCCCAACGACCTTTTTTAGAGTCTCTGTATAACACCCTGTAGATCCCAGGGTGATTCTGTATCTTCTCGATCTTTCTTTCCTTCACTTTATTTCCCGTTTCTCAATCCATAGATTCAGTGAAGCAACCCGAAACCGAACCCCCCTTGCACCAATGGGAACGAATGGGATTTTACCCTTTCGCTTTAGGCGCCTAAGATAAGGTTCAGATAGGCCGAGATACCTTGCGGTCTGTTTGTAGTTTATTAGCTGATTGTCAAAGAGCAACAGCGGTTCCGCTATAGGCGGCGGAATATGGCACAAGCCGATTGATTTTTCCATAACCTACTCGCAAAGCTCATTCTCCGCCGATTTTGTAGGCTTTGTTACCTTTGGCAGAATCGCCCGTGCTTTTGAAAGCAAGTTGAAATAGGTCCTAGCACTCTTTTTTGTTTGATTCATAAACTCAGATTTCCAAAACCTTGGCTCATTTGGACGCTCGCGCATGAGTTGAAGAAGCTGGGTAAGGTCCGTATCGCACGGCAGAAGCTCCCTGAGGTGGATCTCAAAATGTTTGGGATCGTGAATAAAGAAATCCATCATCTGAAAATATGTTCGGTAGGAGAAATGAACCCCGCCTTGGAACACAATTTCTTTCATCATTGCAAAGATCTTCAACCGATCATCCAAAGAAGTATTCTTGTAATCATTTGGTACAATAATTTTCTCCAGGTATTCCAACTTCTCTCTTGTCGTCAGATACAGTTTTTGGACAAGGCACCGGTCCTGAATAGCAAGGAAATGAATGTCATTCTCTTTGGGTTGATAATTGGTGATAAATATTACTGACCCAGTAAATATGAAACTGGACGGTAAGCTGCCACTCTGCTTCTTGGTAGCATAACAGACGTGACGCTGATACTTGTCATCAAGTACAGCTTTCAATAAATCGAGACAGGTTTTATTTTTAAGAACCACATCGCAGTCGTCAATGACGACAATTTTTCCTTCTTCGCGATTTTGATAAAGCTTTTCATAGAGAGCCAATGGCGTGGAATAACCTCGCACAAAAACAAAATCCTTACCTTCCCGCAAACCCTCTTCCTTAAGCGTCTCCTGAATCAAAGTACTCTTTGCAACACCCACGCTCCCCATGGACATCATAGCGTGAGATTTTCCTTTGGCTACCATTCTAGTCTTTTCAATTAGGCTAATATATTTACCTCCAGACTCCAACGCCAGAACCTTCGTTCTGATCGGATCTATCGGCATTGCTACACTTTGGGCTTGGGGCACATTTACACAGTCTTCATATTCATTGGACATATAATTCCTCTTTCTTTTTTGGTTTATTGGTTATTTTTTGAAACAGTTGTCGATGTCAGGCATGGTAGCGTTGGTAATCAATTTGGCTCATTCATAGCCGGAGAGCATCAAAGTTGAATCTGGTCCTTTATAATTATCTGCGGATATTGGCGGCGTGTCTCGCTCGATGGGTCGCTCCAAAAACCGAGTCATCCGCCGTTGCCATATAGCAAACAAATCCACATCTAATGGCGCCAGAAACCTGCCAATGGTTCGACTAAAATTTCCATCCTGGTTATACTCCTGGCGTGCCGCTTGGTATCCCACTTCATTACATCGCCACTGGAATGCACGAACCTTGTCCCGCAGTTTGATTGGAAGCTCGACTTGAATCATCGGATCAGGACACGTCAACTCCATGTGAGAAAATGGGTTAATGTCCACGAGTTCTTCTACTTCTGAAAGACACTGAATCGGCAGCTTTCTTTTCCGAAGCACTACCTCGATTCGTGTACCATGCACCTTTCCTAACTCATCCGTTACGATGCCACCATCTGGCGTGAAATCAATTTCACCTGGGTCCAGACCTTTGGGGTATGCTTTCGTGTCGCGTTCTTTGCTGCCTGAGTAATGAGAGTTATTCTGCTTTTTAGAAATAATTCTAACTTTATGACCGAACTTCTGACGCAAACATCTATTCACCGTGTCCGGAGGAATTGCTAAATCCACGCAACAATCGAGTCTCTTTAGTGGTGAAAGAAGAAGTAATTCAATGTGGTCTCCCCAGAGGGGCTGTAGCCACTTAATTAGGTCCGAGAAAGTCGCGAAGTGCGACGCATGAGCCTCGAATCTGCAATAAGGCATATTCTTCCTGAATCGACTCATCGGTTCCCAACAAAGATACGCATAGCGGCCATTTATGTAGCTCCCACACTGGAACTCATAACCCCTTGCCTTAGGAGATACTCCAAACTGAACCTCAGTTCCTTCATCTGCCAGAAACTTGATCTGCTCGGACACATAATCACATGCACTTCTACTATCAACACCGACCTCAAAAGTATCCATATTCACCACCTTCATCGCCTGGACATACTTAACTTCCCCGCCTGTTAGATCAGACGTGTATGTTCGACCTCACACTTCGACGCAACATCCGGTACGCCAAGCTGACTTAAGATTTGCAGCCGTAACTGCTCGATATAATATTTGTCATCAGCTCCTACGCTCAGATTTTGGTATTGATCAGGCTGCAAAGGCACCACCGTTGAAAGGCTCACCCTTAGTAAGTGAATCAGAAGAGTTAGCGATATGAGCACCTTATGAAATTCCAATTCATCACAATGATGCTCTCCGTAAGTTGATCCACTATCGGGATCTATTAGGTTGGACCTAGTTTCAAGATCACTGATCCCCTTTATCGTTGAGACTTCTGTCGTGGTTAATAGAATCACTGTTGGCGTGAAACTGTTGTGCATAACCGCAATCACCCCAATACCTGCTGGACCGAGGCCCTTTAGAATTTGGGTTCTATTGGGGTCTGTGACCGTCTCCGTAGAAATTTGTTTGAATTCCATTTTTTTCTCCTTTTGTTAATGAGGCCAATTGAGTGACAGGGTAATTCCTGACGTATCAAAATAGTCTCCGGGTTTTGGCTGTGCTCAGTGGAGCTTTCAGCTCAAATTGTTAGCGGCGATTGTACATGAACATTTGCATTCGGCAACTGGGACAACGTGTGACCACGTGTGACTTTGTGAGGCTTTTTACGAGGAAAGTTTCGTTTTAATGCAAACAAAGAATTTGCCGAAGTCTTCTAAGAACTCTCTCTGTGCGGTGCGATGGCGCTTCCAAAGATCTGTCCAGCGACTGTTAGGAAGTTCGGCTTTATTTAGTGCGGCACGCTTTTTTACGCACTGATTACCGCCCGTACATTCGGCGTATATAAAAACCATCGCCTTATATTGAGGTACTCCTAGACTACGGGGCGTCCCACCTGAACGTGTGACCGTTAGCTCTTCTTCATCAAAGGAGAGATTTATCAGTTCACGACCTTGGACCTGCTTTTTTTGGGCACCTTCCATACCGCCTTCGTCGTTATCCAAAAACGGTTGAGTCAGCGCCCCGTTCATACTTCGATGGGCTTTGCGCTTCTTCTTTGGCTGAAGGCGACGTACCCGTGTCAGTTGCGCCAGCCAATCTTCTGTAATAGCCATTCGATGTTGGGGTGAAGGGGGAATCATCGGCCGAGCTTTTCCAATAAGATCTGGAACCGAGATCAACCTGGTAAAACCGGTGGCGGACCAAAATTTAAGCAGGTCAGATATTGAAAATAGTGGGTCAGGCCGTCCTTTGAGAGATCCGCCAGTTAGCAACCCGTTGAGTTGCTCCTGTTCCTTGAAGGTAGGGACTCGAAGAAAGAAGGACCGTCTCGGTTGGCTTCGCCCTAAACAGTCTTTCCAAATGATGTAGTGCAGGGCAATTAGTCTGATAGCTCTACTGGAATTTATTTGAAATCTTTCTCGTAACGGGGCTAGAAACGTTCGGAGTTGCTTTTCTTCTTTCGACGATAAGGCCGGTGTGTAAAATAGCAGACGCCCGATCGGTAGAAAATCTTGCTTCTTTGATTTTTTGGCTAGCTTCTTTTCGTTCTTATTCGTTGCATAAATCAAGACTCGCGACCCGGCGCAAGGAGGCTCCGCAATCTCAGCTCTTATCTCAAAGGAGTGCGCAGCGAATAACTCACACCAATCTCGATAGCGTTTCATTTGACGAGAAATCGGTCCCAGGTTTTTTGCTGTTTTTGCCACCACCCTTATACTTACACATCGGCTTTCTTTGGGCTATGGTCCAGAATTTCCCACTAGGCATTATTTGCCTGAGAAACAACGAAATGACTACGCAGGTGTAGGTGAGGTTGAGTGCCTTCGTTTGAAGTAGTGAGAGGTTTTTAGAACTCCTTATAACAAGAATCCCTAGTCTGATGGGGGATGAAGGTGGGCTGAAATTTGGGAGTTTTGCGGCTGTCCCGGCATGGGAACTATGACACACGACTTATCCAAAGACCTTTTCTTTCCAGACTCTTAAAGAACCGCGGATACCAATAACTCTCAAACTCAGGGATCTGCTTCCAAACAATTGGGTCCCTTTGAATTCGATTCCAGGCCCAATCTTTACCATCGGGGGTCCGCATACTGCCCTTCTGTCGATAGGTCTGAAAGCGATTATAGACGCCCATCGTTAAACCGCTCCAAGCGATGTTCAGCTCAGCGTCATCCGGTAACATGTCCGCAACAAGATTAGTCCAATGCCTTCGGAGCAGGTGGACCCCCTTCCAATGGTGCACGTCCCAAACATAATCCTGAAATGCAGGAATGAATTCTTCCTGCACACCAGGGTCACAGTGAAGGTCGTTGGCTTCATCATCTCGAAATAGCCCGAGGGTCAGCTCCAGAGCGATCATGCGGCAATACCCAGAAGTCGGTTCAAGTGACAGGAACTCAAGAAGCCTGCTGTTGTGCTCTTGTTGCGCTCGCTCCGAGATCGCCTGCCAAAAGTGTGGTTTTAATTTCTTCTGCATCTTCACGCGGAACAGGGTTTCGTATCCGGCGATGATATCATCAAACTTGAGTATGCGGGTCTTAAGTGTTTGGATGTCCCAATGCCGGGGTTCCCTTTTGAAAGCCTGGAAGCCTCGCAGCCAGCTTTCAAAGTGGTTGGGTTGCAAGTAGTCCAGGGTCCACTTCTTACGACTCAGGATAATTTTTCGGACCACTTCATCCGGAGCTAGTTTCCCCTGCCTAATCTGACTGAAGAGCGTTAACGCGCGACTTTCCTCGAACAATGCCTTGCTCAGATACTTAGCGGAAGCTCCGGGACCAGCGATTTGATCGTAGATCCTCGCCCACTGCAAGCCAAGTCGGAGATCGTTCCGTCGACACTCCTTATGCAGCGCACTTAAAATTGCGAACCTATTTTTTCTACCTCGATTGAAATTGATGTCGTGTACGAGTGCGCTGTGAGAGCAAAGTTTGTTCTCACGATACCCGCCGCATGAGCACGAGTTGTTGTTGGGGTTGACCTCATAGAAGCCTCCGTTGCCATCATCTGCCTTTACCATTCGGTCCACACTTTAAGTTGGGCCCCCGCGCTCTAGACCGGGGACCCAGACCATTATTTGGAAAGCTCTTGAAGACGCTGCTTGCGGGATAGAAGTTTTTCATCGAGCGCCGCAATTAGTTTTAGCAATTCAGCCTTCCGGGCTTCCTTTCTCACAATGGAGTCCCTTAATTCTTGTGACGTGTAAGCAAAGAATTTTGGCTTATTGATTAGAGTTAGTTTTGGTTTTTCCGAGACCGTTGGACTCGCCACCGCCGGCTTGATTGTTTGTGGGGTTGGAATTAGTTTTGCGTTGCTCGTAAGACTCATGATTCCTCCTGGGATATGTTTTCTCCGTACTTGAAAGTTAGGAGAGGTTGTTTGTTAAGAGGACGGTAGAGCCCACAGTCGCGAACATGGAATCCATATTTATCAAAAAATTGCCGAACTAACGCGGTTTGGCGGCAAAATTTTTAAGAATATGGCGGAGCTTAGTCCAGTATTAGGCCAAATAATAGGGTAGGTTTACGCGGTGGGATTGGACCGTGAAACCCATTCCCAATTCATTGCCGTATAGGGATCGTAATAGTTGATTTTTAGCCCTGGTAGCTGCTGGATTATGCCGAGATTGACCCATTCCTTGAGCTGCTTTTTTGCAATATAAGCGGGGACCATTCCCTTGAAATATTGAATTTCAGACCAGTTCGATTCCGTTCTAATCTTAAATAGAATGGTGTTCATTATCTGACGAGAAGTATATTTCTTGGTGACGACCGATCCGGGTGGGATGAGGGGTTTAATTTGTGACCAGACTGGTGCCGGAATCTGCCAACGTAAACGAGCTTGCATAGATTTGTCTCCGAAAAAGAGGTTCAAACAAACGCAATCGGTTTCAATTTTTCACGAAGCAAGATCAGGTCTTTTTATATCACAGTTTTTGGCGACATCACAACAGGCCCGTCTAATTGGGTTTACTTTCTTTTTGGGTAACGGTGCCAGAGTTACTCTGGTTTAACAGTTTCGCAACGTAACGCTCTAAATCTGCCTCAGTGTTAATGCCAAACGGCGGAAACCACTCACTCGCAGTTTCTGGAGATTTTCTATAGCGACGCGAGTAAAGCCGCGTAGGTCTAAAACACCTAGAAACCCAGGCCCAAGTCAGGCCATTGCTATCGTGAAAACCCACCCAACTTAACCGCTGAAGGTTACCTAAGAAACCCGCCTTTTCCCATTGTCCCAAAATCCTCATCATGGTCGCTTTGCTTGGCGCGCCCATACGATGAAGATCCTTCCAGCTGTATCCGTAGTAAAACTTGATCAAGGAGATGCGAACAATATCTTCAAAAGAAATCGGTGAGCGCCCAATACCCCGTTGAGATGCTTCAAGACATCGTGGCGGAACCGCAGAAAGGACTTGTTTGACGACTTTATCGGGGATAGGAAACGCACTGAGGAGAGGGTAGAAGTTGTAGTTATGAGACCATCGTTTTTCAATTCGCTCGCGATCCACAGAAACCATCTCCTGCCCAGCTAACAATATCATAGACTTAGGTTGTAATTCCAGGCGCTAGCCTATTTTTTTAGTTATCATCATCCTATAATGTGCTGATACTGGGTTGCAAATATAGGCCAATTTTCAGGGGTATTATCGCTTTTGTATCGCGACCGTTATCTCCAAACATTGAGAAATTGATTGCACAAAAATCCGTTGCGACAGTCTCTCTCAACTGCGAGCTTTCTGCACGCTCTGCAACAGCGATTCAAAGTGGTGTAAAATAATCAGACCCTGAGAAATCTCTCACACCCGCGAGGAACAGCCAATGACCAATCAAGGTGGATACTGCCTCGGATTGATTCATGACCGAAAACTTTTTTGAAAACGGTTTTTCTGCGCGTTTAAGAGGACGATCAAGCTTATAGGTCACAATTTTCTGTTGGCGCCTTTGGTAATCGTAATAGACCCATGACCCGTCTTTTCGGCCTTTGATGAAGAAGCCTTGATAATCCACGCGTCCATCAGGAAGGTAGAACGTCCACGGGCCTGTCCGAAGCGAATAAGTTATCTGCCCTTCAGCTTTCTTTTCTCCATCGGAATATCTCTCTACTTTCCAGCCGCCGCCCATGCATTCAATATACACCCGCATTAGTCTGAAGAGAATACCGCCAAGCATATTTCTGTATGGATTACTGCGACTGCGCCATGGGAATATCTGAAATCAATTCAAGATTTGGTAATGCCACTGAGGTATGGGTGATGTCGCGAAGCCCCTTCAATCTCACTTCTATCTTCCCCAATGACCTCACCCTGAACCCATGAATCATGTCATCCAATTGGATTTTGTATCCCGGTGTTGGCAATCGGCTCACCGCCAACTGCGATGGATTTCGGATTGTCAATACAGCAAGACACTGGTTTTGCAATCCCTCCACAAACTGGGCAGGTCCCTCTATGAGCAATTGAATCGGATTCTGCGATATCATTGCGATCACCTTATAAAAATTGTCATCGGCCCGAAACAGCGTTGCTGCTGCAGGAATCCATTGAGTCCCCATACTAGTCCTACTTCTGGCAGCGGTGATTTGCGCATCATAGCAAGATCGAAATACGGATTCGGTAAGCGGATAACCCATTGTCTCAATTTCCTTTTTCATTGCCAATGCCTCTGCTTGCTTAATCGGTTCTATATTCTTTTTGTAGAATAGATCGTACTCGCGCGCGTATATATCCCGCTTCTCTTTGGAAACCTCAAAAATGAGGTGACTCCTCTCAGATTCGGGTGTCCAGTACCCCCCCCCAGATTGGGGCGTCCAGTCTCCCCCAATAGGAAACAAAGGTGTAACCCGGTTCTCTGATTCCGGCCCCTTATACCAAACATGCAAATCAACACGATCCGCATCCTTGATGCATTTGCTGGTAGCAAGGCCAAGAAACGCCGGGGGCAGATCGCCTTTTGTCAAGGCAAGATCTGCACGCCATGGCTCCTCCTCTCCCTTAGGAGCGCATGTAAAAATAACCAGTCCATCCAGTACCTCTTTGGAAGGATCACACAAGAGAGTGCCACGCTGGGACGGATCAGAACTTTGACATGGAAGACCTTTGAAAACCCTTATCCGATTTGTCTTCAAGAGCGCATTGGGGTCAACTGGTGCTAATGTGAAAAAGAATCCTTCATACGTGGAAAGAAGTTGTGGTTTTTTCGGTGCTGTCGCACACCCTGATCCCATTAGCATTTCGACTGTGGCAACTGCGACTAAGATGAATGTAGTTATCTTCATTTTCTCCCCACTTTTAGGCATTCTTCTTTTCCATGACAGAGAGCCTTTTGCCCAATAAGCTCAGTCGCTACTCAAGAATCCACCGTAACTCATGGCTTCATTTGAACCCCATACTCTCTGCTGCCGCCTGCTTGCATTCTTGGTCCGTACCAAACCGCATGCACTCTTCACTAATTGGCTCAAGACAATCCAACAGCCCTTGAATCCTGTGTATGTCTGTAGTCTGATTTCTACAGCCTGCGAATAAGCGAACCCACCTCATCTTTTCAAAGCTCGAATGATCATTCTTTGATGCAATATTTCTTGAGGTCCTCCTGTCCTGTGCCTCAACCGAAATCAACAGGGCATCTCCAATAGACGCCACTGTCACAAGTCGTCCAGGATACGAGAAATTCTTCTTCTGATTTGGATTCTCATTAGCGAAATTGACAAGCTTTATAGACTCTCTTCCAGGAGACTGTCCCGGCAATACGTTACCAATAAAACCCAAAGTCAATACCGATGCCGCCAGATTATGTGCTTCGCCCCCAGTAACTTTCAGAAGGAGCGATGCCGACTTGAGAGATCTCTTATCACCAACAAGTTGAATTTGGGCATTTCCAGACGTCGACCGTCCGACGTAATTAAGCAGCCCATCAACCGGGGCTCCCCTAATGACTTCTGGAAAATATTCCCCAAAAGGCCCCTGGAGTACCTGCTGGTGAGAAAGTGGAACCACCTTGCTAGCTTTATTGTTTTCTACTGTTTTGGTAAAATCTTGAGGCACACCCCCTGATCGCCGCTTTTCTTGTCCTACAGTTTGTACCGCTGTTTTCGCTTCCTTGAAAGCATTCGCATCTTCCTGCTTAGGCGCGAACGCTCCGGTCAAAGCCCAGCACACAATTGCAGGCAAACCAAACCTTATGGCGACTTGCCAACGCGTATGCTTGACGGGGTCCTTTACTGCATCTTTTAAAGCTGCCGCAGGATTGATAAGTCCAAAGATCAATCCGAAACTGAACAAAACCCAAAGCACCATAAAAACGTAAACCATATTTCACACCCTCCATAATAGTGGCTGGCTCATCCCTCCTGAACGCCTGTGCTCATTTGACTAAAGTCGCCTCCATTTTTTTGCAGGCCTTGTGGCTATCAAAATAATATTTTATCGAAGCCCCGCTTCCACAGTCGAGGATTGCGCCATCAGGTCTTTTTTCAACTCGACATTTTGTTACTTGTCCCGTCATTCGAGCCAATTTCTGTGCGACGCCCTGTAATATCTGAACTTCTTTGAAAGCATTGTGCCGACTTTGCTTAGGCTCACATGGACTAAACGGCTTGTCTGTCATTCTCCACATTTTTGTTTGACCAGCATGGACGCTGAGAGACCCAAATCCGACGATTACCGCAACAATGAGAATCCAGACAGGTGCATTAGGGTTTACGCTTGCCATACATTTCATTTGTCCTCATCATCCGGAAACATGCTGTCGATGTTTTCATCCAGTGGAAGTTCAACTGATATTTTCGCCCATCCAGAAAAGAACTTTTTTGTTGGGATCTTTGAAAGCGGCAACCCTTTATTGATTTTGCCAAACAAGAGAAAATCAATGGACCGACCAAAATATTCTGAAAGAGCTAGCAGGTGCTCTGGCTTAGAGGTATTTACTCCGTTCAAAAGTCCCGACAGGGTAGCTTTTGGGATTCCGGTTGCCGTACAAACTTCTTTAGAACCCACCCCCTTGTCCTTCATTAGGGCCTTTAGGGTTTTATCTAAAATGGGTTTTAGCTTTTGCCTCATGTACTTTTATCTCGGACTTTCCGTCCTCTGCCTTAAAGGTTGTTCGTGTTCATGAACCGTGGGTTCGTAAACGCGAACTGATACTAAATTGTTTTGGCAACTCATTGCTGACTCTCGCTAGTCATTCCAGCCAACCCGTGTCGTCGAAAAAGAAGTGGTTGTGGAACAATCTAGATTGTTTTTATTAAACTCGTAGGACGGTGAAATAATAGGCGGCGCTGATGGTGATTTTTCTAAGGTTTGGGTACAGGGGCTTTCAACCTGTTCCTGATTCCTTATTAAGATGCCCATGATTGTGGTCGTGCTTATCGCTCCTTCCAGAGCCCCCTTAATGCCCCTGATTGAAAGCCCCTCATTGCGGAGGCCTATAACCCGAGCAGCCAGTACGGGGGTTGCGAGCAGAGGTCTGCCGCACCTCCATCCGTTACCAGTTCTCTGCGCCGTCAGCTTTTTAACAGCGAGTGCCGTTTTTATCCTCTCCCGAGTCAATTCTCTTTCGAGCTCCGCAATCGCCCCTAAAATTGTTAGCGCTGCGCGACCCATAGGCGTCGTAAAATCAATACTCTCTCGCAGGCTTATGAGTGAGACACCATAAGCCTCAAGCTCAGTAATAAGGTTAAGTAGATGCCGAGTATTGCGCCCGAGGCGGTCGATGCCGGAAACAATTACAACCTTAAACTTTCCCGCTCTTCCATCCTTAATTAAGTTATCGAGTCCTGGGCGCCGCTCACGGGCTCCACTTATTCCTTCGTCAACGTACTCTCTTGTGAGGTCAAAGCCCCGAGCTTGAGCAAACTGGCGGATGCCAACCAGTTGATTCTCTGGGTCCTGTCCGAGCAAGGTACTCACTCTTGCATACGCGCAGACTTTAATTTTATGGTTCCTGTTTTCCATAGCCCCCCCGTCCCAACACGTTATGGTGTGTAGGGTGGGTTCGTTCTATGGAAAACGGATCGGGACAGTCGAGTCAAAGCGACAGGGATTGTAGAGAACGTGAAATTGATTGCACGGTAGTGGAGGCATTTAGAAAACTCAAAATTCGTTGCACTCCTGCACTGACGTCAAATTGGCTGCTTGAAACCCCAGCGGAACTCATAATCAGGGATCGTCCCGATCTCAATCAAACCAAAGGGCAATCCATACTCGTTTTTGCTCCAAAAACCCGTTTCCATAGATTCAAAATTTCTTAAGGCGGATATCTTTGGCCGCCAAGTCGGCGAGCTGGCTGCGGAGGCTATTACGCAGCTCCTTGTCTAGCTTGCTCTTCCCACCCCAATTCATACCAATTATTCCGCAATGACCATCAGCCCCGGGACGCGTGTCTTTCACCTTTGCGCCCCCCGGACCGTCAACCGTTGCCTCAAACCACTGAACCTCTAGTGAAGGATACTCTGGCTTCGAATCTGGTATCGGGCGCGATGCGCGAACAGCGCGAACTTCCAGACCACATACGAGAGATTTGATTTTCTCTTTTCCGGAAAGAACGATTGATTGCTCAGGGGTTGTCAATGAGTCCTCGAACGCCGACAAGTGCGGTAATGACGACGCTTTGTCAGCAGTAGACAGCTCAAGTGCCTTGGGATTGATCTTTCCAATGTCGGCATCCATGTTATCGGCCGCCACGACCCTCAGTATTTTCGAATCTTCATGCAGTGATTCGCCGTCTTTTCCTGGTTTAATCGAAAATCTCAAGTTCATAACCCTAAAAAAATCTAAATGGTGTAAGCACTTTGTTGATCTTTTGAGAAAGCATATGATCTTTCTCAAGGTTACCAATATCGTATTCATCACTCCAAATTAACCCCGACTCTCGATCACGATAGAAAATCTCAGCCTTGCCATCGTCAGAAAATTGTAATTCAAGGTGATGATTCTCTGTATCCAAGTTAAAATGAATTTCACCCTCGCCTCCTGAGCAGGCATCAGGGATTGGCGTGCCCGCGCCACTCGCTCTGGCAAACTCCTGCCAAGCCATCCAATATCGATCCAAATTAGCTATCGAAATCTTTTCCCTGCCGGCAAGGTTTGTCATATAATTAAACAACTTTTGCTGACGTTGTCGCAGAATCTCTTCCGCTGCCAAACGCTGGACAAGCATCAACCGGTCGATCCCTTCTCTATAGTGAACAGCTGCCTTCCCAAGACGTATTGCGACGTCTCCCTCGCTAGTCACTTGAGATGAACCGATAGAGCTAAAACCAAAACCAAGTTGCATCACCACTGAATTAGCGACAACTGTGGTCCTCCGAACAGCACCTGTGGAAGTAGCCGTCATCATTTGTACATCCCCATTGTCTTCTCGGTAATGCTTCCAAAAAATACATCATTCTTAAACCCATGCAGGTCTTCCAGGTGCTTACGGAGGACCGCTTCGTCGAACCCGAATAAACCTTGCTTAAATGCATTTAAGTCGAAAATGACCGTCGGTCCGGGCCCCCCCGGGTTAGGTTGAGCTACTTGAACGACCCCGCAATTTGCGCTGATCGCTTCATTACTAAGTACAAACTGCATAGAGTAGCCCGAGAATGGAAGCGCGATCTTAGGCCCCAGTACCGGATTTGTAAGAAAATACTCCTGCAAATCTAAAATCGCATTTGGAAACTCAAATCGATTGATATAGCGAAGCACAATTTGTGTAACTTGTTTCGGCTTATACACGCTTAGGTAGTGCGTCCAAGTGTCAAAAAAAGATTTAGAGAAACCCGCCCATCCAACATAAGGCTTTAGCTGGCTATAAGTGATGCCTCCCCTATCCACTTGAATCACATTTAGTTTATCTGTGGAATCTAAACGTAATCGCCGTCGCCCCATCGATTGGAGAGAAGGTCCTGCATCACCGCCGACAGAAATTTGTGCTTCCCATTGCTGCACTTCTTTCGCTTCCGGAAATCCCTGAACAAGCAGCTTCTTGAGCTCATCGAGCTTGACACTTTCTTCGTTCTCTCCGACAGACGGATCCACTCGGAAGTCGATCAGTGCTTCTAGGATTGGCGCCCTGGGAAGGTAGGTGTATTCTCCCGTCATCTCTTTCCAAAGTAATTGAATTTTCAATACTTGGCCATATTCGAATGTATCTCAACCACAAAAACAGACTGACTTTCTGCGCCATCCCGAGATTGCGTCAAATCGATGCCGCCCCCTGATTTGCTGCCCTTTTGCTGCCCATCCCTAGCTACAAACAGATCGCTTGGTATCCCGGTGAGTCGCTTGCACCGTTTCAAGTTGTTGATATTTCAGAATTTCCTTTTCTGATCAAGAGGTTGAAGAGTTGGATTGCCGCCCCCTCCTCCTGAGCCATTTCAGTAGGCCTCTCGCAAAGAAATTTGTGGGAGGCTTTTAATATCAACTACTTAGGATTCAAGCAGTTACGATTCAGGAGTAGCCTCGGTATTTCCCGATCAGTCGCGAGATTTCGGGATTTTCCTATTTTCTTCCTACAATTTTCCTACGAAACGGCTCGTTTAAAACGGCACGAAAGGCGCGTATCTGCGCGCTTTGTTCGTGTTCGTAACCCTTTCAATTCAGAAAGGAGGACGGATGCCGCCTAAACACAAACCCCCGTGAAATGAAAAAGCCCAGGACCATTTCTTTTAATGTGTCCCAGGCTTCTCAAACTTTGCTGTTGTCAGCTCCTTATCTTGGCGGATCGGAAAGCTGACTTTTACACCTTAACCGGGGCTGCTTGTGAAGCGGCTCCTGGACGGTACTTCTCTATTCTTAATGAGAGGTGCCTTCCCTGTCAACTCGAATGGAGAATAAATGAAATCTCCAAATGCGAT
>JBBCAV010000169.1:0-47042 GCA_051382305.1 Bdellovibrionota bacterium FG-2
AAACTGCCGTAGAACATCGGACCCAACAGGTCCAGGGTCTTCTGTTGTCCACCGATTCCGACGTTTTTTTGTTTGCGGTGCGTTGGGCTTTTGAAGCCCTAATTCAAGTCAGGTTTGCGAACTGCTGGGCCCGCTCAGTCTATCTAGGTTTACGGCCCTCGCGCAATCTCATGTTTAGTAAGCAGCTCTCGTCATCTTAGCCAGCCCTATCGCACTGTCACCCTTGAGCAATACAGCTGAAAATACGTGAAGGCTGCTTCGTTGTTATCGACGCGAAAGCGCAGCTTCAGACCACTTGCGACTTCACTGTCCCCGCATTCGAGGAATGTTTTGCTATCGTTATCTTGAACAGGGGTCAGCAGCAGTTCCGAAATTCCAAGTTGGCGGTTAGAAATTTCAAATAGTTTTTTTGTCGTATCAACCTTAGAAGTGCCGCATTGAATTCTAAAATTTTTGGAGTATTGATCATCAATAACTCGAATCCCTGTGATGTAATCGCCCGTATTCGTATCCGGAAAAGAGCCGTCGAGAGAATTACACGCGCCCACGGCCGGGTTGGAGAGCCAATTATTGAGGTTAGGGGTTCGCTTGATTCCGGCTTCTTGAGGAAGTTTGATTCCGGCAGGGCTCTTACACCACATCCGAATCCAGGTGATCGACTTGTACGTGCCCCAAACGGAACTCTGTGTCTCGATCATGGAGAGGCGGTCGCCGGTAGCGCATTTCAGGTCGACGTTTTGAACGGTCCCTTCTCGATCTTTTCTTGCCGGCGCGGACTGAGTGTCGAGCACGCCTTTTTCAATATCAAGCGTGGTCGCGAAGGCGGGGGACATATGAAACGCGGACGCGGCAAGGGCAATTGCAAATAGCATGAGAGGTTCTCCTATAGGAGGGCGTGAGTAACCTCAAAGAGGGGAAAAGTAAATGATGGAGTTGGAATGGGCGCTATTTAAGCCCAGGTTTGCTCAAACCCCAAAAACCTTGTCAAAAAAGCTCTCCCAATGCTCACACTGGACGTTGCCGTCTTCGCCAGCCCGTGAAGAAACCTTATCCTGACTCACTAGGAAAAGTGAGGTGGGTTTCAGGGGGGCGGCAATTCGCGCAAGTTTTGCAGCGTCAGAGGGATGGGCATGGTTGGACGATTTTATTTCAACTGCGATGACTTCTTTATTGCGGCTCAAGATGAGATCAATTTCACCACCGGCTGAAGTTTGGTAATGCGAAATCTGGTAATCCTTCTGAGTATAATGATTGAGACGAATCGTCTCCGTTACGATAAAATGCTCAAAAGCGGCGCCGTATTCGGGCGAGCCACTGATGAGGGTGTTGTCGAGTGATTGCCCAAGAGCGCGCTTGATCCCTAGGTCAAAAAGATAAAATTTTGGCTGAAGTTTGACGGACTTTCTCGCTGATTTTGTATACGCATTTACGAAAGTGCCTATCAAGGTGTCTTCGAGAATCTGAAAAAACGACTGGATGGTTTTATGATCCGCTCCGACGTCCTTGGCGATTTTGGAAAAATTAAGAGTCTCCCTGTTTTCTTGTGCCGCTACTTCTAGGAAGTTTCGAAAGGCCAGGCTATTCCTGACAATCTGTTCCTGAAGGATCTCTTCTTTCAAATAGGTGATGCAATAGGCCTTCAGGTAATCGATTCTGTCTTCCTTATCGAGATGAATGATTGAGGGCAGAGTTCCCCATTGAAGGGCGTCTTGTAGGTTGAACTTTGACCCTAACTCACGATGGGTGAGTGGAAACATTTGGTGGTGACTCGCGCGCCCCGCCAGCAGATTAGATCCGGCGCGTTTCAATTTTCTGGCAGAGGATCCGGTGAGGACAAACTTTAGGGAGCTTGATTCAATAATTTCGTGCACTACGTCGAGTAATTTTGGAACCTTTTGAATTTCATCGATTACCACCCATTTTATTTTTGGGTTGAGTGCCGCCACATCGTTGATCAAAAGATCAGGGGACTGGGAGTACCGGCGTTCCCACTGATCGAGAAGCAGATTGATGTAGTGATGTTCAATGCCCCATTGCTTTTTGATGAAGGTGTATTTGCCTACCCCTCTTGCTCCAAAAAGAAAGAAACTGCGAGCGGGCCGGACTTTGAGTGCGCGCGGGAACATATTCCCAATTTTAGACCATTTTAGGGAGTGAGGTCAATAGCCTCTTTTGCTTGCGATAAAAGCCCTTAATTTCCAACAGTTGCCGACGCAGGCGCCGTGCTTGGAGCAGGCGGCCCTGCCTCAGGAGCCAAATCGGGTTTGTCTTCGTCAGATGCGATCTTCCTTTTTGAAAGGGCGATACGAGGGCCGAATGCGTGTTGCGGCTGTCGCTGAGTGCATGATTTTGCCGTGTGTCTAGCGGGTTGTCAGTTTGGTGGCTCACATTTCCGAACAAACCCGAAAATTAACTAATGAACTTCAGCCCTCTTGCCACAACGCCTCTGCACTAAAAATCAATGACGCGCCAAGCATCAAAAATTGCTCGGATCCCTATAAGTGTCCGTGCTAAACCCCTCCTATGCGTGGCGTATGGACAGCTCTTGTAACCCCATTTTCTACTACTAACGAACTCGATCTGAAGGCCTATCGAAAGATCATCGAAGACCAGATCGATGCTAAAATAACCGGAATCATTCCTTGTGGCACCACGGGCGAATCACCCACCCTCACCCAAGAAGAAAAAAAGGCGCTCATTCAAACTGCGCTTGAACTCACCAAAGGCACTGCCAAAAAAGTTGTGGCAGGTACCGGGAGCAACAACACGCAATCCACTGTGGAATTTTCAAAATGGGCCTCCGACCAAGGTGTCGCTGGCGTTCTGGTGGTCACTCCTTATTACAATAAACCCAGCCAAGCGGGACTCGAAGCGCACTTTCGCGCGGTCGCCGATGCGGTCAAATGCGAAGTCATCCTTTATAATGTCCCCGGACGTGCTGGCGTAAGTCTCGCGGCAACCACCATCGCTAAACTCTGCGATCATCCTCGCATTACGACGGTCAAAGAGGCCTCCGGCAATCTCACTTTCATTAGCGAAATTTTAGATATGCTCGCTCTCGTCGGGAGAAAATCAGACATTCTCTCGGGAGACGACGCGAGCTATTTACCGATTCTCTCCGTCGGCGGCGTCGGCGTGATCTCGGTCTCTAGTAATTTGTTCCCTCGTGCGATGGTCGCCCTCCAGAGCGCTTTTGAAAAAGGCAAGCTGGATGAAGCGCGCGCGATTCACCAAAAATACTACCCACTTTTCCGCGACCTTTTTGTGGAATCCAATCCCGTCCCCATAAAGTACGCCATGGCCGAAGCAGGGTTCTGTCTGGATCACGTCCGAGCGCCTCTTTCGTTAATGAGCGATGAGAGCCGTCGTAAACTCGTCGAGAGCTTAAAGCGTTGCGGGGTATCTCGCGGAGTGCGTTTGTGATTAAGCTTGGCCTTTTGGGCGCCACCGGAAGAATGGGCCAAAAGGTCGAAGGCCTCATTGAGAAATCTTATTCGAATCGGGTCACCCTTGCCCCCCTTTTGAGGTGTGAGGTCGTCATTGATTTCTCGTCCCCCCAGGGGGTCCTTGCACTCGTTGAGTCTATGGGGGCGGCCCAACTGCCTGTCTACGTCATCGGAAGCACCGGCTGGACCCAAGAACAGCAGCGCGAACTCGAGCCCTTGTTTGAAAAAACGCTGGTCGTCCAATCCTCAAACTTTTCCCTCGGAGTACTCGCTTTTCAACACATCTTAAGAGGTACGGCCCCGCTCTTGAGCCGCTTAGGATATATCCCGTCGATTGTTGAAACCCATCACATTCATAAAAAAGATGCGCCCAGCGGAACGGCAATTTCGATTCAGAAAATATTGAACCCCAACGCCCCTGGGGCGATCGCTACGCAGAGCATAAGAGAGGGTGAGGTCGTAGGCGATCATTTGATTACCTTTCAAGGCCCTGAGGATAGAATTCAAATGGGTCACTTCGCCGAGGACCGAGCGATCTTCGCGCGCGGCGCCATAGAAGTGGCACTCTGGCTTTTCCAAAAAAGAGTCGACCAGCCTCGGGCGAAAGGTCGCGTCCCGATCGAAGATTTTTTAACGACCTAGCCCCCGGAAACGTAGAAATTCGGTTGCAGAGAATCATAATTCGCCGGTATAACAATGGCATATGAACATCTACGTCTGTCTCAAACAAACCCCGGATACTGAAACTAAAATCAAACTCACTGCTGATTCAAGCGGGATTGATACCGCAGGAATCAAGTGGATTGTTTCTCCCTATGATGAGTTGGCCATCGAAGAGGCGCTTAGACTTAAGGAAAAAAATCCAGGCAGCACCGTGACCGCGGTCTCCGCAGGTCCTGCTCGCGTTGTCGAAGCGATTCGCACAGCTCTTGCGATGGGCGCTGATACTGGGATTCATATTGAGATTCCAGAAATGGCAGACAGCAATCTCACAGCAAAAGCTCTAGCCGGCGCGCTGAAAAAAGAAGCTAAAGTAGACATTCTTTTTACCGGCAAAGAAGCCATCGATGATGGCGCAGCTCAAGTTTCCCAGCTCGTGGCTGAGTACATGGGTTTCCCTTACGTCACTTCACTCGTCGGCGCTGAGTACAGCGCAACGGCTGTGAAAGCGAAGCGCGAAATCGAAGGCGGCGCTTTTGAAATGATCGAAATTCAGCTCCCCGCCCTTTTTGCTGCTCAAAAGGGCCTCAACGAACCTCGCTACGCCAGCTTGCCCAACATTATGAAGGCGAAGAAAAAAGCAGTGAAGGCATTGAAACTTGCTGATGTGGGTTGTTCCGATGCGGATCAGAAACTTCGGTTCAAGAATTTCCAACTTCCACCGCCAAAACAAGCCGGGAAGAAGATCGCGGGAGATGCTGCGACTCAGGCAAAAGAACTTGTACGTATGCTCCATGAAGAAGCAAAGGTGATCTAAAATGGCTAAAATTTTCGTTATTGCTGAACATCGTGATGGAAAACTCAAAAAAACAACGTTTGAACTGTTGGGCGCATCAGCGGCCGCAGGCAACGAAACTCATGCCGTTCTGTTGGGAGAAGGCGTGGCGGAGCTCGCAAAAGAACTGGCTCACTACGGGGCGCAGAAGGTTCATCTTGCTGAAAACGCTGGGTTGAAATTCTATTCCGCTGAAGCCTATTGCAACGTGATTGCTCCCTTGGTTGCGGCACAAAAACCTGATGTGATCTTGGGTTCTCATTCCCCAACGGGACGAGATTTCATGCCCAGATTGGCGGCTCGTTTGAATGTAGGTTTGGCCAGCGATTGCACTCAGCTTGCTTTTGATGGCGCGAAAATCAAGGTTCGCCGCCCGGTTTATTCAGGCAAAGCCACTGTTGAAGTGGAGTTCTTGGGTAGCGGTCCTCAAATGGCTACAATTCGGCCGAATGCTTTGGGCGTTCCAAAGCCTGATACTTCAAAAACTGCCGAAACGATGGCTTGCGCCGCCGATGTTGGCGCGGTGAAGTCCAAGGTTCTTGAAGTCGTTAAGGGTGCGAGCGCTCGCCCTGATGTGACCGAAGCTTCGATCGTGGTTTCTGGTGGTCGGGCGATGAAGAGCGCCGAGAATTTCAAGATTCTTGAAGAAATGGCTGACGTATTGGGTGCCGCTGTCGGTGCTTCTCGTGCCGCAGTGGATGCTGGATATCGTCCACATCGCGATCAAGTGGGACAGACGGGTAAAGTTGTGGCCCCCGTCCTTTATATCGCTTGCGGAATCAGCGGCGCCATCCAGCATCTCGCCGGAATGCGTACTTCCAAGTGCATCGTAGCGGTGAACACGGATCCTGAAGCGCCGATTTACCAGATTGCGGACTACGGCGTTGTCGGAGATCTCTTTAACGTCGTTCCCGTTCTCAAAGACGAATTTAAGAAAATTAAAGAACACTGAGGAGTCTTGATGACTTGGCAGACTTTTGTGTTTATTGCGGTGGCGGGAGCAGCGTTTGGATATTCAGGATATCGTTTCACCCTCCTTTATAAGATGGCGAAAGCGCACAAGGCTAAGGCCTATCGCCTTGATCGTATTTGTGAACGAGTTCTGACTGCGTTTGCTAATGTCTTGGGACAAAAAGCGGTCCTTCGCAAAAGAGCTGCCGGCATCATGCACGCGACGATCTTCTGGGGATTCATCCTGATCTCTATCGGGACGCTTGAGCAGTTCGTCTCTACGATCTATCAACCGGCTAATTTTGAGTTTATCGGTCATTCTGCTTTTTCAGTGCTTGTCTTTGCTCAGGACATTTTTACCCTCGGTATCTTGCTCGCCCTCGGTTACGCCTCGTATCGTCGATACATCATTCGTCCAGAGGGCTTGGGTAAGTCTCGTGATGCCACGATCGTTATTTGTATGACCAGCTCGTTGATGTTCGCAATTCTGCTCATGAATGCCTTTTTGATTTTGGGTGAGGATCCTTGGTTCAAGGACGCCTTGCCTGTTTCTTCGTTTCTCGCAGGAATTTTTTCCGGACTCTCCCTGAGTACTGAGACCTCACAGATTCTTCATGTGGTCTTCAAGTGGATTCACATGTTGATCGTGCTGGGTTTCGCGGTTTACATTCCGCGCTCTAAACACTTGCATTTGGTCGCCGCTGTTCCTAATACTTTTTTTCGTAGCCTTGATCGCGCAAAGGGGATCAAACCGATCAATTTTGAGGACGAAGCTGTCACGCAATATGGGGCTGCTAAGATTACGGATTTGAGTTGGAAAGACGCTCTTGATTATTACTCATGCACAGAATGTGGACGCTGTCAGGACCTCTGCCCGGCCTATAACACGCAAAAGCCTCTTTCGCCAAAAGCGTTGATTATGGATTTGAAAGATAATCTGTATCGCAACAAGGAGAAGGTTCTTGCTGGCAAAGATGACGAGATTACCCCGCTTATTGATGAGAATATTACAGAAGACGTGATTTGGGCTTGTACCTCATGTCGAGCTTGCGAAATTGCGTGTCCGGTCTTTATTGAACACACGGACAAGATTTTTGAGATTCGCAAGAATTTGGTGATGATGGAATCGAAGTTTCCCGCCGAAGTTCAAGCGGTTTTCAAAAATATGGAAACCAATGCCACACCTTGGGCTTTTAGTTCCGCGGATCGTGCGCAATGGGCAGATGGACTTTCGATTAAGATCGCGGCTGAAGATCAAAACTTTGATGTACTTTTGTGGGTCGGTTGCGCGGGTGCCTATGACGAGCGTAATAAAAAGGTGATGCGTGCGTTTGCGAGCATTCTCAAGAAAGCAGGCGTGAAGTTTGCGATTTTGGGAACTGAAGAGCAGTGTACAGGGGATTCGGCACGCCGAATCGGAAACGAATATCTGTTTCAGACTCTTGCTAAGGCCAACATTGAGACTTTGAATCGTTACAATGTCAAGAAGGTCGTTACGGCTTGCCCTCACTGTTTTAATACGATTAAGAATGAATACGGCGTGTTTGGTGGGAACTATGATGTGATTCATCACTCCGAGTTTATTGCGCAGTTGATTGCTGAAGGGAAAATCAAGCCCTCAAAAGCGCTGGAGGAAACGATTACGTTTCATGACAGTTGTTATATGGGTCGGTGGAACGGTATTTATAGTCAGCCTCGTGACGTGCTCAATTCTTTGCCCTCTGCGCGAGTGGTTGAGATGTCTCAGAACCATGATCAAAGCATGTGCTGTGGTGCGGGCGGGGGCCGGATGTGGATGGAAGAAAAGATCGGCGCCCGGATCAATGATAAGCGGACCGAACAGGCGCTCGCCACGAAGGCTGGTGTGATTGCTTCTTCTTGCCCCTTTTGTCTGACGATGCTGGGCGATGGTGTCAAAACCAAAGAGATGAGTGACAAGGTTCGCGTGATGGATATCGCGGAGCTTATTGATCAATCGACTTCCTGAACTAGCCACTTGTGTATTTCATAGACACTCCAATGGCTGGCGAACTGGCCATAAGTGTCTGAAATTATGTAGCATTGTTAAACGTACGTCTGTGGCACCCCTCTTGCTTTTTCTCCAGCAAGAGAGAAGGAGTGCCTTTATGAAATCAAAATTTATTCCCCTGTTTGCAGTGACTGCTTTTTCAATCGGTTTTGCCGCCCCATCCGCATGGGCAGATGAGCCCAACCACGAAGTTAGAATCGAAGCGCGGGTCATGGGATATGAACCGGGGGCGGGAACTGTTTCGGACCCCGATCTGTCTAAAAAACAAGGCGGTGGCCAGGAGGCCGTTCATTGGGCCTATGATTTTAAGAATGGACATCTGATTTCAATTGATGCCGCTTCAGGCGCCGTCGTGAATGGCAATCCCACTGCCCCATCGACGCCAGTGCGAAACCTCCAATTAGGATCCCGGTTCTTGAAAACGCCTACGCAAATTGAAGCTAATGCTCGGCTCGTGGATGAAACTCCGGCCTCGGGGATTTCGACGCTGCAAGCGGGCGCGCGCTTCAATCACAAAGGCGGTCATACTTCTGTCTTGCTCCAAGGCGGACTTTACTGGGATCGCATCGAAAACAACTTTGGCTATATTGCAGGACCTCAGGTTGAGTCCGAAATTACCCCCGTTGATTTTCTCACGCTTCGCGCTGCTGTAGAAGCAGGCCTAATTACGGGTCGAAACATTGACCTCGGAGTGGCAGGTCGTGGTCTCGCTGGTGTCCGGGTTAACTTTGAAAAAGAACACCCTTCCTTTATTGAACTTCGGGCTACCTACGAAAATGCCCAGTATAAAGATCTTCAGGGTGCAGACGTTGAGCGCTCGGGACTAGGTGCGATGGTTGTCTTTGGAATTTCTGAGGGTGCTTCTTCCGCGAGCGATAAGCAGTAACCCCAGACCCTCTGCCCCGCAAAAAAACGGAGTGGCAAAATGTAGCAGGTGCGCCCCGAGGGTGGATGTGGGTTGTACAGGAAACGCAAGCCCCGTAAATGGCCACAAAAGAGCGGAAATGTATGGCTCTCCCGGAAGAATCGTAAAATAATCTGCGATGGCATCAAGCAAAAGATGAGTGGCAGTTCCTAGAGCAAGCGCGGCTAGCAAGCGTGATCGGCGAAGGAGTGTGGCCGCACAAAGGGTCGCAAGAAACAATGCGGTATGGCCAAAAGTTCTTCCGCTGCTAATGAGCCCCAACTCTAACCCTCTTTTTCCGGTCGTCCAGACAAGCGCATAATACAGGGGTTTATCGAGGATGTCGGGGAGCAGTGTTCCTACAAGAACTAGGCGCCAGGATAAGCGTTTAGCCCAGGGCTTTGCGAGGGTGAGTCCGAATCCAAGGTGTCCAAAAATAAACATCCAATTCCTTACGAAGAAGTAACGACGATTTTTCCGAAGACGCGCCGATCTTCCAGCCGCGCGAGAGCCTCGGGAAGTTTCTCCATCGGCAAAACGGTATCGACCACGGCGTGAAGTTTCTTTTGCTTTACAAGCTCGAGCACTTGCATCAAGTCTGCCTTGCTTCCCATGGTGGAGCCCAACACAGAAAGGTTTTTGAAGAAAAGTGCTTTAAGATCCAAATTGACCTCAGCGCCAGAGGTCGCGCCACACGTAACAAATTTTCCGCCCCAACTCAGGGCTCGCATGCTGTCTGGAAAAGTCGACGCGCCCACGTGATCAAATGCGACGTCACAGCCTTTTCGTCCGATTTGGACTAGTATTTTTTTGAGCTCGTCTTTGAATGACTGAGACTTGTATTGAATCACAAAGTCAGCCCCGAGATCGCGCGCTTTTTGAATCTTAGAGTCATCTCCGACCGTCGTGATGACGTTGGCTCCCAAAAGTTTGATCATTTGAATGAGCGCGACGGAAACTCCGCTTCCTCCCGCCTGCACCAAAACCCATTGTCCGGGTTTGATCTGCGCCTTACGGGTAACCATCGACCAAGCGGTAACATAAGGAATCGGTAGCGATGCCGCCTCCGCAAGTGCAAGACCTGCGGGGCGTGCAATAACTTGGGAGAGGGGTGCAATCACGAAATCTGCGCAACCGCCATCTTGGGTTTCGCCCAATATCCCAAAATTCTTGCAAAGCGGGTGAAATCCCCCTAGGCACGCCTCGCAACGATCGCACGAAACCACAGGGTTTAGGATTACGTCTGAGCCTTGCTTGAATCCTTCTTTCGCCAAGGTTTTTTCAGAGCCCGGGCCAAATGAATCAATAACGCCACAAATATCGCATCCAGGAATCAGAGGCAGCGGGAACTTGAAACCTGGAACTCCTTTGCGTGCCCACACATCTAGGTGATTAAGTCCCACGGCCTGGACTCGTACGCGAATCTCCATGGGACCTGCAACCGGATCGTCGACATCTACTCGCTTGAGAACCTCGGGCCCGCCATGCCGCTCAATTCGCCAAGCTTTCATGCACGAGTTTCTTTTAGGTGTTTGGAAACACGCTCGGCTATGGCGTTTGCCGAAAGCCCATGTTTTTCGTAGAGTTCAACGGGTTCGCCGCTTTCGCCAAACATATCTTGAATCCCTACTTTGATAAGTGCGGGATGTGCGGAGAGTTTTGAAAGCGCATCAGCCATACAACTGCCAAGACCTCCGATGATTGAGTGATCCTCACTGCTTACAAGGAGTTTCAAACTTGGATGTTGTGAAAGCGTCTTGAAAAGGGTTTCTTCGTCAAAAGGCTTTAGGCAGTGGGCATTCCAAACGCAAGTCGCAATTCCCTGGGCTTGCAGTTTTTCTGCTGCGCCTACGGCTTCGGCGGTTCCTGCACCCGTCCCGATAAGCATCACTGTCGGGGCGGACTGTGCGGCCCGAATTTCCATGAGCTTGAGAGGCTGAAATTTCGCGTTGGTAGGATAAAGATCGGGGAGGTTTTGCCTTGTGAGTCTCAGGTAGGCAGGCCCCTTCCACGTTGTGACCAGATATTCCATGATGAGCTCAGTTTCGCGAGCGTCCATGGGCTGGAAAACTCCCATCGTAGGCAGCGCACGCATCAGCGCTACATCTTCTAGCCCCATTTGGCTATGGCCATCATCCCCAATGCCGATACCAGAGTGCGTACCGATAAGGCGAACATTGGCTTGAGAGTAGGCAACGCTCAAACGGATCGTGTCGTATCGACCCGTGAGAAAGCACCCAAAACTGCATAAAAATGGCAGTTTTCCCGCAAAGGAAAGTCCCGCGGCCGTGCCAATCATATTGGCCTCCGCAATGCCCATCTCAATGAATCGATCAGGGAACTTTTTTGCGAAAAGATCTGACTTGGTTGATTTAGAGAGGTCGGCATCTAGGACGATGATCTCTGGATGTTGTTCACCGAGTTTTGCGAGTGCTTCACCAAAGGCTTGTCGTGTTGCTTTTGCCATTTCTATTATTTCCTTCTCGCAATGATTTCAGCTTTTGCTTTTTCGAACTGTTCCGGTTTTGGGGCTGAACCATGCCACTCGGCTTTGCCTTCCATAAATGAAACGCCTTTACCTTTTACGGTTCGAGCGAGAATCAGGGTGGGGCTGTCACTCTTGGTGCGAAGAGCGGCCAAAATTTCGGTCATATCGTGGCCATTGATTTCGATGACGTTCCAACCAAAGGCTTCCCACTTATCAGCGAGCGGCTCAAGGGGCATTACTTCCTCCGTGGGTCCGTCAATTTGACCCCCATTGGCATCAAGGATGGCGCAAAGATTGGAGAGCCCAAACTTGGGGGCGGACATTGCGGCTTCCCAAATCTGTCCTTCTTGAATTTCGCCATCACCCAAAAGGCAAAACACGCGTGAGGATTTTCCGTCCATCTTAAATCCTAGTGCGAGGCCCTGAGCGACTGAGAGTCCCTGGCCCAAGGAGCCAGTCGAAGCTTCGAGGATCGGCATTCGTACGCGATCGGGGTGACCTTGAATGCGGCTTCCTGTTCTTCTTAGTGTCTTGAGTTCTTCGATGGGGAAGAAGCCTTTTTTCGCCAAAACAGCGTAAAGGGCAGGCACAGCGTGCCCTTTTGAGAGAATGAATCGATCCCGGTCTGGGGAGAGATTCTGGGGGTCGACCCCTTGCATCTCAGAAAACCAAAGCGCGGTAATCAGATCGATAGAGGAGAGGCTGCCTCCCGGGTGGCCTGACTTGGCCTCCGTGATCATATCGAGGATCAGGATTCTCATTTCATCGGCCAGGGCTGCGAGTTGTTCTGGAGTTTGCATTCTCAATAGATCGCACAGCTTGGGGAGATAAAAAAGCACGTTACAATGTTGTGGCGCGGCATTTATAATCATTGCTGCGGCCTGCAATGCTTGGTAGATTTGGAGTAATATGCCGCGAAAATGGTGGGTCCTCGTTTCAGTGGCCTGCGGTACGTTTATGGCCACCTTGGACTCGAGCATTGTGAATATTGCGCTGCCTACGCTTACCCAAGAGCTGGGCGTTGATTTGCCTCAAGTCAAATGGGTTGTGATCATCTATTTACTGGTCATTACGTGTCTGCTTCTGCCTTTTGGCCGGATTTCCGATCAGTTTGGCCGGAAGCGAGTTTTTCAACTTGGATTTTTCTTTTTTACAATAGGTTCCATTCTGTGTGGTTTGTCCTCGAGTTTGCAGGGGTTGGTTCTCTCTCGCGCTTTTCAGGCGATGGGGGCCGCGATGCTTATGGCCAATGGACCCGCGATTATTACCGCGTGTTTTCCCTCAAACGAAAGAGGAACCGCTCTTGGGACGATGGGCATGGTCGTGAGCGCAGGCTTGATTTCGGGTCCGAGTATCGGCGGAATTTTGATTGGACATTGGAGCTGGCCCAGCATTTTCTTGGTCAATGTTCCGATCGGGTTTATCGGAATTTTTTTGGTTCAAATTTTTGTGGATGCGACGGTGGCGGGGCAAGGCACCCAAAAGTCGCCTCGTGCTATGCGCCCGCCCTTTGATTGGGCTGGGGCCATTCTGCAAATGATTTTACTGATTTCATTTATAGTTCTTTTTGATCCGCCGAGCCTTTCAATTGCAGGTAACCTTCCGTTTGCCGTTCCTCGTTTAGCGCTCCTGGCGATTGTGGTGGTCGTAGGGGCGATTTTCGTGAAAGTCGAATCGCGGGCGCCTGCACCTCTTTTTGATCTTGCACTCTTGAAGGTCAGGTCGTTTTGGACAGGAAACTTGGCAAGTTTTCTCACGTTTGTTTCCTTTTCTTCTGTTTCGGTTTTGATGCCGTTTTTTCTTCAGAACGTTTTGCATTTTAGTCCAAAACTCACGGGCGTATTTATGACCGCAGTGCCTTTGATGATTTTCGTTGTAGCGCCCATTAGCGGTCGCCTTTCTGATCGGATGGGAAGTCGAGGCTTGAGCGCGGCGGGCGCCTTGATTGGCGCGATGAGTGTATTTGGAATGGCTGGACTTTTTGGCGACGGAATCACCGAGCATGTGAGCCGTGCAGGAATCATCTTTGCTTTGGGTTCAGTGGGGCTGGCGACGGGTTTGTTTCAATCGCCAAACAACAATTCAATCATGGGCGCCGTGCCACTGTCTAAACTTGGAGTGGCATCGGCTCTTCTTGCGACGATTCGAAACTTGGGGCTTGTCACGGGGACCGGGCTTGCGACAAGCTTGTTTTCTTGGGAAATGCAGGTGACGGGGAGTTTCGTGACTGCAATGCATTTTGCCCTTTTTGTTGCTGGGGTATTGGGGGCAGGAGCCATGATGGCTTCTTTGGGAAAACGCAAAGAAGGAGTAATTCGTGGGAAAACGCCGGAAAAAGGATGAGGACCTCACCCCTGAAGAAGCGATTGCTGCCGCAAAAAAGGAGCTAACACCTTATTGGTTCAACTCCCCGCCGCTGTATGCGGCGGTCAAGACTCCAAAAGGACTGTTGGTTTTTCCGCTTTCTCGAAATGCAAAGGATCTCGCGATTCCTGTTTTGGTTATCGCGTTGGATTTGATGGATTATGCGGGTCGAGAGGCTATCCATTATGTCAAGGAATGGTATTCGCGCTATGCGAGTGTGGGGCTCCAGATGACGGTTATTCTGAGACCTACTTATCCCTTTGTGCGAACGCCGGCGTTGATTCAGCAATTTATTCGGCGAGAAACGTTTCAGGTTCCCATTGTTCTAGATCATGACGGGTTTTATTCCGAAGCTTTCGGAATAACAAAGTACCCTAAGATTCGTTTAATGCATTGGGGAAATGTGATTCTCGAGCAAGATGGCAAGGATTGGTCTAGCAATATCGAGACGAAAATCCATAGCTTTTTGCGGGCCCAGGATCCGGGATTGCCGCTCCATAAAGTTTATGTGCCTGAGCAACCTTTTGCCCAAGACCTGGGAGGGATGGAATTTGGAAAAACGGGCGGAGTAATGTTTCCTCTTCCTGGTTTTCAAAAGGCGCAAGGTGCTTTTCTTGTGGGTCAATTTAAGGGGCCACGTCCTGCCTGGGTAGAAAAAGGAGAGGTGTTTCTTTCAGGAAAGTGGATTCAAGATGGAGATCGAATTGCGACGTCTGACCCGACTGCCACGTTAGGGCTTCAGGGGTTGGCTCCTCGTCTTTCGTTTGTCGCCCAGTGTTTGGGGAAGCCTGGTGACACGAGCCGAGTGATTATCGAGCTTGAGAAGGCTCCTATGGTGGATGTTTTTTATGGAAGCGATTTGACTACGGATGATGAAGGTCGTGCGTTGATAAAAGTGGATACGGGTCGACTCTATCATGCGCTTCATCGCCTTCCTGAGGAGAATCGCGAAATCACTTTGAAGTTTCCGAATGCGGATAAAGCCCCGGTTGCGATTTATGGGGTGAGGTTCGGGAGTTAGTTCGGCTGCCCTAGTATTTCGGGAGCTCTTCAAGAAGAAATTTTGACCAGGGCATGACTAAGATCGAGTCATCTTCATCGTCTCGGTAAGGATGATCTGCGGTGCAGATGAGATAAAGTGGAAGTTTTGGATATTCTTCCCGCAGGAGCCTTAGGTTTCGAAAATGCTCCTTATTGGGCTTGTTGAAACTTTTGATTTCTGCTGCGAAGAGGGGGCGCTTACCACGGGCAGTTAGGAGATCGACTTCTGCTTTTTCCACTTGAGGTCTCCACGAATACAATTGGATGTCGCGACCCTCATAATCGACTCGGGCACGAACTTCGTTGATGATCCATTGCTCAAAAAGACGTCCTCTGAGAGAGGGGTCTAGAGGATCTAAAAGGCGGGACAAGATCGCGCAGGTGACGCCGTTGTCAAAAAAATAGAATTTCGGATGCGCCGCGAGCTGTTGTCGTTTGCTCTCGGACCAGCTTCGGAGCCGAAAGCCAATGAGTGTATCTTCTAAGATTTCAAAATAGTTTTGCGTGGTCTTCGGAGACTGCCCGCAACTTCTGCCGACGTTGGAATAATTTAAGACTTCGGTAAAACTTTGAGCGGCAACATCCAAGAAGTGGGCAAACTGCGGGAGGCTTCTTGTTAATCCCTCGGCTTGAATTTTCTCTTTTGAGGTCTGGTTCTTTTTCAAAGACTCCAGGCAAACTGCCAAATTTAAGCAGCTCATCTAAGTCTGTATTCTCAATTGTAGGAAGTACTTCGGGCAGGATAAACGGGTACATTCGTTTTGAGAGCGCGCGGCCGGCAAGGAGATTTACGGAGTTTCTTTTCAATTTTCTTGCACTTGAGCCCGTCAGGATAAATCGAGAGCCCGGGAGTTCTTCAAGGAGGGCGTGAACCTCATTTAAGAGTTCTGGAATCTTCTGAACCTCATCAATAATGACTGTCAGATCCGCTCCGCTTTTGGGCTTGTTTTGAAAACGAAAGAGAGCCTCTTTTCGAAAGAGGGCTGGGTCTTTTGAGTATTTCAAATACTCCGAGGTCAAAAGCAGGTTGAGATACCACGCTCCAGGAAACCGATTCCTGACATAGCTTGTTTTCCCGGTTTGGCGAGGACCGAGGAGCAGATAGGAGGCGTCGCTGCGAAGCGTCTATAAATCTTGAAATCACATTACAAGATTTTAGCATTTTTTGTAATACGGATACAACATATTGCTGTGTGTCCGTAAAGGTCTGTTTTGATTGTGTTTTATTCATTAACCCAATGAGAACGACTTCTTGAATGCGTCGATCACTTGAGATGCGTCCTTTGAGCCAAGGCGGCCAGCGCGCTCCAGTAGGAGTCCATTGTCCAGGGTGAACGTTTTCATTCTTACGACACAATCTTTATGTAGGCCGGCCTCGGCGAGGCTCGATACGGGCACGTCAAAATGCCACTTGCTTTTGTGGGCGCTGGTAATCATGAGTAGCACGCTATTTTCATTACCCTTGTTGAAGCTCTTGCTTGAGATCACGAGAGCTTTTCTCTTTTTCGATTTTGGTAAATCACTGAATGGAAATGGGACCACAACAACATCGAACTGTTCACAAATCATCGTCTTCAGTTCCTTTCCATTCGGACAGCGTAGATTCGATCGCACGCGACCATTCCATATCTACTTTTTGGAGCTTTCGAACGCGGACCACATTATCTGACTCAATCTCGTAAAAAAGGAGGTCGCCGTCGTGGAGCTCCAATGATTTTCTAACCTCGGACGGGATGGTTGTTTGTCCCTTGGCTGTGAGCCGACTAGTAAGTGGTTTCATAAATCCTTACCTCCTTACATGTAAGGATATCTTGCTTGCAGACCGGCGTCAAGAGGTGAAAAGTAAAGGGAAGTCGGGTCGGGGGGGCGCGACATCTGATTACATTTGTAATCGCTTTGATTAAAACCACATTGCGCATGATGTTATAGTGAGTTAAAACCCCACTCGTTATGAAGAACGAGCTAGAAACACAAGAGATTGTCCTTGAAACCACTTCAAAAGAAGCGGCCTCACAAAGTCCCGCTGAGTTTTTGCGAGGACTGTTCCTTGAGCGGAAACAACGCAATCTAGCTTACTCGACCCGGGCTTTCGCTCGCGATTTGGGAATGAGTCAGGCCCTAGTGAGTTTGGTCATGAACGGCAAACGCCCCCTGACGATCAAGCAGGCGGCGCAGATCAGCGTCCTATTTGGCTTTTCAAAGGAGCAAGCCGAGAGCTTCATTGAGAACACACTGCTTGCTCTGCCCGCCAACGCCAAAATGGCTAAACGTCTTCGTCAGGCAAAACTTAAGGGCGAAAATCGCGCCCCAGTCTACAAGAATTACGAGCTAGAACGCTTCAAAGCGATCGGTCAGTGGTACCACTTGGCCATTCTTGATCTCACTACGACAAAATGGTTTCGCAGCAACTTGGCTTGGATTGCTCGCAGGCTGGGCATCAGTACAATCGAAGCGCGGGACGCTGTGACTCGCCTTTTAGACATGGGCCTACTAGAACAGAAGGACGGTAACCTTCATAAAACGGCAAACAAAATCTATTTTGCCACGAAACGCTCGGAACCGGCTGTACGCAGTTTTCATCAGCAGATGATTGGTAAAGCTCTCGAACAGCTTCAGCACACGGATGATGAGGCTTTCGATGCTCGTCAGATCTCGTCGATGACGATGGCAATTCCAAAGAGTTCGCTCGCCTTGGCTAAAGAGCGAATTCAGGCCTTTCAAAAAGAACTAGCTACCCTTCTTTGTGTGGGTGATTGTGACGAAGTCTATCAGCTAAATATTCAAATGTTTCCGCTAACCAAATCAACTGAAAACAAATCTAAGAAAGAGGGGGATTTAAAATGAAACCAATGAAAGGTTTGGGCCATGCTTTGATGGCTATCGGGATAGTGACAACGGCAACGTCTCTAAGCTTCGCGGTGGAAAAGAATGGCAAGACGGTGAATTTGGACAAAATCAGATTCAAAAAAATTTCAGCCACCACCAATTGCAAAACTACGAACCATTCCCGGGCAACTTCAGAAGGAGGGAGCAGTGGGGTCGGAAGTGGCGGCGATGGTGTTAGGGCTGAGGGAACACGGGCTGAGGGAACACGGACTAAGCGCGGAGTCCCTTCTTACAAAGTTGGCTCAAGCCAAATAGGATGTAAATGTTCAATTTACAGATGAGGCTGTGGTTATCGACAACGTTGCCCGGACCTGTGTCAACTTTTCAGATGAAAAACTGATCCGTTGCAACAACGATCGGTGGAATAAGACTGAAGGACAAAAAACGTACGGTGTGGTCTTTCACGAATACTTGGGTATTTTGGGCTATGAAAGCAATAACGGTGACTATTCTCAATACCCTGTTTCAAGCGCGATTATGCCTGTTATTTATAGTACGCAAAAATTTGAACTCGGTATGGATCGCCAGCCTAAACCTAAGGCAGAACTCCTGGGGAGAGTCGTATCAACCTATGAAGCGCCAAAAGAATATTGTGCTAAAGGTAAAAATGAGGATCTATGCCCAATGACTTACGGCAAGGCAGAAGAATACTGCAACTCCATTGGCCGCCGCCTCCCTAATTTGGATGAACTTCAGGATGCGTATAGCATAAACGGGGCTTTTCAGCGTCCTTCAGGTGAAGAGGGCAATCATTGGTTTTGGATTTTCCAAGGCTTTGCCAATGACTGGGCAGACGTGTTTGATGGTGACAGTGGCGATATTGGCGCTGGCCTCCGTATTCACCACGGTTTCGTTCGATGTATAAATATTAGTCAGCAATAACCCTAGCGATAAAGCGAGAGGGCTTTTATATGAAAAAATCCGGTAAAAAATGGTCCGCAAGTTTCCTAATCCCGGTGCTGTTCTGTGTTGGATTTCAATCCACGCCTGCCAAGGCAATTGTTGGGGGGATGAGTTTATACGATCAATTCACTCCGCATTCCGGCACTGACGAGGCGTACGCTTTCCTTCTTTTGTTAATGGGAACAATTATACTTGAGGATACGGGTGGTCAAGTCGCCTTGAGTCCAGTTTCGGCTGAAAATTTAAAGCTTATTCCCGACATTACCGAAGATGAACGGGAAGCCTATAATGAGTATTTGCCGGAACTTAATGCGCTAGCCGAGTCATTTGGAAAGCTGGCTCTTAGCAAAGGGGTGTCAGCCCAACAGCTCGATGAACAACGAGATTCATTCTTGAGCGAATTGCCAATTCCTGCCGGCGATGCCCTCAAAAAAATTACAAAACATATTGCTGGCAAATACTAATTCACCAGTGACGCTGCTGAGCAACTCACAATGCGTGGTTCGATAATCTCTGCATCTGAAGCTAGCGGCCGAACGAAAACCACCTTTCCTCCTGGAAAATCCCTAAGGAAACGACTTGCAGAGCGCATCTGGCCAATATTTGGATCGCCTTCCTCGATGATTACAAAGCCAATCTCCTTGCCGTTTGCCCGAAAAACGAGGGGGATCCATGCTCCGCTTCTGAGACGATAGGAAAAGGACTCAAATAGGGTTCCGGAGCGGTAACTGAGCTGCGCGCGCAGATTGCGATAGAGTGCCCCGTAGATTTGGCGCGATATTGATAATGAACGATTGGAGAGTATGAGTTCTTCAAGTTGGTCTTCTAATAGAAAAGTGGGCGCCCTTTTTCCCTGTATCGAGATTCTGCGCACTAGAAAAATCGACTCAAGCCCAAAGAGCAGCTTCTTCTGAGTCACTTCATTGAGTCCCAAAAGGCGCTTGGCTTCAGAATAGTTAAAAGGTTCCCAAGCCTGGGTCGCAATGTAGCGCAAAAACTTAAGCAATGTTTCAAGGGAGAGGTGGGTTTTGATGACCATCCGCAGGTCGCGATCTAAGATGAGTTTGAGAATTGAATCCAGCAGGTCAATGCGATGACGAAGATCACGGGTAAAAGCAAGCCGCGGAAGCCCCCCATGCTCAAGGTACTTCTCCCAGGTGGCTTGTTCTATGCGGCTTGGTTTTGGCAAAGCTTGCAGCGAGGCGTGATCAAAAGCGTCGGCCTTCATCATAGTTGGGAGTGTGCTGGGAAGTTTGCGCCCCAGCAGTTCCGTAAGGACGAGTGGATAAAGTTCTAAGCCAACCAAACGTCCCGTCAAGGACTCACGAATCGCTTTACGGCTCGAAAAGCGCACCGAACCGGTCAAAACAAACTGTCCGGGCTTGGGATGCTTGCGCACCCACTCTTTAAGGGCAGGAAACAAAGGGGGGCACATTTGGCACTCGTCGATAACGATGCGCCGGCTTGCATGCTGAGAGACGAAGGTTTTGGGATCAGCAGTGGCCATCAGAAGCTGTTCCTCGTCATCGCAGGTGACGTAGTTCGCAATCTCGTGACTCACGAAGCTCGTCTTGCCGACTTGTCGGTGACCAAATACTCCCACCAACGGGCTGAACTGAAGATGGTTCTCAAACAGAGCTAAGGCATGCCTGTGTCGAAAATGGGGCATATTTGAAAGGATATCGAAAAAGGCCGTGACTGTCAAATTGCTTATCAGATCATGAATTTTACAGTGACTGCCAAATTACGTAACGCACTCATCATCTCTTCCGTAATCTCATGCCCGCTCTCAGGCAGTTCTACAAACTCCCCCTGGACTCCGCGCGCCTTGAGTCGTGCATGGCGCTCGCGCGCAATCTTGGGGTTAACGATTTCGTCTTTAGCTCCGTGGATCGAATCAATTCGAAACTCTAACGGGCCCGCAAGCTCATCATCTAGAACTTCAGCGTTTAGCGCGATCAATCGAGTAACGCCGCTCAACTTTTGTCCAACAAATGGAGCAAGATAACCGCCCTGCGAATAGCCTATGAGGGTTTTTGGCAGAGACTCAAATCCGAGAGCAGCGATCGCATTTATAACGAAATCAATAGACGTCTTCATGTCGATGACAAGCTCATCGGTCTTTGGATTATAAAAGTACCACGAGTAGCCAAGCTTCAGCCCCTCCTCACTTTTTCTGGGAATAGGAAAAGGACCATTAAGAGCCAATACCTCGGCGTCCTTTGGAAGCGCGGACTCCAGTTGGCGCGCGATATATTTTCCAGACTGCATATAGCCGTGCAAAAGAATGAAGAGGTGAGAAGGGTTTTCTGTTCCCCTAAAAAAAGTGTCACAGGTGAGTGGAGATTGCACCGTAAGGCGTTTGGATTGCGTGATCATTTTGCGTTTCTCAAGTTCCTTTGGAATTCAGGCCATTTTACTCGATTGAGCGAAGAGTGTTTCACTCGTTCCTTATACTCGGTTTCCGTGAGTGCGCCAAGCGCGTCCCAATCCAAGGGTAAAATAAAATCATCGCCCTCCTCAAATTCGACGCCAAGGTCCCGTTTTGCCTTCTTCTGATTAAACGGACAAACCTCTTGGCAAATGTCACAACCCGCAACCCAGCCTTGAGATGACCTCGTTAGAGAAGTGTGCTCTCCGCGCTTCTCAAGAGTCTGTCCGCTGATACATCTGCGCGAATCAAGCATTCCAGATTCCGTAAAGGCCTGCGTCGGGCAAGCCTCGAGACACCGAGTGCAGTGGCCACACAAAGAAACCTGCGGCCGCTCCTTTTGGCCTAATTTCTGATTCAAAAAAACGACGCCAATCAAAAAATAGCTGCCAATCTCTCGATTTAGGAGCATCGAATTCTTCCCGATCCAACCTAAGCCAGAAATGGTGGCCCAAGATCGCTCAAGGACCGCACCTGTATCGATACAGGTCTTCCATTTCAAAACTCCACTCAGCCTGCCTGTGTGGCGCGCCTTTTCCAACACACGCTCAAGAATCTTCGCCATCTCCTCGTGATAATCCCCACCTCGCATATATCGCGCAAAGCGCGGCCCTTCATTGGGCGCACCCAATGGCTTCGCCGAATAACTCATTGCCACACAAAAGACGCTTTGTGCCACTGGAAATGCTGCCCTAGGTTCCGCGCGGCGGTCCCGCCCGCGCACGAGATAATGCATTTCATCCGCATGACCTTGCTCAAGCCAGGAATCAAATCGCGCAAGATGCTCCTTAAAAGACGGCGCTTGGTCTAAGTCGACCCCGCCTGCGGCCGAGAAACCCTCTTCAAGACTAAGGCGGGTGAGTAAATCATGCAGTGGCATCAGCAAGAACTTTGATAAACCGACCAATCAAATCATGAGGGAGTGCTTCAGTAATCTCGACTTCGACAAAAGTACCAGCGCGAAGCTGAGCGGTGTCGCAATCGCCCACGTCGTTAATCAATACATGACCATCAATCTCTTGCGCCTGACCAAAGAAACGACCTTGAAGCAGTAGGTCGGTTTCTTCACTCTGTCCTTCAAGCAAGACCTTCAGCCGTGCTTTGAGATACTGTTTTTGCTTCGCGAGTGATCGATCCTGAAAAAGCTGTGTGAGTCTTTTCTCTCGTTTCCATTTCGTTGCGGAGTGCACTTGCTCCGACATCTCCGCAGCCTTCGTGCCTTCTTCTTGCGAATAGCGAAACACGCCGACTCGGTCCAAATTCAGGGTCGTCAAATCGTCGCAAAGTTCTTCAAACTCTCTCTCTGTTTCCGAGGGAAAACCCACAATAATTGAAGTTCTCAAAACCAGCTCGGGAACGCGCGCGCGTAGCTTTTCGACTACCTCGAATAGACGCTTCTTGGTGAGGCGGCGATTCATGAGTTTAAGCACGCGATCGTTCGTGTGCTGAATGGGCATGTCGAGATACTTCACAATCTTGGGTTCGCGCGCGAAGATCTCAATGAGTTCGTCCGAAAATTCATCCGGATAAACGTAGTGCAGCCGAATCCACTCGAGGCCTTCAATTTTACATAATTCGGGCAATAACAGTTCTAGTCGCTCTTGATAGCGTCCTTCCATTCCGTATTCGGTGAGATCTTGCGCGACGAGGTTAAGTTCGCGCACCCCGCTCTTCGCCAAGTGCGCGGCTTCTTCAACTAAAGATGCGATGCCGCGTGAGCGCACGTTGCCTCGGAGCGTAGGAATAATGCAAAACGAACAGCGGCGATTGCAACCCTCAGAAATTTTCAAAAAGGCCGTGTAAGAAGGCCCCGTTTGAACGCGGGGGTCTTTTTCAGAATGAATAAAGGCCGGCTGCCCTACATAAGTGCGCTTGGGTAGCGGATCGCCCTCTTTGCGCACTCGCGTGCGGTCGTTGAGGATTTCAGTGATCCGATGGTACTGGCCCGTGCCAATGAACAGATCCACCTCGGGCATTTCTTTTTCAAGTTGTGCCGAGTAGCGCTGAGGAAGGCATCCTGCCGTGACGAGGACCTTACACGCGCCGGTCGTTTTGTAGTCCGCCATTTCTAAAATGGTTTCGATGGACTCTTCTTTAGAGGCATCCACGAATGAGCAGGTGTTCACAATAATCACTTCGGCCTCTGCCGGATCCTGAGTAATGCTGTAGCGGTCTTTTGCCAGTATGCCCAACATGACCTGGGAGTCGACCAAGTTCTTGGGGCAACCCAGGCTTACAAAATATACGGGGGATTTTGCGGTCATGAAAACTCTATTCTCGGAAATTTCCAAATTGCATCGGCACTTTGAGTTGCGCCGTACGCTCTTTGAGGTAGGCAATCGCAGATTGAAGGTCGTCGCGGTTTTTTGCCGTGACCCGGACCTGCTCATCTTGCATCTGGGCTTGGACTTTAAGTTTGGATTCCTTTAAAGACGCGATGATCTCCTTGCCTTTCTCCTTGGAAACGCCGGCTTGAATTTTGATCAGTTGTCGGATGCTCCCGCCAAAGGCTGATTCAGTGGTTTGATAATCAAAAGACAGTAAAGAAATTCCCCGCTTGATGGCTTTCGTTTGAAACATGTCATTCAATGCTTCCAGCTTGTCTTCGTTACTGCACCACATCGTTAGAGTCTTGGCCTTGAGGTCGAGTTTGAGTTCGGATTTCACACCTTTAAAATCATAGCGCTGCCCCGCCTCTTTGAGCGCCTGGTTAACGGCGTTGTCGAGTTCTTGCCAATCGATTTCAGAGGATACGTCAAATGAGGGCATCGCGGAATCTCCTTTGGATGACGCAAAGCTATATAGAATTAGTCGGATAAGTTCAACTTCAAAATTCTTGGAATTTTATGGAAAATTTTGCGTTTCCGCCCAAAAAAGCCTAGATCAAATAGGATGCAAGACCTTGTTCAAAGAATGCTCTCTGGCGAGCGGCTGGCCTTGGCCCGGTTGATTTCGAAGGTCGAAAACCGCGATTCTGAGCTCCCAAAGTACATGGCAGCACTCTACCCCCACACAGGCAGAGCGCAAGTTTGGGGGATCACGGGACCTCCAGGCGCGGGGAAATCCACTCTAGTCGATCGGTTGGCCGTATCTTTGCGCCAACAAGGAAAACGGGTTGCCATCGTTGCCGTCGATCCATCAAGCCCTTTTTCGGGGGGGGCGATTTTGGGCGACAGGATTCGAATGCAGCAGCATTCCAGCGATGATGGCGTCTTCATTCGCTCACTAGGCACTCGTGGAAAACACGGGGGCCTCTCGCATGCGACCAAAGAAGTCGTTCTTGTACTTGATGCCGCAGGCTTTGACGTGGTCCTCGTGGAAACGGCAGGAGTGGGCCAAACCGAGCTCGATATCTTAAGACTTGCTCAAACTGTTTTAGTGGTTTTGGTTCCTGAGAGTGGCGATTCGATTCAGGTCATGAAGGCGGGTCTAATGGAGATCGCTCATGTGTTTGCGGTCAACAAGAGTGATCGCCCTGAAGCTGATCAGCTCATGCGCGAACTTGTGATGATGGTTGGAATGAATAAACACGATGAGAAGTCGTGGATGATCCCGGTTCATAAAACACAAGCGACAAGGGATTTGGGCGTGAGTGAAGTGATTGCCGCAATTCAAGGCCATCAGCAGTATTTGACTGATTCGGGAGAGCGTGTCGTGAAGGCCTCGGAGTTCCTAAAAAATGAAGTCGTCGAAATTCTCTCCGAGCGGCTTGATCGCAGTGTGATGGTGGCTTTCGACACCCGGTCAGGAAAAGAAGTTTTGGAGCAGGTCTTGAGTCGTAAACTGGATCCCTATGCGGCGGCGGATTTGATTTCGGGGGTTTAGGGCGATTCCAGCACAAACGTCACCGGCCCATCGTTAACCAAGCTCACTTTCATATCCGCCTGAAAAATCCCGCCCTGGGTGGAGATCCCCCACTGGGCACTGAGCTCGATGGCTTTTTCATAAAGTGCTTTCGCCTTCACCGGTTCCTCAGCCGAGGTAAACGAAGGTCGCCTGCCGCTGGTGCAATCTGCTGCAAGCGTGAACTGCGAGACAATCAAGTGTGCATGGCTCCCAGGAGGTAAAGAGAGGTCAAGCAGTGAGCGGTTCATTTTTCCCGCATCATCTTCGAATATCCGAAGTTCACAAATTTTGCGTAAGAGTTTTTCAAGCTGCGCTTCGGTGTCTCCTCGGGCAACTCCCAAAAGAGTGAGTAACCCAGGGCCGATTTCTGCCACCCTTTTTCCATCGATCTCCACTGAGGCAGTTTTTACTCTCTGAATTACGGCTCGCATCTTTTTTGTGTTTGCCATGGAGCGCCCGTGAAGTCTATCTTTTGCATTCAGATGATTTTATTATTTTTCTCAGGACTTCTGGCCGGAGTTATCGATTCGATTGCAGGGGGGGGCGGTCTAATCACGCTCCCTTCGCTTACGCTTATTTTAGGACCCGGTCCTCATGCGATTGGCACGAATAAGATCGTGGGAACGGTCGCGGCCCTCGTTGCACTGTTGGTTTACCGTCGAGCGGGGCATTTTGATCTTAAGAAAAGTTTGTTTTTTGCAATCTCAGTGGGAGTGGGCTCCTTTGTGGGGAGCCGAACGGCGATTCTCTTGCCGCTTTGGGTTTTTCGGTGGTTTCTCTTGGTTTCTTGTCCCGTTGTACTGTGGGTTGTTTGGCGCAAGGATTTGTGGCTGGCTTGGCAAGGTTCCTCTGTTTTCATTAAGCTATCGCAGCCCAAGATTGCGGCCGTTGGGGTTTTGTGTGGTTTTTACGATGGAGTCTGGGGTCCGGGGGGCGGGACGTTCATGTTTTTGGCGCTTGTTTTTGTTGCCGATCTCCCTTTGTTGACTGGGTTGGCGGCGGCAAAGCTCGCGAACACGCTTTCGGCGAGCTCGGCATTGTTTGGGTACGCTCTTGGAGGTTATGTTCATTGGGGGACGTCTGTGCCAATGGTGCTTGGGATTTCATTGGGGGCATTCGTTGGCGCAAAGCTAGCCGTTCGCAGAGCGTCAGTAATCATGCGCCCGATCTTGGTTGTGGTTGTCGTTCTGCTATTAATCCGAGTTTTTCAGGCAAATTAGCTTTGAGGATTGTGGAATTCGTTTTAGATTTAAGACGTATGAGATGGATGCGATGTGCCGCTTTTGCAGTCTTACTTGGAGTCGGAACTATTGCCACGAACGGTTACAGCGCCGATGCCTCACCCGCGACCGCTGAAGAAGAAACAAATCGTGAAGTGGCTCGGACTTATTCTGCCTTCTATCTTGGCCAAAAGGATCTCTCGTCTTCAATTAAGGTGTTGACCCAACATTTGAAGATCGATCCGAAGGATACAGGTGCATGGCACCTTCTGGGTCTAACATTGCTCGAGAGTCAGGAATTCGCAAAAGCGAGTCAGGCCTTTTATCAGGCCTTGGTGACCGGCTCTGAGGCGGGCCGTGGCCTTTATTTGTATTACTATGCCGACGCCCTTAATCGTTCTGGGGATATCACCAAGGCGAAGGCCGTCTTGGAGCGCGCGCTGAAGGAAAGTGATGTTTCCGATGTTGTGAAGGAGGCGCTTGCGCAGGTGAAGCCGCGTGTGCCGCTGCCGCCGATTCGTTTCGCAAAACCCAGCAACTGGAAAGCGAGTCTGACCATTATCGGGGGCTATGATACTAACGTATTATTAATTTCCGATTCTGCAATTGCGACGATTTTGCGATCGGATACGGCAAGTCCCAATGGGACCGTCGTTGGGCAGGTTGTGCATACCAAGGAACTTTCGTCGGGACAGTTGCAGTCTCGTGGGAGCGCGGGCGCCAATTTGAATACGGCGGCCGCTGCGAAAACGTACAATACGATTTTTTCATCTCTGGGTTTGGATTGGGGAAATGGTGAGGAAGAGTTCAAGTCATTTGACCAGTCAATGGGCGATGCATTTGACATCAACTGGCTGAATTCGAGTGGTTACAAATTCTTTAGCTGGACCGATACCTTGAAGTGGAAGGGGGCGTTTCATCACGGATCTTCTGCGGATACGGAAATCGAAATGCCAGTCTACTATACAAAAAGCGCTTTGGATGCATCAGACGATCCTGCCAATGATCGAAGTGGTCTGGGGATTCGTCCTGGTTTACTCTATCGCCGATATTTTGGTTTTGGCGTGGTTTCTCTGGGCGCTCGTTTTGAGAAGCTTTTTGCCAAGGGCACGAATTATAAATCCACGACCTATGCGTTTCCGTTTACTTGGTCTCGAAGCTTGTTCTTGGGTTTTTTCGGGACCCTGGGCCTTGAGGGTGCGCGCGTGAAATATCCTGAATCTTCGACTTTGCGCGAGGACAGTTACATGAAAGCCTCAGGGTCGCTTGCGCGGCGCGTGTCCAAGAAACTTGTGGGTTCGCTTGATTATGGGTTCACGCGGAATATTTCAAACGTCGAGACCGCTCGTTACAATAAACATTCTTTTTCGTTTATGGTGAACTATGAATTCTAAGTCACCCTTAGGCTGCGTCGTTTTGTGCATGATGGCTTTATCGGGCCCCGTCTTAGCTGCCGAACCTGCGGGTCGTTTGACTAACATCAAGGGGGTGGTTCTTGTGAATCGATCCCCGGCTGCCGAGGGACAGACGCTTGGTCTCGGCAATGTTGTTGAGACGAAACAAGGAAAATGTACTGTTCTTATTGGTTCTGAGACCGTGATGCATCTCGATGTTGAAAGTCGAATTAAGATTACAGAGCATATGGTTCAGGAGGGGGGGGCAAAAGAGAAGTCCTCCGTCGAGCTTGATTTTGGTCGTACTCGGGCTCTACTTCGAAATAAGGGCCCGGTTCAGAAAAGTTTCAACATCAAATCTCGCAATGCCGTGATGGGGGTCCGGGGTACGCATATCTACATCGATAGCCCACGAGACATCAAAGTGCCCCAGAGCTTTCTTACGATTGAGGGCGCCGCAGAGCTTTCTTTCTCAGCGCCCAAGACGCCTAAAACGCAAAGTGCTGGCGGACCCCCCGTCGGTGCAGCCCCTCCGCAAGAGCCTGCTATTCGGGCGATTGTTTTGAAGAAGAACGAGTTCTTTCAAGCAAACGAAGGCGTCGATATTAAGCAGGTTCAGATTACACAGCTCCCCCCTTCAACGATTAAGCAAATGGTGGATCAAGTTGCGCTACCTCCTCGAGAAATCAAGAGTGCTGAAGAAGTGCATCAAAAGGGCGAACAAAAAACTGACCCCAAAAATGATCCCAAAAATGATCCCAAAAATGATCCAAAGAACGGCAAAGGACCCGGACCTGCTGGGCCAGACGAAAATCGCACCTCCGATGAAGGCTTCAAGCCTGGGCGTCCTGACAAGCCAGAGACCGCGCTTCCTAAGATGCCTGCTCTTGTTCCCGTGAAGTTTGATCCTGTTGCTAATGGCGGAGGCAATCCCATTAAGACAAAGGTGAAGGTTACAATCCAGATTCAGAAACCGAAGCAGTAGCAGCTACTTTTTGGAATCTGTTTCGGATGAAAATGGGGTCTCTCATTTTTTGAGGCACCGGATACTCGGTAAATCCACAAGAGTTGCGAGCTTCCCGCAAGGGGCGGGCCTCATGTCGCCAAAAAGATCTGAGGGTTTTGAGATGCTCCTCAACAAGGCGACTTTGGCTGCGCGCGGTGGCTTTCTCAAGTAATTGAAGCGTAAGTGCTTCAAGGGCCTTGGGTGATTCCCCCGAAAAAAACTGATCCCAGGGCTGAATTTCTGCATTCGAGATCTGACGAAAACAGGTGACCAATGAATAGCGTGGCATTTTTTGTCGCCAATGTTTACCAAAAACCGAGCGGGTGGGCAGTCGGTAACCTAAGTAAGACAGGAGCTTTGAAAGCGCGAAGAACGCTTCTAAAGTGGTACTGCGGGAGCGAAAGGATCCATGGAATCCGAGACAAACCGTCGCACTGAGTGAAGCGTTTAGGTCCTCCGGTCGGGTGGAGTAGCAAAGCCAAAAACGGTCTCCGTCATGGGCGATACCGATTTGAGGGTAGAGGAACGAGAAAGCGCCGGCCGTGTTCCATTTGGGGCGAAGAGATTGTATGAGGGACGTCTCACGCAGACAGGCCATCTCGTGAGTATCGCAAACTTCAAATTTAAGTGAGGCAGCTCCCGCGAGAATCGCTCTCATTTTTGCGTGTTTTTTCCTTCTTTTTGCGTTTTTGTATTGCCCCAGGCGCCGGTGTAGGTTCTTGGACTGCCCGACATAGATCGTCTTGCCCTCTGATACAAACAGATAGATGCCCGGTTTCGAGGGGACTTGATCCAGAAAGTCCTTGCCGAACTTCCGGTCAAAAAGGTTCATGGAGTTGTGAAGAGAGTTGAGAAGACCCGATGGGCTTCGTTGTTGGCGGTGTAAAGTTCTCTGATTCCTAGGAGTTCTACCGTGCACTGAACAGGGATTCGGTGATTCGTCCCGGTGTGATCAGGAGACCAGGGGATTGTGAGCGAAACGGCGCCTCCTGCATCAAGGGGCGCGATCTCTTTTTGTCCAATGAGTTGCCACTTCTGGTATTCGGTCTCGTAGAGGGTCGGCGCATCTATGATTCCAGCGAAGCAGGAAAGAATCCCTGCGCCGGCAGCGGCGGTGCCGATATTTTCGACTTCGACTGTCAGCTCTTGGCCGTTCCACTCCATGCCGTAGTAAAAAACAGCAAGATCGGGGCCCAAGATTCGCGAAGCTTGGCCTACGCGTACGTCGGATTTGCGAATCGTGCCGAGCGACGCTGCGTAATCAGCAACGGCCCTCCAGGCTTCGATGTTTGATGTTTCCATTTGAGACAGATCAATTCCTAGGTGAAGCTTTTGGTTGGCTAGCGTGATGGCAAGCCAAAGGCCGTCCGAAATAGCCACGCGATATTTTTTGTCCCGATTCAGCGGTTCGCCGCCAATTTTAATCGATCGGATGGCGGAGCCACCTGGAACCCAAGTGAGATCAACGTTATCGGCTGAGAGCCAACCCGTGGGCGAAGAGAGGGGCATGAGTCCACTTAAAGTGTAGAAGACGGTGAAGGCGAGGGAGAGGTCGCTTCCTTTGACGGTCCAAATTTTCAACTGCCACTCCCGGTTTGTCTTTTCGTCAAAAGTATGAGGAACGACGTCATGAAGATCCATTAAGGTTAGTGGCCCTTTGGGCATGCTCAAGCCCGTAAGGCTGATCTCCTCCATGGAGAGGTCTGCACCTGTTTTGGCGCGATAAGCTTTGACGGTGAGGTTTCCGAGTGTCGATTCCAGGGCGTCTCTTTGTTGGAGTTCCAGTTCCGAAGAGGCGACAATTCGAAAAGGATCATCGCCCATTTTTTCTGCGAGTCGTTTGTCTTCGTTTGCAACGAGCGCGGCAATTTCAGGATCTTCTTCGATCGAAGAGTCGATGGGGTGCAAGGTATAATTTGCGAAACTTACTTGCTTGCTCTTGGGGGTCCATTTGAGTTTGAGGTCGCCCAAGAACTGTCCCCAACAACCCGTTTCAACTACCGGCACCTGTTTGCCAGCGTTTGTGACGAGAATCGCCTGGGGAGCTTTGTGGTGCGAATGGCCACTGATTACGGCATCAAGGCCGGGAACGGCCCGCGCAAGCTCAAGATTCAAATCAAACGTATTGTGTGAAATTAGGACTAACACATCGACTTGGGGCCGCAGCTGCTTGGCGAGTTTAGTGGCAACAGCTAAGGGTTCTAAGATGCGGACAGGAGCTAGGTAGGCATCATAAAAAAGTTCATAGGTGGTGAGTCCAATAAATCCGATTTTGATTTGAGCTTTGCCAGTACCCACTGTCTTGATGAATGTGGGAGGAAAGGCTTTTTCAAAAGCGGCTTTCTGCGGGTATTCGCCTGCATCGAGATTGGCTGCTAGGACGGGCAAAGGGTATTTCTCGTTTGAAACGGTGGAGATCATTTGGTCAGGTCCGGCCAAGAAGTCGTGATTTCCCACGGCAGTGACGTCGTACTTCATCGCACCAAGAATATTGAGAAGGTTGGTTCCGGAGTCGACGGAGTAGTACCACGATCCTTCTGACCAATCGCCGGCGTCAACCGTCAGTGAGATCTGCGCTTGAGAACGCAGACGCTTTAATAGCGTGCTAATTCTTGCGACCCCACCCAGTCCAAAGGGATCTGTTTTGGCGGCCCGGAGTCGAGAGTGAATGTCATTGGTGTGGAAAAAGCTAATCTCGACGCTCTCGGGGCGGCAGGAGCTTACCCCCATTAACCCAAGAGCGCCGAGTATAAGGAGAATGGATTGAGGTCTTGGGGACTTCATTCCCAATTACTTAAGATTCATTCCTCGAACAAGATTGTTTTCGAGTTGTTGAAGTTTTACGCCGTTATGTTCATACGAAGCGGCATTGGGGCCCTGGATGTAAAGTTTGGGTAGAGGCTTAGCATCGATGGGTTTTCCTCGATAATTTTGGCCCTGGTTGATGAGCTGTCGGATGTTAGCGAAAACAGCGATTCCGCCGGCGCGTTGCAAAGTCCCATCTGCTTTGAGTGTGGGGCCAAACACACTGGCAATGATTCCGGCGTGTCCTGCTCCATCATTTAAGAAGGCTTGTGAGACGGTGAGCCCTTCTGGGAAATATTCGTCGTTGAGAAAGCCAAACATCGCGGCAACGCCGACCCAGTTTGCATGAAGCACGTCGACATATCCGAAGATGTCAAATTTTGGGCTAATGGGGTTGGGGCTGCGGATTTCAACGAGGCCATAAGGGATTCCGATGGGAACCCCGTTTGGAAGAACCATGGTGGGTGTGAGGCTGATATAGTCTTGGTCATTTACAATGGAGGTATTGAGGCTGAAACCGATTTCGAAAGGCTGGGCTTGTGTAAAGGGATTAATAAAGAGGTAGCCATAATCTTTCAGTGTGAAACCGCCAGCAAGGTCTGACTTAATCTTGTCGGTGAAAACAAGTGAAACGCGAACGGTTTCTAGATTCTCGGAAACTTGAAACGTCGCCTTTTGAATAATGCTGCTTTTGTATTTACATCCGGACATGACTGCAGCACTTGCAACAGCAAGGCAGATAAAGAGAACCGATAGTTTTTTGGATCCAATAGTTTTCATGTGTATCCCCCCTTTTAAAAAATAAAACTGGCGGAGAGAGAGAGATTCGAACTCTCGAGCGGGTTTCCCCGCTGTTCCCTTAGCAAGGGAGTGCCTTCGGCCACTCGGCCATCTCTCCGCGTGTGCGAACGCCTCAAGTTAGCCACACCGAGGGGCTTGGGCAAGAGGAATTTGTTGAATCTTGTTTTAAAAAAACTTGATCATTTTTCTTTTATTTCGCTGTGCGTTTCTAAATTGCTTTTATCTGTCTTTACCAACGACTAATGCGTTGCGTTTTGATTTTTTATTGATTTGATCTGTACTTTGCCATGAAAACCTGACTAAAAAGGTCTAAAGTTTTTCGAATACCTGACCGAATAAGTAAGTGAAACAAGCGCCGCTCCTCTGAATGGGTCAGAGAAGGGGTGTTTGGCAGGGGTACAGCAAATTCACCTGCCATTTTTGTTCTAACTACGCTTCTTGACCTTGGGGTCGACTTGAGCTGGCTTGTGCCATCTCTCATCGTCAGCTCAGAGGCCTCAAGAGGTTTTTTGTGGAGGTGTGTATGGGTCTACGAATTAATACAAACGTTCAATCTTTGGCTGCTCAACGAAACTTGGGCGCAAGCAGTGCGGCTCAGAAGACGTCTTTAGAAAAGATGTCTTCTGGATCGAGAATCAATCGTGCAGCAGATGATGCTGCCGGATTGGCCATTGCAGATAAAATGAAAAGTCAGATCCGATCGGTTCGCCAGGATGTTCGAAACGCGAACGACGGGATCTCGATGATTCAAACGGCTGAAGGTGGAATGAACGAAGTCGGTAACATTCTAGTTCGGTTCAGAGAACTATCGATTCAGGCTGCTTCTGATACGATTACGGATCACGAGCGGACTTTCATTGACAAAGAAGTTCAGCAGATGAGCAAAGAAATGGATCGGATCGCCTATGGGACGGAGTTTAACGGAAAGAAACTCTTAAGTGGTGAAGGCGAGAAGATGGACATTCAAGTCGGCTTGAACAATGATGCCACCTTGGATCGGTTCCAATATGATACGAGCAAAACCAACGTTTCTTCGGAAAAATTGGGCCTTGCGGATATCAGTGTTGCCTCTAAAGAGTCGGCACAGGGGAACTTGTCCAAAGTCGATGATGCGATTCGAGCCCTCAGTGAGAATCGCGCTGAACTCGGTGCCTTGCAAAACAGGTTGCAATCAGGGATCAATAGCTTGCAGATCTATGATGAGAACTTGTCTTCTGCAAAGAGCCGTATTTCTGATGCTGACTTAGCGTCGGAGTCCGCGGATCTGATGAAGAATAATATCCTCGTCGCCGCCGGTACTTCGGTCCTCAGTCAAGCGAATCAAAATAACCAAATCGCAATGAAGCTCATTGGTTAATAGCTAGTAATAGCTAAGTCCTTCTTCACCACACCAACTCTTCGAGGCGTGGAGCTGTTCCGGGGATTAAGTTCTCAGGGATAGCTCTACGCCCTCGAGTGAGGTGAACGGTGAGTCTCTCCCAAAATCGCCTGCCCAAAGGGTCAATTGTTAAGAGAAATAGTAGGCAGCATTAAAAAAATTTCTTCCTAAGTCACTATTCTTAAAGGGTTTTTCACCCTTAAATGCGCGTCGCGCAAAAAAACAAACCAAAACGCTCAAGTATTATCGCCCTGCGCCGATAGGTATGTTGTAAGTCAACTGGGAGGATGGGCCTCCCGGAAGACATACAACGTCTGCCAAATGTATCTTGCTGTTGCACGAGGCGGAAAAAACAAGGGAGTCCAAGCGGTGTTTGACTTGGATAACCTTCCGCAGTTTCATGCGTGGTTCACACCCAGACGTTTAACTTCATAAATCTCGGTCTATTTGTGATTTCGGTCACGGATAGTACGTAACCGGATTTGGTTCTATCAATAACGCGCCTTGTTATGGGGCAAGTGAAGGGTCGAACTACGTCCGCAATCGAAAGGGAACGTCATATGGGCTTAAGAATAAATACAAACATTGCTGCTCTCAGTGCGAATCGTCAGTTGAGTCGTACAAGCGAAGAACAATCGAAAACCTATGCAAGGTTATCGTCTGGTCAACGCATCACCCAAGCTGGGGATGATGCCGCAGGCCTCTCCATCAGTGAAAACTTGCGTTCGCAAGTTCGCTCGATGGGCCAAGCTGAAAGAAACGCGAACGACGGTATTTCATTCACGCAGGTTGCTGAAGGGGGATTGACCGAAATCGGCAACACCATGATCCGGTTGCGTGAGTTATCCGTGCAGGCGAGTTCTGATACGATCGGCGACAAGGAACGTGGTTTTATCCATCAAGAAGTGCAGAGCCTTGTTGCAGAAGTGGATCGGATTGCAAACTCTACGTCTTTTAACGGAACCAACCTTTTAAACGGCCAATCCGCCAAAGAAACCCTCGAGTTTCAAGTCGGGATTGGAAACCAAGAGCCAGATCGCATTAATTTTAACACTGCAGAAAACGATGTTCGCTCTTCTACCTTGGGCGTCGATAGCCTCAACTATGAGTCGATCGATGGGGCTCGCGAAGCGATGGACAAAGTGGACTCAGCAATCGGTTCAGTCTTCTCCGCTCGTGCCAGACTCGGCGCCATGCAGAACAAACTGCATTCCACCGTCAACAACTTGGCAATTAACAAAGAGAACTTGCAACAAGCCCGTTCACGTATCGCTGATACGGACGTTGCACAGGAAACTTCTGAGCTCGTACGTGGCAACATTCTGCAGTCTGCAGGGGTTTCCGTCCTTGCTCAAGCAAATCAAGCACCGTCTAACGCTTTGAAACTGCTGTAATCCTTAGCGGTTGCGCGGTTTCGGTAAAGTGCGCCTGAACCTAAGCGGACAATAGGGTTCGCGAGGGTTCCTTAAGCCCCCCCCAGAGGTGCCGAGCCTCTGGGGGTCTTTACCACCTCGGTTCAAACGGAATTCAAGTTTCTCTTGGAAACTCCGATGGAACAGTGAGGGAGGGCGTAGACGGTGAAAGTTCGGGGTCTAAACGATGCACTTCAGTTCTTCGGGCAGGTCCAAGACAAGGATCGAGAAAAGGGGAATCCCGATAAACGTAGGCAACAAAGACAGGGTTACGGAAGTGACAAAGAAAAGAAAACCTTTGAAGAGTCACTTGAAGTGAGCCAGGCTGAGTTAGAAAAAGCGGTTCAAGCCTTCAAGACCGATGAGCAAGCTAAAGCTAACGGATTGAATGCGAAAACCGACGGACAAGGACCTGGACTCAAAGTAATCCTCACTGACGTCGCCGGCAAAGTGGTTCGTCAGTTTACCGGCGAAGAGTTCCTCAAATTGCGGTCCGACACTCACCAAGAGGGCCGAGTCAGAGGGAAGATCTTGGATCAGAAACTGTAACCGGTTATGATCGAGATCAATGAATCTTACTTTTGTTTCTGATCTTCATATCGCGGACGCTCAAAGCCCGCTCTATCGCTCCCTCGTCTCTCTGATCAAAGATCAGATTCAGCCGGGGGATACGCTCGTTTTAGGCGGTGATATCTTCGATCTCTTCGTAGGCAATAATGAAATATTTTTGAATCGCTTCGCAGAATTTCTGTTTGCGGTTCGGGACGCGGGTCTTCGCGGCGCCCACGTCGTCTATCTTGAGGGGAATCACGACTTTCTGCTCTCCCAGGTTTTTGAAGGCTGGAAAGGCGTACGAGTCGAAAAAGAACACGCGCGCTTAGATTTGAGTGGGAAACGTTTTTACTTCGCACATGGAGATTTGGTAAACGCGCGAGATTTTGGCTATCCGGCTCTCCGGGCAGTGTTTCGAAGTTTGCCGATGCGTTTGTTCGTTGCTCACGCTCCAGGGTCTTGGGTGGATGCTTTTGGACGGACCTGTAGTGGCGCGAGTAAGAAGGTCAATCGGGCGCCTGATCCTCTGTTGGATTCTCGGCGCGAAAATCAGCGCGCGAAGTATCGCGAATTTGCGGGTGAGAAATTCGCGGAAGGCTACGATTTCATCGTGATGGGACATACCCACGTGTCTGACGAATGCGAGTTTAAGGCCGGTGATCGTCTGGGGCAGTATATAAATATTGGGTATCCGCCGAAGAGTGGGACTTTTTTGCGGTGGGGCGAGGGTTCGGGAAAGTTTGTGCGGGTGAAGTTGATCTAGTGTGAAACCTTGGCGCGCTCCCAACTTGCACTTTCGCAACGTTGGTCAAAGCAGGCTTTCGCTTCTTGAAACTTCATTTTCGTAATCACTGCGACCGCAGGATGAATGTTGGGGTTGCGACCCATTGCGACCTCCAATCGTTCCGCGAATTTTTCGAACGAGTATCCGCTCTTGAGTGAGTCGCGCGCATCAAGGGTCGCAGAAACGATCTCATCCGTTACGTGCTCGATCTTTTCATCCGAGTCCAGCACTTTTCGATTTCCGCCATCGTAAATGCCGTCCCAAGAAACGCTTGCGAGAAACGTGCGGAGCTGCATTTCATCCATTGAGGCAATATTCACGCGATTCATTCGGCCTACGGATTTCTTGCGGTACTTCTCAATCCAGGTTTTGTCGGAGGCGAATTCGATCCAGATTTCGTTTGGCGCCCGAACTCTATCGGGCGTGGGCAGGGCGTTGAGCATCGCCGTATTTAAATTGGCCATTGAAGCCACCATTTTTTTATAATTCGCGGGCGTGTCTTTTCCCTTGTCTTTGCGAAGTTGAATCATATTTTTCAAATACCGCGCGACTTGTTTGTGGCCACTTGTGGTGAAGATCGCTTTGAGTGCAGGAGAGATGCTCTCAAGTTTTGATGGTGGAACGCGTGAAAGGAGGGCTTGCAAAAAGGCGTAGAAGTTAGCAGGTTTTTCCTCGTGTATCGCGGCGAACATTTCGAGGTGCAGACCTGCTTTGAGGAGGTTGTACACGTAATAGGCGATTACTCCCTCTTTGTGAATCATCGCTTCTTGTTCTTCGGGCGCCCACTCCGAAATCTTGTCCATCACGCGCTCGGCGTCGTTCACCGAATAGAGAAACATTCCATACGTGTGGGTAAACTCGGACATTTGGCCTTGGAGTATGGGGTGCCCTTCACGGAGGAGGGTTTGGCGGCCCAGTTTTAGAAAAAGATCAATCGCGAGATCCGAGATGTTCAGGATGTTTTCGGCCATGCCGTACATTTGAGTGGCCAAATAGCCGCCGGCAATTGGGGCCAGTGGGAGTGCAAAGGCTGCGGCCGCAAGTGCGCTGCGATTTAGGACTTTGTGGTCAGCGGATTTGGCGATTTCTTTTACGAATTTGTCGATTCTTGGGGTGGTGAGCTGCGCGTCGGAGAGAGTTCGTTCGCCCATGTAGGCTTCAAAGCCTTCAGCAAATCCTTCGACCCACGCGAGTGCGGGATCGGTGATGACGGAGGCGTTATGCCCCGCTCGGGAATGGGATTTGGCGGTGAGTTTTGACATATCGCCGACGCCATAAAGGTCTTGCATGATTCCGTGAGAGATTTCGTGAACGTAGGTGATGTCGAAGTAGGAGTTTCTCACGAGGGCTTCTTGAGAGATAATCGAAACGGGGAGGAGGGCATCGCTGACGTCTTCGCCAGTGATGAAGTTGGTGGAGGGTTGGCCATCAAGTGAGAAGGTCTCTGAGTCCACGAAGGCTGGGCCCAAATTGAAAATTTCTTTTTTCCCAAAATAGATAAGCGTTGGTTCACACGGATTTGCGGCGTCTGCAACTTCGCGCGCCATGATGCGGTATTGGTTGATTTCGCTAATAGCTTTTGAGAATTGAAGTCTGGCGAGGTAGGGTGAATTTTGGCTCTCGGGATCTCTCGTTAACAAATAATCTGAGTTTCGTTTTTGAAAGCGACCAAAGCCCTCTTTGATATTGCATCCCACGGCATCGCGAGCGCGATCGTCATCGCTACACGTAAAGCGATGATTCTTGCCTAGCCCAACGGGTTTAACTCCGATGAGTTCCAGGGTTGAGCATTGAGGTTTGGATTCGCTGGCGGATGCGAGGGTAGTAAATAGGGCCAGAATAGTGAGGAGCGCTGTTGGTGTTTTTACTGGCGCACCATGACATAGTGCGTAATAAAAGTCAAAGGGGTTTTGTTGGGGTCGTAGGGTTAGTTGTGTCTGCTTGACGTGCCGCATTACAATAATGTATGGTGCGCCTCGGCTTTGAAATAAATATTATAATTGGAGTGAATTCGATGCTTACCTCATCCCGAAAGTTTTTTGCCCTCTCAATGTTTACGCTTTCTTTTGCAACCTCAGCCTTGGCTGATACCTATCTCGCCTGTGGAAATCCGTTTCCTCTTTCGCGTAAGGAGTCGTTCAATCAGGCGGCTCCCGTCTATTTTGAATATGTGGCGGTTGGAACGGGAAAGTACTCCAAGGCGAAATTGAAAATCAATGGCATCCCCCAGCGGATTAAGCATTTTCGAGAGGCTTATGACAACTCGGGATACGCAATGGAATCAGGCAACGTCACGTACGCATTTGATGAAACGATCTGCCTAAAGGAGGGAGACGATCCCGTGGGTAGCGCGGTACTCACTATTAGTCATGGCGCCGATTCTCGAACCATGGATTGTTCATGTACGGATGATTGAGAAAAGTACCGTGTAAGAGCGTAATTACGGTGGTCGCAATTACCTCTCATCCCTGAACATCGATGACGACTTTAAGGCATCGAGGGGCATTTAAATATGCGGGGATTGCTCGCATCAATAGTGCAACCTTTGTATTGAGAGAAGTTAATGGGCTTGCACATGTCTACGATGGAATCATCTGAATGCTTGTATCTGCAACAAGCTCCATCTCCTGGTGTGCCGTTGAATACGGTGATTATTTTATCGAACGAAAAATTAAGGAGATATGATCCGCTAATATTCCATTGATTCTGTAAGGTGCTAGGTTGGAGGTTGGTTTGCTGAAAACCCCCTGACATTGCCATGGGCGTTGGACATACAACTGAAAATCCACGAAGCGCTGCTTGGGCAATTGAAGATAGGGAAGTGAGGCCAAGAATCAAAACGAAGGTAATGTTAGATTTTTTCATTTCAAATTGTCTCCTTAGGAAAGGTTAAACTAAGGGGGGGGGGGGGCAAGCGTTTTGTAAATATAGGTGAGGATAACTTGAGTTCACGGATGTTGAGTCCCGATTTGTGTCACAATAATGTCGACCCTGTCAGGGTCTTTCGGATGGGATTCATGATTTGCAGATGCCCATTTCTTTCGCTTGCGGGCCAACCTGTATCGAGTCAGGCGAATGCGCCAAGCGACTGTTTTTATTAGAATAGGTCCCTTCTTTTGTCTTTCAGGTCCCCATGAAATCCTCCGATAAGAAGCAATGGGCTTTGATCCGGGCAGATATTTGCTACTCGCCCTATTTTCAAAGATGGCGCTCTCAGCGTCGGCGATTTGCCCGGTGCTCTGGGCGGCATCACCAGCCTTCACACCCGTTACCCTCAATGCCAAGATCCAGGCTCTGCTCCCTACGCAGCTTAAGAAAATACAACCCGGAAAAACCAAGCGCGAGACCGTTCAAACGCGGTCTCCTTTTAGCCCTACCCTCCTGAAATCGCTCTAAGAAGCGCCCCCAGTCGCTATGTTGAAAAATCACAAGGAGTGGTGAGCGAAGTTATTGAAAGCTCCTTGATTGGCGTTTGCTACGGGTTGCTAAACAAGCAACAAAACCAACCAAGGGGGGCTCATATGAGCGCTAAGAAAATCAGCTATAAAGGGAAAAAAGTCTACGTGGGAATTGATGTTCATTTGAAAACTTGGAAAAGGTTTACCGTAGCGTGCCGGGCATTGGGTCAATTGGAGCGCGAGTACTGTCAAACGAGATGGGCGACTTATCAAAACGATTCAATAATGAGAGGGCGCTCCATCACGCATAACGGGGGGAGAACAAAAAGCTCGTATTCACGCGAATCTGAGCCTTACTAAGACTGTAGCTGACGGCACAACCTGTATCGAGTTAGGCTTTTTGATAAAACACGTTTCATAACATGGAGATGGCTAATGAGGGATTTATATGCTATCCCACTTTACAAGTTTCCCACCTTCACCTATAATGGATCCCAAGGAGGCGATTCTATGTCGCGATTATGCGTAACCAAGAAGTCAGTTCAGCTTCGGCCCGATTCAAAAGGGAGAATCGCTTTGGGAAGGTTTGCCGAAGGTGTCAGTAGTTTTTGCGTCACTGAGCAACCGAATGGGGCAGTGTTGCTGGAGCCGATGGTAGAAATCCCGGCTCGTGAGAAATGGCTATTTGGAAATAAGGCGGTATTTGCGAGTGTAAAGCGAGGACTCATTGAGTCGGCCAAGGGCGACGTAAAGGCGCGGGGATCTTTTGCAAAATATGCCGCAGAGTCAGGTGAGCCAGATGAGTCTGACGAAAGGGACAAATAACTCCTCATGTCTTTTGAGCTTAGGTTCACGACTGAGGCGGATTCAAATCTGCGAACGCTCGAAAAGGATCGGAGTTTGGGAAAGCGTCTCAAGGCGGTCCGCGAGGCCTTAGGGTATCTCGAAGTGAATCCTCGTCATAAGGGGCTCAATACTCACAAATATTCATCTTTGTTGGGACCTAACGGCGAAGAGATTTTCGAAGCCTATGCAGAGAATAACACTCCTGCAGCCTATCGCATATTCTGGCACTACGGACCTGGTAAGAGCGTAATTACGGTGATCGCGATTACCTCTCATCCCTGAACCGGATGGCGGCGATACCGGATAAAAGCTTTGTCGAAGTCTGATTCCATTTTTTGCAGAGTTTCATAATATCCATTCTCCTTTGGAGACGGTCTAGTGCAGCACCATAACAAACCTGAGTGTTTTGGTCAAGTGATGCTTTCTTTAGGTAATGTCCCGTTATTTTAGGCACTTAGGCTAGCGTGACCTGCATATGCAGTTAGTATAAAGGTGCCCGGCCTCTTTCGCTTGGCCAGGCACCCGTGTGCACTTTCTACATTTTGCTTCACCAATTAACGTTGGCTCTGTGAAAAAATCGTCCGCATCACTTCGAAGGTCTCAGGACTAAGAGCGCCCTGATACTCGCGCCAAAGGGCGGCAGATTTTTCGAGGCTCGGCGATTCGGTTCTGCTCAGTTCGGCGGAAACAGAATTTTTGACCGCATTGAGTTCATTGATTTCTGAGTTATAAATTTCGAGAGAGGTCTTCTCAATGCCCAGATTTTCGGCTTTTTTAGGGCTTAAGGTGGCAAACTGAAAGTCGCTTGATCCGTCTTGGTCGAGTACAATATAGCCCACAAGACCAAGCATCGCGGCCACACCGATTACTTTTCCCGAGGTATCATCATTAGCGCGGTATAGAAAAGTAACGGCAGTTAGCGCAGTACATCCGCCTGTAACCAGCATGATCCCGCCGGCTGCCGAAAAAGGCAACCCGCCCCCCGCAATCCCTATCATCGCATGCGAAGGTTTAGGTGCGAGTACAGACCCGCAAAGTGCGATACAAAGTCCAAGCGTTGCTACAGATTTTTTGTAAATCGTCGAGGCGCCCCGTCTTGAGTATTGCGGTGAGGCGTGGGCTCACAATTAGCGTCTTATGCGAGGCTTAAGCCTGAGCCTTGGTTTTTGAGTAGGTGTGTGGGGTAAAGGGAGGCTGCCCACAATGAAGCGCAGCGACCAACGCAGGCAAGTACTCCCTAGGGTTAACCTTATTGAGTTTGCAGCTTTCAATAATCGAAAACAACACCGCTGTGGTCTCCGCCCCCTGTCTTGAGTGCGTGCCATACCAGGTTTTGCGGCCTATTACTGGATTGCGCAAAATCCTCTCCGCCGCGTTGTTATCGATTGGAAACTCTGAGCTCGTAACAAACAGAGTCAGCCCCTCGTAGTTCTCTAAGAAATAATTCATCGCCTTGGCTATTGAACTCTTTGAGGAGTATTTCACCTGATCAGCTTGTGCTATGGCTCTCATTTTCTCATAAAAAGGCAGCATTTTTGCACGAATATCTAATATAAATTTATCTGGCAAATCCGGATCTTTTTGTCTCAGTGTCGTGAGTTGAGACTCCAAACAATAAATTGATCGGTAGCAATCCATAAAATGAGCTGCTGCCATCGGATAAGACTTCTGAGCTTTCTTAAAGTATCTGCGCGAATGCCCGTTGCAATAAATACTACGGATTTTAGGCAATCCGTGAGGCACGCGGTATTCATTGGTCACGCGCACAGCCTTGCCATAACCCGAGTACACATCACTCATTAAGTACTCACAGGCCGATTTTTTCAAAAAATCTGAAGCCACATCCCCAGACCTGGTGTCTCTGATATCAAAGTATGCCGCTATTTTATTGGTAAAACCCCAGTGGTACCAGTTTTCTTTCTCATCTCCCTCTAACATTCGGTGTGGCGTCTCGTCCGCATGCAGGATTTTGTTCGATAACACTTCTTATTTTAAAAGCCTATAAACCACTCTGACATGAGCACTTAGTTCATGAGTTGCTGCAATTAGGCTTTGCGCAGGCAATCCCATAATCCCGAGTCTCTCCGCTATCGCTACATAGCGACTCATTGGAATCAGGTCACAAAACTTACTCAAGGCCGCATCGATAATCAACCGATCACTAAAAGCTCCTCCTGGCGTGATGACCGCAGGAGAGGCCGTCGTCGCAATGGCCCCCTGACAATTCGAGCAACGAAACTTATGACGCTTTTGCAGCTCAATAATATACTTTTTTGGAATTATGGAAAGTCGCTCAGAGTCTTCTGTTAAGCCAGAATCCTGCATCTCATGCGTACAGCATGGGCAATGTGGCAGGGTCTTAGGTAAAACATGAATCACTTTAACTTCGGCATTGGGGTAGCGCTCTGAGGGTTTTAAAACCCTCTTCTTTTTCTCATTCTTGGATGCGTCGCTATCCCCAGCACCTGGTACCCGTAAAGACTCGTTATTCGATGCTGCAATTTCTTCTTTCGTGCTGCGCTCAGAGCTTTTTCCAAATTGCATCTCCTGCATCAGAACCATTCCCTCGCTAAGGTCTAAGTTGCCCTGCTTTAATTCCATAACAAGAGTCTGTAAGCGATCAAGCCTTGTCTTGAGATTTTGAATGGTTTTATCTTGATGCGACTGCGCAAGTTTGGATTTGTTTAATTGCCAAATTAGCTCTGATTTATCGAGCATTTCGAGGCTTTTCGAAATATCCATTTCGGAGAAAAATTCTGAGTTCACCTAACTTCAGTAATCAATTATTTATCGCGACTTCGCAAGCAGAATTTCGCCTCGATTTTAAAAATCTTTTTGGATCCGCTGGGCTCTCCACAAATCTCCGCTCCAGATCCGCACCTTCAAAAAATAAACTGAATTCTGCTGGGGTCAGTGAAAGCTCTTTATTGTAGCACGGGTTAATCCTGCTAAATTGCCGCTCCTCAAGTCGCTTGGAGAGAATCACAAGTCCCGTGCCATCGTAGTAAAGACACTTGCAAGTGGTTCGCCTTGAATTGATAAATACAAACAGGTGCCCAGACAGCGGATCCTGACTGAGCACCTGTTTTGCTCTCTCAAACAACGTATCGTACGACGCCCTCATATCCGTCGCCTCTTTACACACAAAAACTCGAGTCCGACGGTTAAAGGTAATCACTGCAATATACTCCGTTGTTTTAGCGATCTCAGGCCACTTTTTTTAAAAAATCAATCAACTGCTCAACTTGTGGAAACCGAATGACCTTGCCCTGCTCCCAAGTTAGTTCGATACCACTGCAGGGTGCGACGCCCTGAGGTAGCAAACTATCCGCTGTCACTTCACTAAATTCGGAGGCCGGAAATCCACCCTCCCGGCACATCTTCTTTCCTTGCCCAAGATCCTCGCCGCCTGCTTCCTATTGACTCCAATTGAATTATAAAACTCACGCGACGGCCCAGTCCAACCCTCCCAAGCCTTCAATAGTTCAAAAAGAACATCGGAACTTACGCTTAAGAGATTCCCCTTCGGCGATTTAAACGTACTCAGCTTCTTCTTTAAAATAGTGTTATCCATTGCAACACCTCCTGCCTTCTTTACGACGTTCAATAGACTCTACTCAAGACGGGGCGCCTCGACGATTTACGATTTTTTAAACATAAATTCTCCTTTTGAGTAAATTCGGTTTTCCCTTATCGAGTCACGCTTTAGCTGAAACATCAGCGAAGCGCCCGTCTGGGTCCGGTGTGTTGCCGGATGAATGGGGTTTTACTTGGCTTCGAGAAGATCTCTTTAGGCGCATGTCTATTCGTGAGCAAGCAAAGACGATCTATCATGAGCGCTTGCGCGCAATTCCCAGAGCGATTCCCGAAGAGTTTATCGCTGATATTACCGATGGGCTGGAATTTGGGCTTTCGCAGCTTAAATTAGAACTTCAGGGCGAGCGCCCGGTTCTGAACGCGGATCAACTCGAGCTCATCGAGAATATGAAGCTCAGATTGATGCAAACAGGACTCGCAACACAAGTGTCGGAAATCGCGCGTAAAACAATCGCTAACGGTGGAGGAATGGTTGCGGTAAACAGCAAAGTGTCCCCGACGGCCTATGTGGGTATCGAGGCGGTTTTTTTTGGAGACATGGGTGATCACGCAGAGTTCATCGACTCTCGCGGGTCTGGAACTTTGGGAGACTTCGATAATGCGTATGTTGTAAAGATCGGCAAGAATTCTCATGTCGTGGATTTCAAGTTGGTCGGAGACTATCGTCGATTAGACAACGTCTCCATCGGGGATAACGTTGAGATTAGTCATGTGGACTTTGAAGTGGGCGCACGGCATGGCTCTGGCCCCTCTGGCTCTAATGATAAGATCGCCAATTTTTTTATAAACACCGGGGCCCGAGTTTCAAATATTGCTCACACCGTTCTTGTCCCTGTTCACTCTTGGACCGTGTTTCCGTTGCTCCCCCTTATCCCATTGTCGCAACCGATGGAGTTCACCATTGCTAAGAATGCGCAAATCGATTTTGCCGGACAGCCCGTATGCGCTGACGCAAAACAGAGCGTGAAAATCAGCGCTGTGTTTTCTATTGGCAATGGCAGTCGAAACGTCGAGCAGAACGACGATATCTCAGAGCGGTGCGAAGTGATTGACAGGAAATAGGAAGCCCAGTTCACCACTCCGTCGGAACGTAGTCCTTGAAAAAATTTCCCCACGAATGCTTTCCCGTCGCAAGCCCCGAAAAGAACGGATCACAAACGCGCGCAGCCCCATCTACGATATCGAGCGGGGGCTGAAAATCATGCTCATCTTGCTTGCGTGCAGACAAAGCCGCGGGATCTTCGTCCGTCACCCAGCCGGTGTCGACAGCGTTCATGAAAATTCCGTCTTTGGCATAATCGCGTGAGGACGTATGGGTCATCATGTTTAGCGCGGCCTTGGCCATGTTCGTGTGAGGATGCTTATCCGTTTTTGTATGACGAGAAAACTGACCCTCGACCGCCGAAACATTTACGATGTGCTTTTCGCCGGTGCGATGGCGAAGCATCAAAGGCTTGAGCTTGCTGCAAAGAATAAATGGCGCGATCGAATTCACGAGTTGAACCTCGAGTAACTCGGCGGTGGGAACATCCGCCAGTTGAAGGCGCCAACTGTTTACGCCACGAAGGTCTACTTGCTGAAGATCAACATCCAATTTTCCAGCCGGAAAATGTTCGGTGACGCTCGCAGTGTCATCGCAACGATAGGGGATTTGCGAGAGCGCGGCTGAAGAAGTCATTCCTATTCCCTGGCCCACACCCTGGCCCGCTCCAGGGCCCTGGAGGTGCCAATCCGATAGCCAGCCACTTTTCTCATTTTCTGAGACCCCGATCAGCGCTGATTTACAGCGCTCATGCGAAACTAAAAGCGGCCGAACCTCCTCCGGGAGATTTTGAAAGGCTTGTTTTTCGCCCTCGAGCAAGTGCCCATAAAACCCCGGGGGCCGCCGCACCGTCTGGGCTGCATTATTGATTAAAATATCAAGTCGTTCACAGTTTTGGGACAAGTAGCGCGTGAAAATTTCGACACTCGGCGAATGTCTCAGATCGAGTCCGTGAACCTGAAGGCGTTCCTGCCATTTTGAAAAATCCGGCTCGCGCGCATAGCGAAGTGCCGCATCTTGCGGAAAACGAGTGGTAACGATTACGCGCGCTCCTGCTCGGAGCATCATGAGCGCTGCTTGATAGCCGATCTTCAGGCGCGCGCCGGTGATCACTGCAACGCGGCCCTCAAGTGATGCGGTCTGAAACCGTTTTTCATAGTTGAATTTTGCACAAGGCGCGCACATGGAGTCGTAAAAGAAGTGCAACCGTTGAAACTCTTTTTTGCAGATATAGCAGGCGCGGGGTTTCGTGAGTTCGCCTGCCGTGTCCCCCGCTTCGTCCAGTTCATTTTCCAGCATACGCGGTGGGGGAATGAAAACAGAGTCAAGACGCGCGATCCGGATTTCGCTGCTCGCCCGTACGACCCGGTCTAGTGAACGTTTCTTCTCACGCCTCTCCCGGCGAAAAGCTTTCAGGCGTTTTGTGACTTCGTTTCGTTCGGGGCGAATCATACGGCCCGCCGCAACCATCAAGCGGACGCGATCTTCTTTGCTCATGGGTGAGAGGAGAATTGAATTCGCGGCGATCGCCTCTAAGATCGAGGTACACTTTGCGAGATCTTCAGCCGAGATGGAAGGAGTTTGTTCGGACATGCTGTCGCTATACCTATCCGCTCGCCTACTGGCGAGCCATCGCCATGAGCTCAGCGGCGTTTTCTAAGCTCTTCTTCGTCAACACTTCTCCACCCAGCATGCGCGCGAGCTCTTCTTTACGCTGTGGAGCCGTGAGTTCCGTGACGGCCGCGAGGGTGCGCTTGCCTGTTGTGGCTTTACTGACCACCCAGTGCTTATCGGCAAACGACGCGACCTGTGGAAGGTGAGTGATGCACAGCACTTGATTATGCTTGGCAACGGACTTGATTTTCTTGCCAACTTGAAAAGCGGTTTGACCGCCGATTCCGGCGTCAATTTCATCAAACAGATAAACACCGATTCCGCCTTGGGTGGAGATCACGTGGCGCACGGCCAACATCAAGCGAGAGAGCTCGCCGCCTGAGGCGATCTTGCCAAGGGCTTTGAATTC
>JBBCAV010000170.1:0-1181 GCA_051382305.1 Bdellovibrionota bacterium FG-2
CGTCACCGGATTCCTTGGGGGCATGACGACGTTCAGTGCGTTTACTTTTGAAACGGTGTCGCTGTTTCGATCGGATCAAGTGATTCTGGCAGGGATCAATGTTTCCGCGAACCTGTTATTGGGACTAGGGGCCGTGGTATTGGGACGGGGATTGGCAGCGGCTTGGCTCTGAGAGCCAAAGATCCAATGCAAATCGCGGTGATTTCAGACATCCATGGGAATTGGCCGGCCCTGAAAGCAGTCTTAGAAGAAATTCAAAGACTAGGCGCTGATCGGATCATTTGTCTTGGAGATACGATCAACCCACTCCCCTCTTCAAAACGAGTACTACAATATCTGTTCGAAAATGAGATCCCGGTTATCCGAGGAAACCATGAGGACTATGTCATCACAGGCTTTGAAGACAAAACGCATGAGCTAAACCATAGCCCCATATTTAGGCCGATTCATTTGGTATCCAAAACATTTGATCAGTAATTGGTCGAATCTATGAAATCCTGCCCCCTTAAAATTACCATAGAGCACCCAACTTCTGGCGATCTGCTTTTTTATCACGCCTCTCCAAACTCTAATACAAAAGGTTGGAAAACATTGGTGAGCGATGACCTGGACGCAGAAATCCGGGCGTGCCCAGAGAATATCCTCGTAGGGGGGCATTGGCACATTCCGCGAACAAGATCTTGGAACGGAAAAACTTTGATTTCAACTGGGAGTGCCGGGCTCCCATTATCTGGAAAACTCGATGCCGAGTTTCTCCTTTTGGAATCGACACAAAACGGCTGGAAACATGAGCATCGTTCAATACCCTATGCATCAGAAGAAGCCGTGGCCGAATACATTGATTCAGGCTGGTTCGCACTAGGGGGACCGATGGCCTGGTTGTTAATCGGTGAGTTAGCGACAGCAAATCGGATGATGGCGGATTTTTTTCCTGGCTTCAATTGAGTGGAAAAGTACTCACAACAGAGGAGGATTGGTCTTCAACTATTCGCGGTTACCTCGACCAAACCGGCCATTGGGCGAGTGTAAAACCGTTGATTGAATAGATGGGAACTAGGGCGTAGAAATTCAGCCCGATTCAGGACTGACGCGAACCCCGGGATTTGGTCTTCTTCGTCGTAGCGGGTTTTCGCTTTGCGGCGTTTTTGAGTGCTTCTTTTTCTACGGCCAGATTATCTTTG
>JBBCAV010000171.1:0-1650 GCA_051382305.1 Bdellovibrionota bacterium FG-2
CTCTGTCATCACGCCGACGAAATCATCCAACTTGGCGAGACTTCATCAATTTGTACCTATTTTCGCGAATTTTCCGATCTGAAAACGCGCGCACGCAGGAATCCGGTTTCTAACTATGGGCAGATCCTCCGGCATTTTCGTCAAAAACTATCACATAACCTTTCGATTTAAACTCTCGGAAAGAATTCAGATATGTGGTTTGCCGGATCATTCTGAAGAGCTTTTTTGTCCAAACTTCAAACCCTTTTCCCAGCTTGGCCCTTGATATGCATATCAAGGTTTCAAGAGAAGAGAGGATTTTATGAACTTTAAGAAATTAGCGACTTTTGGTCTTGTTCTTTCCCCTATATTTATGAACATTTCGAGTGCCCAGGCAGCACAACGACCTCCGTTTCAGAGCGCCCAAAGCGCATACCGTGCCACTGATTACCACTTTGCGACTCGGCCTCCGAAAATCGAAGACTTTGATGGTATCAATTTCACTCCCGCTTTTCGTCAAAAGAATATTTTATCCATAAACAATCTTCCGCTGATTGATTATCTTGGAAACTGGATAGGCCCTAAAGCAGGTCTCAAAGGTGACACCGGCGCAGCGGGCCCTGCGGGTCCGATGGGTGCGCAAGGTCTCAAAGGTGACACCGGCGCAGCGGGCCCTGCGGGTCCGATGGGTGCGCAAGGTCTCAAAGGTGACACCGGCGCAGCGGGCCCTGCGGGTCCGATGGGTCCAAGCTGCATCGGCTCAACTTGCAGTGGGAGCACCTCCTTCTTAGGAAACCAAACCGTGAAGGGAAATCTCTCTACGGATGGACTGTCAAACAACGGCGCCATGACCCAATCGATTATGTTCGTTCAAGGAACAGTCGCATATATGGTGAATCCAGCGGACACGCTGATCATCGTCCAAAATGGCCAAGTGGGCAACGCTGGGAACGTCGTACTACCTCCTCCTTCGAATTTCCCAAATCGCATCATTACCGTCAAGAATGCGGGTTTCGGAATAGTTTATATGGCTAGCATGGGAGGCGCACCTTTCGAAATCGGGAAAACCCAGTTGATCCTCCACGGGATTCCAGCCCTCCCGACCAACCTTCCGGGCGAAGCCGTCACCCTCGTTTCTGACGGAAAAACCTGGATAATCGTTCAAAAAACAGTGAATCAGTAAACGTACCTTAACTCATGAATAGCAGGCGAAAGCTCTAGGACCTCCCTAGGGCTTTCGCCGTTTTATTATTTGGGGTAGCGGCCCCATCCGAGAAAAAAACACACTTAGGGGCATCGCGTTAATCTGAAATTACATGGAAATCTCGCCTGGGGGTCAGCTAAAATAACGCGCAACAAAATGGCCCCTGCCAACGCCTACCCGTGCCCCCGAAAATGGTAGGTTCCGTTTGGAATTATCCGACGAAAAAAATGGGCGAAATTCGCGCTAAATCCGCCGCCGTAAGCACCTCTTTTGCGTCGGGATGGGTCCGTATCACACGGTCGATTGCGAGGGTGTTGGCGACCAGGACCGTGTTTGAAAGAAGCGAAAGACAGCTAGGATTTAAGGAGTGGAGCGGATTCTTGAAAAATCCACACCTAACATCAGCTCTGATCGACCGGCTTACTGAAAATAGCCAGCTCATCAACATGAGCAAATGCGTGAGCATA
>JBBCAV010000172.1:0-4615 GCA_051382305.1 Bdellovibrionota bacterium FG-2
CCCTCATATATTTCGATCAAGGAGATCAACGCTGACAACAGTGACGAGGATCAAAATGCCCTGAAGGATGAAGATCGCTTTCAGATTGTTCCTGCACCATGGAAGGCCATTATCGGGGAAGATCAGTTCAGATGCGTTCAGGAGAAGTTGGAAAAGAATAAGGAAATAAGCCGGATCAAAGAAAAGCGGAACTACGACTTTCTTCTGACAGGGCTCTTGCATTGCGATGAGTGCGGTCGGGCACTCGTGGGAGCGACGGCCCACGGCGCGAAGCAGGATCACTGCTATTACTCGCATAGTCCGTCAAAAAAGTCGGATTGTCGTGTTCCAAGGTATCAGGCTCCGCTATTGGAGGCGCTGGTTCAGGCTGAAATGCGGGAGCTGCTGACTAACTCTGAGCATTTGGAAGCCTTCGTCGCAAAGATCCAAGTCAAACTTAATTCTGGGTCAAAGCAGATTGACTCCCTTTTGGCGGCACTTACGCGGGAGTCGGAGGAGATGGAGAGCAAGAAGCGTAATTTTTTGAATATCCTTTCGACCAATGCCGAGGCTGCGCAGATCAAGAGCATCTTGGGGGAGGTTAAACGGATTGAAGAGCAAATTGCGACGCTCGATAACAAACGGGAGGAACTCAAGATTACGCGGATGCAAAAGACGGCGCATCAGGCGGACTCCGATTACGTAATTGAGTCGGTCCAACGCTGCTTGTCTAAAGATTTTGGTAAGGCAGAGTTAAGTCAAAAGCGGGCAATTCTTCAGGGCTTGTTTCGGTCTGTCTCGATTAGCCCTGATAGCGTGATTCGCTTTGACGTTTGGACTGATCGTAGTCACCCGAAGAGCCCTGAGCGAGGCCCCAAGGGAGAGGCAGGAGTCACGGCAGGCGCTCTTAATGGAACAGATACGCAGATCACCCCCTTCGTGAAGGAGGGGGTGGTTTTGCCCTTAAAGGCGCGATTTTCAGAAACTGAGGCTCAAAATAAAAACGGCGCCCCGTCGGTCCCGGCTGGGGACTCTCAGGTCGCCTGTTCATCTATTGAAATGTATGGTCGGGGTGACACGATTCGAACGTGCGACCCTCTGGTCCCAAACCAGATGCGCTAGCCAGGCTGCGCTACACCCCGATCTGGAGGACATTACCCAGAACTCGGTGTGCTTGTCAAATTCTAAGGAAATTCTTAAGGAAATTGTCGTAAAATTGGGTTTAATGGATCCATGACCCTAGCGCCACTCATTCGTGACCTTGCCGTTATCCTGGGCGTTGCCGGGCTGGTGAGCCTTTTGTTTCAAAGGATTCGCCAGCCTGTCGTCTTAGGGTATCTCATCGCAGGGGTTATCGTAAGTCCGCATACGTTCCCGATACGCTTGGTGCAGGATCTACCCAATATTCAAGTTTGGGCGGAACTGGGTGTAATTTTTCTCATGTTTTCACTCGGTCTGGAGTTTAGTTTTCGAAAACTCTCACGAGTCGGCATTTCCGCAGGCATCACGGCACTGTTTGAAGTCAGCGTCATGCTTGGCTTAGGGTTTTTGACAGGGTGGGCGTTGGGATGGCCGAAAACGGATTGCCTTTTTCTTGCGGCGATGATGGGAATTTCTTCAACGACCATTATTGTCCGGGCGCTCGATGAACTTCAGCTGAAAACCAGGCGTTTTTCCCAAATGATTATGGGAGTCCTGATCGTTGAAGATCTGCTTGCGGTTTTAATCTTGGTCGTGCTCTCGATGCTGGCAAGCACTCAGAGTTTCGGCGGGATCGCCCTCCTGGAAGCCGCCGGTAAACTCATTTTGGTTGTCGGGAGCTGGTTTCTTTCGGGTTATTTTGTGTTGCCTCGCTTGGTTCGTTACGTGGGGCGAAGAGGCAGCGAAGAGATGCTCACGATTCTCTCCCTTGCCCTTTGCTTGATGCTGGTGGTGGGAGCCTCGTACTTTAATTATTCTGTGGCTCTTGGGGCCTTTATCATGGGCTCGATCCTGGCTGAGAGCACTGAATCCCAGCGCATCGAGGAGATTATTTCGCCCCTTCGGGATCTTTTTGCCGCTATCTTTTTTGTCTCCGTCGGAATGCTCATCAATCCAACCGTTTTGTGGAAAAACGCGGGAGCAGTCCTGGTGATTGTTTGCGTTCACATTGTTGGAAAAATTACGAGTGTGACGTTGGGCTCTTTGGTCACTGGGCAGACACTTCGAACCAGTGTGCAGGTGGGTTTTGGGCTGGCGAATCTGGGGGAATTTTCGTTCGTCATTGCGGCCATGGGCCTGGCCCTGGGCGTGACCCAAGATACTTTGTACCCCATTGCCGTGGCGGTTTCGCTCATTACGACCTTTCTTGCACCCTATTGCATCCGGTATTCGCACAAATTTGCGGTGCGACTGGAGGAGAAACTCCCTCACCGTTTAAAGCATGTGCTTAACCGTTACGCGGCTTGGAGTCAGGAGCGCCGAGCAGGTTTGGTGGAACGGCAGATTTTCTATCGGGCGCTTTTGCGGTGGTTTCTCAATGCCATTGCAGTAACGGCGTTGTGTTTTTTGAGCCGTGAACTTCTATTGCCTTGGTTTCAGCTGCTAATGGGTAAGGCGATTTTTGCTGTTTTGAGCGCATGGATTGTGGCTATTGTGATTTCTTCTCCCTTTGCGCTGGGCATGTTTTCCGTTTTCAGTGCCGTAAGGTTTCAGCGTGTCGAAGGGGAGGGCGGATCCCCCCGGGGTGGGACGTTGTTCTTTTCGCGCTTGGCGACGATTTTGTGGGTCGGGGCCTTGAGTGCGGGGTTTTTGCCGGCTTGGATCGCGGGGGTCTTTACCTTCGTAATTGCCGCGGTCTTCATCACAGTTTTTTATCGTCAATTGGCGCTTGTTTATGACTGGTTTGAGAAGACGTTTGTTGAAACGTTTGATCCTAAACAAAAGAGCAGAAGAAGTCGTGACATGCTCAGAAGTTTGGCCCCCTGGGATGCCCACTTGGTGCGCATTAAGGTGCATCCCGATTCTTTTGTGGCCGGAAAGAAACTAATTGATGCGAAATTTCGCGCGACCTTCGGGTTGAGTATCGTCGCCATTCAGCGAGGTTCTCGAGCCATTGTCGCCCCGGATGCGGAGCAACAGGTTTTTCCTAAGGATGAGCTTTTGGTGCTTGGAACGGACGAACAGGTGGATCGTGCCCGCGTGGCATTAGAGCGCCCGCCCGGACTTGCAGATCGGTTTTCTTCTTCGATCGAAGGCTATGATTTGAGACTTTTAGAGGTTAAAGAAGGCGCCCCGCTGGTCGCAAAAACAATTCGCGAGTCGGGGCTGCGGGAGCGCTACGGGGTTTTGGTGGTAGGGATTGAACGTGGCGGGCGACGCATCATGAATCCTGATTCGGATAGCATTTTCCATATCGGCGATAGCGTTTGGATCGTGGGCGACACTAAACGGCTTGAGCGGATGATTGCGGATCACGCCTAATTGCAGGTGTCGACGTCCATCGAGATGACCAAGGCTCCCTCGTTTGAGACAAAGGTATCATCAGCGACGCTCATCAGAATCGTGCGCTGGTCGAGCGCTTTTGTTTCGGGTGTTTTTCCGTAAAGGAGAGGGAGGGGACTGCTCTCGGTGAGTTTCTCAAGATCGAGGGTCACTTCTTCTGAGTAGACTTTGTATTTGCCAATGCGCTGGATTTCTCGATTTGCAAAAGAGTCTGAAAAGTAGGCGTTGATCGGATTAGAAATTTCGTTTCCTTTGAAAAAGTCTTCGTTCACATTATCTTGCCAGGTTTTGGCGAGGTTGAATGCGCCCGAACATAGACGTTCGTTGAGTAAGCACAAGAGCTCACTTCTCTTTTTCTGGTTTCTCACCACGCGGGTGAGGCCGAGCTTGAGGGTCACCGAATTTACTTTTCGAATGGTCGATTGAGGAGGAATGTTCGTGAGATCCACCGCGAAAACGACTTGAGATGAGCGAACAAAAGGGGTGCCGCTTAAACGACCGGTCATCTCGCCCAAGTTTAGCGTTCGGATTTTATGCCGAAATTTCTTCTTTGCGTGATCTAAGGTGGACACATAGGGCAGCGGCCCGAGATTTTGGAATTCTGAATCTCTAAGGGGTCGGATAAAAAACTCCTTGGAGAAGGTTTCGATTCCACAGGCGTCTTGGCCGTCGTTACCCTGTCGGCCCTCTGGACCGGCTGGACCCGCGGGGCCAGTTTTACCAACAGGGCCTTCTATCGTTTTTGATCTGTAAACGATCACTTGGGCGTCTGAATCCGTCGCGTGTTTGGGGTTTATGGGGGCGCCGGTCGTGGAGTCGAGGACGTCGCGTATGATCGTCTTAGGTTTTGCCTTCTGGGGAATCGTGGTTTTGTCGATTTGAATCGGCGCCTGAAGTAGCGGTTGAGCGGTGGGTTGAGGGCTCTTGGCGCAGGCGAAAAAACAAAGGAGGAGAATACTTCCCCCAGCGAGAGCCTTAAGCGGGCTGGTGTTTGAGTATGTCGCTTGTCTTACCTTCATTCGTAAATTCATCTTGTACTAACGCCAGTTCGGCGCAAAAGGCCTGATATTTTTAGACTTTATGCTTAAGTCCTCTCATTTTCTTCCATTTTGAGCTTCATTTCCAGATCAGAACGCTCTATGGCAAGCGAGAT
>JBBCAV010000173.1:0-2551 GCA_051382305.1 Bdellovibrionota bacterium FG-2
TCGCAGTTTGCCACCAACAACTACTCGCGCTTTGGTGGAAACCTGGATTTGCTCTTAAACTCAGTTTCGTGGGTCATGGAAGATGAAAGCCTCATCTCGATTCGCGCAAAAGAAGACGAAGCTGGAAAAGTGGAGCTGTCCCAGAAACAAGGGACGGTCATTTTCCTTCTTACCGTCATCATTATCCCTCTCCTCGTTGCAGCGGGAGGGATTGCGATCTGGGCCTGGCGTCGGAGGATGTAATCTATGGGAGAACTCAACTGGCGTAAACAACTCGCACTGGCCATCGCGCTTTTTATTCTAGGCTCTGCCGCTTACTGGCTTGAGTACAAGCACAAGCCGCAGACTGAAGAAAAAGAGGCGCAAAGTAAGAAGCTCTTTGCCCTTAAAGACTCCCCGGTTCGTTCCTTTCGAATCGTGAGTGGTGGAGACAACTCCAAGATTTTTCAACTTCATTGTCTGGATTTTGATACGAAGCTTTGCAAGCCCGGCGATAATTCAAAGTGGGAACTTTTGGAGCCCTCAAAACTTAAAGCCGATGATTCAAACTCCAACAGTCTGCTCTCGACCTTAAACAACACGAGCGTGACCGAAACGATAGATCTGAAAGATGAAACGCCGGATAAAAAGGCCGCGCTGCTTAAGGAATACGGCCTCGATCCCGCCGCCAGAGCTGCCGCGAGCATGCGCAAAATCATGATCGAGACAGATAAAGGCACCAAAGTCCTTTATTTAGGCGTCACGCACCCCATTGGCGAAGGAATTTTTTCGGCTTTTGAAGAAGTCCCCGCCGGACAAAAACCTACGGGCAAAATTAACGAAAATCAAATTCATCTTCTGCCAAGTTACTTCAAAAGCAATTTTGAAAAGGAACTCACCTACTGGCGCGACAAAAAGATCATGACTTTAACCGCCAGTGAAGTCGCCTCTTTTCAACTCGAAGGGACCAAGACCAAACTGACTGCTGTGCGAAAAGACGGGCAGTGGACACTCCAAGTTGTGGTTTCGAAGAAGAAAACTGAAGAGGTTGTAGGCGACATTGAAAATATCGACAGCATGCTCGGCGCAGTCGCTTACCTCTCTGCAAAAGAATTTGCTTCAGACAATAAGAACGATGCAAAGGCCCAGGCTGCACTCAAAGGATTCAAGCCCATCGTAAGCATGGTGATTCAAAAGAACCAGGGCACTGCAAAAGAGGTTCCTGCTCCGATTGCGCTGACTTTTTATCAACAGCCTGCCCCTAAAGCGGGACCCAAGACAGCTCCCAAAAGCGCGCCCAAAGGCGGAAAACTATACGCGACCGTCTCCAACCTCGATCCGCTCTTTGAGCTCGATGCTTCAGCGAAGGATCGAGTGGACAAGGATCTCAAAGATCTCCGTTTAACTAAACTCATCACGACGATGGATCGGTTTAGTGCCAAACGCCTAGAATTTACGGGCGCGCCAATCGGCGCAACCCCGTTGGTTTTAGTGAGTAAGGACGGAAAATGGATTCACGAATCTGATAAGACTGAAACAGTCGATACGAAGGTTCAGTCTTTCTTGGATAAGATTTCAGGGAACCGAATCAAAGAGTTTCTTGCAGGATCTGCGATCCCCTCTGGCGAAGCCGAAGGTGTGAAATTCACCTTAGCCGACGAAAAAGCAGCCGTGAAAAGGCAGGTCGTTTTTTGGAAAAAGGACTCTAAATTCTATGCGCGGGATCTTTTCTCTAAGCGTGCAGAAGCGTTTCTAGTTGATCCGGCCATCCAAGCGGATATTCCCTGGAGTCACGCGTTCTTCCAGAAACCCATAACGGCCCCAAGCCCCACTCCTGGCGCTAAGGCAGGAAAATAAATGATTGAATGCCCCTCGTGCGGCCTGAAGTTTTCCGAGTCTGGTAGTCTTTCGGAAACTCAGAGCTGTCCCAATTGTGCTTCAGCGCTCCCCAGAACGCCGGGGCTAATCGATCGTCCGCTAGCCATTGTTCGGTCTTACTTCTCTCAGCTTTGGAACATCTGCATCCACCCCTCGCTGTTCTTTCGCGAACTGCCTTTAAAAGACAAGCGAGGCCCGCTTTGGGGGTTTTCCGGACCTTTGGTTTTTGCGCTCGTGACTCATTGGATAGGGACTGCACTTGAGTACATGTGGCATCAACTCGTGGGTGGGAGCATAGGAAGCCTGTTTCATCGCTTCTCTAAGATTGCTGAAGACGTAATTGAAATTGACAATCCCGGCAAAGCAGCTCAGTTCGGTGCTTTTCGCGATCAAATGGTTCACTGGTTTTGGGGAACGGGGCAAGTCATCGTTGATCCCTTCTTAACTGCCGCGTCTTTGTTGTTTACGACTTGCTTTGTTTATCTGGGCGCGCGCTTACTCGTTTCCCCTGGCAAAAACAACGCCCCGTCCGAAATCACCTTTGAGTCTGCACTTCAAATCGTTTGTTTCGGCATGAGCCCCGCCATTTTTGCCGGTCTGCCTTTTTTTGGCGTTGTTTTCTTTACTGTTGTTTTGCATGTGGTGTTACCTCCAGCGAAAGGAGTCCAAAACCCGGTGGGTTAAGAAAAGTCCA
>JBBCAV010000174.1:0-1546 GCA_051382305.1 Bdellovibrionota bacterium FG-2
CCCCGTCCTACTTGAAACCTTCGTTGAAATGAGCAAATTCGCTGGCACTTCCTACAAGGCTGCGAACTGGCGGTGCCTCGGCAACACCCAGGGGCGTGGAAAATTAGATACCCGCCATCTCAATGCTCAGCCCATCAAAAGTGTCTGGGCTTACCCGTTGGCCAAAAACTTCAGACAGGCCCTCTGTTCTTAATTTCAAGCAGACGGGTTTACTGAATGCTTACTCGAACTCTCACAGCTGTTGAGATAAATGATGCTTTCCGGATTCGCGAATGCCAGTTTGTCAAAGGCGCCTTGATTGAGCGAAACTTTTCCTAGTTCGGAGTCAAAAGGCCCAAAGTCGGGGCCTTTGCCGAGGCGAGAGTGGCCGTTGTAGATTACGAGCTGACTTTTACCTTGTGCCTTGATGAAGGCTTGTTTTGCTGCCAAGGTAGCCTTTGTTTGTGCGTCGCAAGGCTTGTCTCCCTTTTTTCGATAGGTGACATAAGGACTGATTTGCGGATCTGTTTCGCACGCGACAGTGCATCGTACGAGTCGCACTCGCGCGACCTTTTTTGAGCCTCTGTAATAAAATGGTCGTTGAAGGACGGTTTCAAGATCACTTTTAGAAACGACTTTGAACCCGTCATTTTCTAGGGTTAGAATCTGTTGCTCAAATTTCCAAAGGGAGAGCCCGAAGTCTATTTTATAGTCGTATTGCGAATACTGTTCTTCGAATTCCTGACTGTCAACGTATCCTTGGACGATCGTTGTTTCGAACGTGTCTGCAGCGAAGAGATGGTCATAATAAGCCGCTTTTCCTGGACATGGAGCTGGGGAGGTAAAATTGTCCTCATCCTTCGCGCACATGGTATTTTGGGGCGTTGCCATTGCGGGGAACTGATTTGCAACGTCGCGGACTAGATCCGCCGCCGATTCTGAAGTGCTTTGAAAAAGTTCACTCAGTTCCGTCGGAGAAATTTGAGATTGATTCGTGAGCGTTTTTCGATCGCGCGAAATGCCTGTGCTGTTTCCGATAACAAGGGGGATGTTTTTTGAAAAAGGCGAAAGCTCCCAATCAAGGCCCAGCAGGGATTGATAACCTTGAATGCAATCCCGTGCATTCAGAGTGCAAGCGACCTGGTGTCCCGATCGCTTTCGTAGGAGTTCTTCAATTTTGAGTTTAATGAGGTCAGAAGCCTCAGGAGAAAGTGTCATCTGATAGTGCTCTTGGTATGGGATCGACATAGTCCTGGAGTCCGCGAAGGTCGGAAAACCTTGCGTAATAAATACTACGGCTAATAGAAAAGAAACGGCGTTGTTGCGTAATTCCCCCTAACAAAACGGGGGGATGGACGGGAGCCGGCGCCTAAGGGGCCACGAAGACGAAGCCGTCTTCACTGATCTCCCTAATTCGATAGCCGCGAGCAAGGATTTTGCGAACAGGGATGCCGACACCTTCCCAAAGATTCTTTAAGACGTATTCAGCCACTCCTACGAAGTCTTTTCCAAATCTCACGATGCGCGTGAAGACGAGGTGGTCCCAGAACCCGCGCTTGGCACTCTC
>JBBCAV010000175.1:0-3766 GCA_051382305.1 Bdellovibrionota bacterium FG-2
TAACTGGCCACCTCTAGGTCCAGCGCCATCGTCAGCATCTTCAGAGCCCCTTGGCGGGCAATTTCATCGAGAGTTAAAACGAATCCTTGGCGTTCATCACAGTTTTCGGTAATCAAGTTCAGCATAGCGACGTTTCCTTTTTGCTCCTTGCCGGGAGCGGTTCTTGGTTTTGATTCACCAAGAGGTTACGTCGCTATGCTTCAAACTTCAAATCCACAACTTTCTGCAATTTTTCCATTTGACAGCAACAAAATACGCGCGTAGCATTATTTGTATAACTCAAGGTCTGGGCCTAGTCCGGACCTTGTTAACTTGCAAAAAAATGGGGAAAGTAATTTATGAAATGCGTATTTTCAATGGCTTGTTTGGGTCTTCTTTTTTTGGCCAATCAGGCGAGTGCGGGAGTAAAGTGTACTGTGAACGAAGTGGGTGGCGCTGTGACATTTTCGGGTCCACTAGAAGTTATTGTTCATGTTGATGATGCTACTGGCAAGAACGTGGTTTTCGGTGCGACACCTAAGTTCTCCGTTAAAGTACAGCCCGCGTGCGATAAGGGCGGAACGGGCGTAAAGGATTGGGGCTATGCCTACGGTAACGCGGGCACGGGCAAAAGGGGGGATGGAACCACCTATGAATTCGCTAATAGGGCAATTTTCTCTGATGCTGAATACACAGCCGCATGCGTCAATATAGGCAAAGGGGTTGTCAACGCTACAGGGACGATGCCCATTAACTGGAGTTGGTACGTGAATCCCGCCAGCCTCCTTTATAAAGCCGCCAAGAATGGTGGTTCCACGGGCAAATCCGTTAAGGTTATCTGTCAGCGATTTGGCTGCGAGTGCAAAAGCGGCGGTACATGGAAATAGTCCAGACCTTTCGTTTGAAAGCCCAGGCTGCACAACTGAGTGCAGCCTGGGCTTTGGTCTAAATTCGAAATAACTAAACTTTCAAAAATTCCTCAATCGCAACTCTACCGCTAGCTTCTAGATTCGCCGTTCTCTTCCCAGTTAGCCACAACGCCACTTCAATGGCACCGCGCGCGAAAATCGCTCGATCCGCCGCGAAGTGCCCCATTTGAATCCGATCCTCAGATCCTTGAAACGTTATCAAATGATCGCCGATGACTTCGCCCTCTCTTATGCTCTGCGTAGGGATCGCGGCAGGGGTGTTGGGATTCAGAATTTTCTGAAGCGAAATCGCAGTTCCGCTGGGGGCGTCTTTTTTGTGTATATGGTGAGTCTCGACAATTGACGGAACATATCCGAGGCGATTCAAAAGGGGCGCTGCATTTTTGAGAATGTGTTGAAAGGCCAGCACTCCCAGGGAAAAGTTTGAGGATTGGACGACGAGCGTTTTCTCAAACAACGGCTCGAGTTCGCGCTGCTGCTCAGGGGTCCAGCCAGTGCTTCCCAGAACGAAGACCGGAAGTTTGCTCGAGTTCTCCCCTAATTTTACCAACCCCAAAACAGCCTGAGGGGAAGTAAAATCTATCACCACATCACACCCCAGAAGCGGGGTCAGATCCGCGCCCTCTTGAGGGGCAGCAGAAATTTTGAAACGATCCGAATATGATTTCTCGATCAGACCTTCAACCTTTTGGCCCATTCTTCCGGACGCGCCTAAAAGGCCAAGCTTGATCACAACCGTACTCCGCGCGAAACCCCGCAACGCTTGAGACTTTGAGAGAGTTTCCCGCGGCTCTCGTCTGCCATTGACGAAAGAGGGGCTCGGACATGCTCCAGGCAGAACCCTGCCTCGGCCATGGCGTACTTGATGGGGACGGGATTGGATTCCACAAAAAGATCGCGGAAAAGGGGGTAGTATTTTTGATGAATCGCGCGCGCTTCGTCAAGTTTGCCTTTTTCGAAAGCGGTTTGGAGGGCAACCATTGCACGGGGAAACAAGTTACTCGAGACGGAGATCACGCCGACGCCGCCAACGGAAAGAATCGGGAGGAAACTTGCGTCGTCGCCTGAAAGAATGTCGGCTTTTCTCCTCACGAGCGAGAGCATGTCGAAAACCTCGCTGATAAAAGTGAGGTTGGCGGAGGCCTCTTTTACGGTCGTAATGCGGGGGTGATCGCAAAGTTTCGCAATAGTGGTAGCGGTGAGACTCACGCCGGCACGGCCTGGGACATTATAAAGGATGACTTCGCATTTGACCGCCTCGGCGACGGCGCGAAAGTGCGCCTCGAGTCCGGCCTGGCTGGGCTTGTTGTAATAAGGAGTGACCACAAGCACTCCTGCGACACCCTGGTCGGAGGCCCATTTTGAAAATTCCACCGTGGTTTGTGTGTTGTTGCTCCCGGTGCCCGCCACGACTTTTACGGGGGTGCCTGTAGCAAGTTCAAGCGCGGTTTGGATCAGCGTCTTCTTTTCCTCTTGGGAGAGGGTGGGTGATTCGCCCGTGGTGCCACAAGGAATGATTCCGGCAACGCCGGCTTCGATCTGGTCTTCGATGATCTTTCGATAAGCCTTCAGGTCGAGTTCGTTAGTAGTAGAAAAGGGGGTTACAAGAGCTGTCCATACGCCACGCATGGGAGGGGTCTAGCACGGACACTCAGGGGGATCCGAGCACTTTTTGATGCTTGGTGCGTCATTGATTCGTTTTGAGCTGTCAATCCGGCAATGGACCTTATTCCCTAAAATGGTCTAAAATTGGGAATATGTTCCCGCGTTCTCTCAAAGTTCCCACTCAACTCGCCCATTGCGTGCAAACGAGCGCGCTGCCGTCTTTGGGGCTCTCGCCCTGTTGAATGCGCTCAGGCAAGAAGCGCTCTACCTGGACTGGAAACCCGGTTTGCGTATTTTGACTTGGAAAAACTGAAACAAGAACGTCTTGAAGAGACCGTTCGTAAAGAACGGAGCCGATTTGCACATCCAGCGGCAGAACAACAAAAGAAGATTCCGCTGGCCCCCCTGGCTGCGCACTGGAACTCGGTTGAAGGGTGAGTAGCTTTTTTTCAATCACTCGCGCATACGGCGTTTCTGCGCGAAACCGAAAGGTCACTTCCACGAAAAGAGGGGAGTCCGTTGACTCGATCAGCGATCGCTCGACTTGAAGAGTCGCCTGAAGTCTGCAGCTCTCCTTGGGGGCTGTTGCAAAAGCAGAGAAGGGGGGGCCTTGAATGCCAAGCGCAACGAGACACACGATGACTGACCTATTCATTTTCATGGAAGTGACCTTCGTTTGAATTGAGGCTAATTGAGACTAGGGATTCATGTCTTTGAATTCACCATCACCCGTCATGTAAAAGGTGTTGGTGTTTTCTTCGTGGGTGATCGCCGTATCAATGCTCCAGTGTTGCGCAAGCTGCATGGACGCCACGGGATTGGTCTTGGTGCCGGAATTGGTGATCGCTTGAACTTTGGCTTTAGCGTCAAAAGTGTAGCCCCACATTACACGGAGATTTGAGGGAACGATTTGAGCGTTGGCAATATAGCGGCCAACCCCATCTTGTGAGCCGCCGTAGGTGTACATGACCTGATAAGTGTAGTCGATGACCGTCACGCCATAGAAGTTGTCATAGGTCGTGCGATAAGCTTTAGCGAATGGGGCTTTCCATCCATCGAGGTCATAGGCACTTTGTACGCCCAAGGGAAGGGCGCTGGCGGAATCTAGGTTGACGTTAACCACGGGTTTGTTGTTTTCAACAGTCTCAGTAAGGCCAGATTTCACGTGAGAACGAGTCTTTTGTTCTCCCCCTGGACGCGCGGCTCCCGTCCCCGAGCGATTTCAGGAGGGTAGGGCCAAAAGGAGACCGCGT
>JBBCAV010000176.1:0-5887 GCA_051382305.1 Bdellovibrionota bacterium FG-2
CACGAGGACGAAGAAAAATAGGGTTATCCTTTCAGACGCTTACGATCGGAGCTCGACACTTTTCAACTGCGGAATGTGGGATTGAGTTTAGCGGTGAAGCGAATTCCGATGTGATTAAAGATCGCGTGACTCAGTAAGATCACACCATAGAGGCCCACAAGCTGACTTTGTGTAGGATGCTCAAAAAGCAGAGAGCCCGCGAATCCCGCACATCCGAAATCAATGGCCGCAAGAATGGTGACCTGCCCCAAAAGATTCATCCAGCCTGTAAACCAGCCCCAACCCGATCCACCTAGAATCGACGCCCAATGATAAACAGCGCCCGAGGTCGGAATGGCTGACGCTAGTTCCGCCATTCCCGAGGCAACAAGTAGAACAAAAATCGTCACAAGTGGCCAGCCAAGCCTCATGACGGCAGGCCCCCCCTGATTGAAACCAAAACCGTAAAGCGTCACTGCCCCAGTGAGTATCGAAATCACTGAAAACGAAACGGCGAAATTCGAAAACCCACCCATGTCGCGCAAGAGCTCTTGTTTGTAGCCAAAGGAACCCAAAGAATGAGCGTGATTCCAAGAGCCATTTATTTGAGTCCCCTTTGTTGCATTGTTGCGCCCAGCGTTTCATTTAGCCAGATTTTCCTGTCTAACTGAAATCCTGACGTTGGAAAAACATCACAGTAGAGCACGCCTGTGACTCAACTCAACGCCCGCACTGATAATCAGTGTTACTAATAAATACATTGCAAAAATATATACTTAGCGGCATTAAAATCCGCGCGCGCACCACTTCAGCCGCTCCGCGTGAAGTTAGACATATCTAACTGGAACGAATGATGCTAAACCAGCAGATGTAGTTCGTTCAATTCTGCTTCTTTCGAGTCTGCGGGCATAGTGCCCATGTCCTCTTGAGCGGCGCCCTAGCCTTTAGGAGGTATCATGGGAAAAAAACTATACGTTGGCAACCTGCCATATTCTGCAACCGATCAAATCTTGAGTGACACATTTGCTCAATGTGGAACGGTTACATCAGCAAAAGTAATTATCGACCGCGACAGCGGCCGCAGCAAAGGTTTCGGATTCGTAGAAATGTCTACGGACGCTGAAGCTGCTGATGTCATCACCAAATTCAACGGCGCAGATTATGACGGCCGCGCAATGACCGTCAACGAAGCAAAACCTATGGTTCCCCGTGAACGCACGGGCGGCTTTGGTGGCGGAAACGGCGGCCGCGGCCGTTACTAAGCTTTTTGCTCTAGATTAAGCTTTTAGCAAGGCAGAGCTACTCAGTAGCTCTGCCTTGTTTCTTTTCGAGTTACAAAAAAGAAGAGAGAGAGATTGATGACACAACTTCAAACAGCCCCAGTAAGTACCCTCGGCAAAAACCAAATTCGCTGCTACCACTGCCGTCTCGTATTTCCAAAAAAAGACGGCCGCTGGTTCAATTGGGAACAGATGCAGGTCAACCTTTGCCACAAATGTGACAAAGCCACCGAGAAGCAGCCCGAACGCACCGGAAAAAGCAGCTAGCGCCCGGCTACGTGCTTGCCGGTCAGTTTCCCGTGAAAATAGCTTTCAATTACTTTGCGAGCTAAGACCGAAGACTTCACTTTCCAAAGCTTTCCATGAATTGTCAGTGCAGCTACGGCAATTCGATGCGACCCGCCTTCAGCAAAGCCTACGAACCAATCATATTTGCCCTTAGGCTGATCCCCCGTCAATGAACCGGTTTTTCCGCCCACATCCAAAAGCGCATACTCTCCCTTAAAGAACTTTCGAAAAGATTTCTTAGAAGTCCCCTGCGAAATCGTTTCGCGCATCAGCTCTCGCATTTCTGCCGCTGTCTTTGGGTCAACGCTTGTCAGCGCCACTTCGGGTTCCGCAACATAGAGGGATTCCCCCTCCATAGTACTTACCGACTGAACAATATAGGGCTCCATCATGACCCCTTCATTCACGATGGCGGCCGCCATCAGCGCACCCTGCAAAGGACTCATCGTATTGGCCCGCGTATATCCTGATGCCGCTTCAGCCATTCCCCAGGCGTCTTGCGGAATCACGGCTCGCCCCGTCTCAACCGGCAGATCCGAAGAAATGCGATGATTAAAACCAAAACGATCTGCATAAAGTTGAAGTTCTTGATGTCCCACATCATAGGCGCCGATTTTTCCAAATACAGTATTGATCGATTTCGCAAACGCCGTTTTGAGGCTCGTATAGCGGGTCCAACGCGTAATCTGATTCTTTAGGATATTCCCACGATAAAGCGTGTGGTTTCTCCCGTTAAAAGGAATCATCGTTTCGGCGGAGAACTTCTGGTGTTCAATGGCCGCCGCAGCAGTCACAACTTTAAAAATCGAAGCCGACGGAAACGTCGCTTGAAGTGCCAAGTTTCCTTGAAACTCCTTATGCTGAGTTGAACTCACCATCGAAAGCACGCGCCCTGTATTCGCATCCAAGACCACCAAGGCGCCATAATCCGGCGAATAACTCCGAAGAAGGCCCTCTAATGAGGTCTGTAATTTTGGATCAAATGAATATTGAATCTGTGCGGTGACAGGCGAGCCTTTAAGTTTGCTCAGTGCTGGGTGCAATTCCGGAGGTAAATCAATTTGGGTTGGAAATCGATAAAAAGTCGCCGATTCCCCAATCGCTTGCGCAACCTTATCTTTAGAGAGGAGAGAGCTCGAACCCTTCTGCGGCAAAGACCCCGAGTCTAAAGCCACCTTTGACTTGAGTGCACCCGCTGCGAAAAAAAACGTTGAACAGACAAGGACAAAAATAAAAAAAGCTCCAACCTTGGAACCGCTTAGGAGTTTCATCACTCCTGATTTTGTGGGATCGGACGCCCAGGGTCAAGAGAAGATTCTTCAAACGACAAATTCCGAGAAGCTTCCACGGCACGCTCTTCTTCCGTAAGATAGTTCGCTTGAACCATTTTCGAAAGAATCGCATCAATTGTTGAAGCGGCATAATCCGTCAACCTCTTGGCGCGATACGACTGTCCATAACGAATCGGACTGGGTAACAGCATCGCCAGAAAGGCGCCCTCCCTAGCGGTCAGCTCTTGGGGAGTTTTCTTGAAATACATCTGAGTTGCGGGCCCGATCCCATACACACCCGGTCCCCACTCTGCGATATTAAGGTAGAGCTCCAAAATCCGGTTCTTTTTAAGCGACTCCTCTAAACTAACGGCAAGGTAAAGCTCCTTGAGTTTTCGCCAAATCGTCTTATCCCGCTCCAGGAAGACATTCTTCACCACCTGCTGGGTTATGGTGCTGGCCCCACGGGCAAACCCGCCCTCCTCGAGGTCCTTCTTGAGCGCCTCTCGGATTTGGTTCGGATCATACCCGCGATGTTGATAAAAAGCCCAATCCTCACTCACCAAAATCGCGCCCACCGCCGCCCTCGAAACCTCATTCAGCGAGATCCAAGACGAGGGCCTTAAGCGCTGAAGGGTCACCAAGGGGGCCTCTCCAGGACCCCGATAATGAACCACAGGATAGTGGGTTTTCACTCGCGCCACATCGGGAAACTCCCTCCTAAGAAGCTCCCGAAGCGCAAACAGCCCCAGCAGTCCCAACCCAGCAACCAAAAGCAAGACAAACGAAATCGAACGAGACTTTCGACGAGACCTCATGCCCCCTTATAACACGGCGAACAATCTATCGCCAGGACCCCCGTTAACCCTTGTCTCAATTCGAATAGGTAGGTAAGCTTTGAGGTAGACAATCTTGGCAGTTAAACACCAGTAATGAGACGACAATGTTGAAAAAATTTCTCGACTTCTTCTCCAATGATTTAGCAATCGATCTCGGCACGGCAAACACCCTCGTCTATGCCCGTGACCGAGGGATTATTATCAATGAACCTTCTGTTGTGGCGATTCATCGAAACGCCCGTGGACAAACCCGCGTTCTGGCTGTCGGTAAAGAAGCCAAAGATATGCTGGGTCGAACACCCGGATCCATTCAAGCCATTCGCCCACTGAAGGATGGTGTGATCGCCGACTTTGAAGTCACGCAATCGATGCTCAAATATTTTATTCAAAAATCCAGTGAGCGACGCACTTTTATTCGACCTCGAATCATCATTTGTATCCCTTTTGGCATTACTCAAGTTGAAAAACGTGCCGTAAAAGAATCCGCACAATCCGCGGGCGCGCGTGAAGTTTATCTCATTGAAGAACCTATGGCCGCGGCTTTGGGTGCCGGCCTGCCAATTCGCGAGCCTAGCGGAAACATGATTGTCGACATCGGTGGTGGGACGACTGAGGTTGCCGTTATTTCGCTCGGCGGGATTGTTTATTCGAAATCCGTACGAGTTGCAGGCGACAAATTTGATGACGCGATTGTGGGTTATATTAAACGCAAATACTCGCTACTCATCGGTGAACGGACAGCCGAGCAAATCAAACTTTCCATCGGATGCGCATATCCCTTCGAAGAAGAAAAAACTTACGAAGTCAAAGGTCGCGATCTCATCAGCGGCGCCCCAAAAACTATTGAAGTAAACTCCGAAGAAATTCGAGACGCTCTTGCAGAGCCTGTTTCCGCAGTCGTTGACACCATTAAGACGGCCCTAGAGCGTACGCCGCCGGAACTGGCTGCCGACATCGTGGATAACGGAATTATTCTTGCCGGAGGCGGCGCCCTTTTGGCCAACCTGGACATCTTAATCAAAGAAAAGACAGGACTACCTGTCGCACTCGCCGAGGACCCTCTCACCTGCGTTGTTCGCGGCTCAGGAAAAGCACTTCAAGACATGGACCTCCTTAGAAAGGTGACAATTGTCTAAAACACCCTCTTCCCCAGCGGGAGACGGCGGGCCACAAAGCAAGTTTGAACTCATTGAGAAAGCCGCCGACTCCGAACGAACTTTAAAAGAAGCGATTAAGACGTCTGCGGGAGCTCAACTCTGGCTTAAGGGGCAAGAGAGCGCGGCATCAACGCATCTAGCAAAAATCGACAAAGACAAAAAACGGGTTTTTGCAATGATCCCGGCGAACTTTGACCACAAAAAATTCGAAAAGGACCTCACGAAGCTCGGCAACAAACGCTGCTATTTTAGCCTGTCGCTCGCGAGAGCGATGATCTTCTTTATGACCGACTACCAAGGAATTGATGCTGACGGGCTCACGTTTACCTATCCTGATAAAGTTTACAAAGTTCAGCGTCGCCAGGACCTCCGATTTTTGGCTGCAGGACGAACGTTTTCAATGGAAATGGAAGACCCGGCAGACTCTTCTCGAAAAATCGAGACTAAGATTTTCGACCTCAGCGCCAGCGGACTTTCGTTTCTCGTGCCCTATAGCGAAGAGACACCATTCAAGAAAGGCGTCACGTTAAGAAATATCTCTTTTGGAATTCGGGGGAAGAATGTCCTGGTGGACGCGCGAATCAATCACACACAGGAACACAAACCAACGCCCACTTCAAAACCTAAAATCAAAGTCGGAGTTGAATTCCTAGGGATTTCGGTAGGAGATTCCTCCGCAATTGCAGCGTTTGTATTTGAAGAAACACGCAAAGTATTTTCTAAATTTGTCTGAGGTTTTATGCTTTTAAAGGGCGCTTTAATTCTTGATTGCTCCATTCTTCTGCCAGGCCCGTTTGTTGGTAAACTTCTCGCACACCAAGGAGCAAAAGTATTAAAGATCGAAAACCCCATTCGCCCTGATCCCGCACGCAAGATGGTTCCGTTTTACAAGGATTTGAATTCATGCAAAGAACTTGTACTACTTGACACAACAACAACAGAAGGGCGCTCCGAATTCGAAAAACTTGTCAAAAAAGCAGACGGTCTTATTGAAGGTTTTCGACCTAAAGCAAAGCAAAAGCTGGGCTTTGACGAAAAGACTCTTCATGCAATTAACCCCAAACTTTGTATCG
>JBBCAV010000177.1:0-23972 GCA_051382305.1 Bdellovibrionota bacterium FG-2
TTCGATCAGGGGAGCCAAGGATTTTTGCCTTATTCGAAGCTATCTCTCCACCTGCAGAAAAAATGGAGTGCATCCCATGGATGCGCTGCGGACGCTGTTCGCAGGAAAATTACCCGACTTCATGTCCTAGACGGCTGGCCAATTACGCTCGTACTTTCTCGGGGTAGATAAATCCAATTAAACGATCTTCCCTCCTCAGTAGTGAATCCAGCGCCGCTGAAAATTGGGAGTAGAAACGAGCTTCGTACGCTGGAAGAAGTTGAGCGAGATCACATCGCCTCTGTTCTTGCTCTTGAGCCTAATCAAGAGGCGGCGGCGGAAATACTGGGCACGACCACGGTGACTCTTTGGCGGAAGCGCAAGCAGTATGGGTTGCCGTAATCCTAGCGTGCTCTAAACCAAATCGCGGATTCGTCGTGGTGCGCGGTGAGGGTAATCCGGTCGCCTTTTTGGTATGAACTTGGTTTTTCGGTTACCTGGATTGCTTGTTTCCAGCTCGAAAGTTTCGCGAGCCCTGGGCCACTGCTGAGCATTGTATTTTCGTCGAGATACAGTTCAAACCAGTAGGCGATCGCGTGCAGTACGCCGCCCTCTGAAATGGCAAAGTCCACGGGGACAGACTCTTTTTCAGGAAGATTGCTAAAGTCAAAATTGAAGACGGATGTCGGCGCGCAAAGAGGGCGGTATTTCATCTTATCAAGATGAATCCCGACATAATCATCCAGGCCAAAATCGTTAAACGCTCGAACATCGAAACCAGCCGCATCTCCCACGCGATAGTTTTCAAAAATTTCCTGGGATTCAATCCCCATTGCCATCACACGGACGCGCGCCGGAATGATCTGCGCGCCGGGCTTAAGCAGGTGTTCCTTCGCATGTTTGATCGCCCTAAAGGCCCCTTCACCGAGCAAGCCATCGTCAAAAATTTCTGTGACCAAAATATCAAATCGCTCTGGAAGCTCTGCGCCCACTTTGAGGCTTGTCGAAAGACATTCCATTACGCGAATTCGCTCGGCATAACCATTTTGTTGAATAATCTTCGTTGCTTTCCGCGCTATGACTGAAACGCCCTCACAGGTCACGACCTGCGAAGCCCCGTGGCGTGCGGCCATGAGCGCGAGAAGGCCGGCCCCGGTCCCAATATCCAGGACTGCCCCCTTTTTCGCGTGTAAAGCAGCGCCCAACGCCTGATCGTACGCCTCGTTACGAACAGAGTCATTCATCATCGGAAAATGCCAGAGAGCAACGTCTTCTACTAATTCACGATCCATAGTCGACACACTATCCCGGGACTCGGGTAGAAAGCCAGAGCGGATTTTCCTATCCGAACACCCCAAAAAAAGGGTAAGAATCTCCGATATGAGCGCTTTTTCTGATTTTAATCTTCTTTCATCCCTTCAAACGACCCTAACTGAAAAGGAACTCGTTACCCCGACCGAAATCCAAGACCGAGCGATGCCTTTGCTGCTTGCTGGACGCTCGGTAGTTGGTGTTGCCGAAACTGGCAGTGGCAAGACGCTCGCGTATGCGCTTCCTTTGCTTCATCTTTTGAAGAAACTCGAGACCCAGGCAAAACCAGTGAGCATTGAGCGTCAGCCTCGCGCTGTGGTGGTGGTTCCCACTCGTGAACTCGGGGAGCAAGTGTCTCGGGTTTTTAAATCCTTTACTCATGCCACCCGTCTGCGGGTTCGTACGGTTCTTGGCGGAACGACTTTAGAAATCGCAAAGAGAAATATCCAGGGCCACTTCGAAATCCTGGTCGCGACTCCAGGTCGTCTCGTGAAATTGATCGACCGACGCCTCCTTAATTTGAGTGATGTTCGAACTTTGATTTTTGATGAAGCCGATCAGATGCTAGACCAAGGATTCTTGCCTGATGCGCTCCGAATCGTGAGCGCTTGTCCGCCCAAGCCGCAGCTTGTCTTATTCTCTGCCACGGTGTCTCCTGCGGTGCAAGCGCTCATGAACAAGCTGTTTGTCGGCGTAGAGGTGATTCGAAGTCAAGGGAGCCATCACTTGGTGCCCACACTGACTACGAAGAACCTTAATGTGATCGATGGGAAACGGTTTCCCCTTCTTGAGAGTCTGCTTGTCGACTCGGTGAAGGGTGGTACCTTGATTTTCACTAACACGCGTGCACAGTGTGATAAGCTTGCGCTTGAATTAAAGAAGATCGATCGCCCCTGTGCCGTGTATCGGGGGGAGATGGACAAGGTTGAACGTCGCGCAAATTTGAAAACCTTTCGTGATGGAAAGATCGACCTCCTGATCTCTACGGATCTCGCATCCCGTGGTCTGGATGTGGAGCACGTCGGGCGTGTTATTAACTATCACTTGCCTCAACAAATGGAGAACTATATCCACCGGGTTGGCCGAACCGCACGAGCGGGGCGAAAAGGCTTAGTGATTAATTTTGTGACCGAGCGAGATGAACCGCTAGTGAGGCAGTTGAAAAGTGTTCAAGCAGCACCGCGTGGACCTCGGTCTTAAACGTTATCCTCCTCATTCTAAAGAAACGCTCCAGGCCTGGGACAGCGCGGATGAGCTGATTCTAGAGCACCTCAGTCAGCTCGAACTTAAGGGGAAAAAGATTCTGATCATTCATGATCAGTTCGGAGCCTTGAGTTGTTCGTTAAAGAATGCGGCAGAAGCGCTGGATGTCACCACTTACACTGACTCTTATTTGAGCTTTAAAGCCATGCAGCTCAATAGCGAAGGTCGTGTTCATGCCTTCAATGAGCTTAAGCACTTGGCCGGTCCCTACGACCTTGTTTTGATTCGTGTGCCCAAAAATATGTCCTATTTTGAGGATATTCTGTGCCACTTAAGCGGGCATCTCCCTGTAAACTCAAAGGTTATTTGTGGATACATGATTAAGCATCAAGCGAAGGCAAGCTTCGAGCTCCTGAATCGAATCATAGGCGAGACGACAACAAGCCTGGCGCAAAAAAAAGCGCGACTGATCCTTGCTGCTTTTGAGCGAAAACCTGCTCCCTCTCCGTACCCGCTTCATGTACGCCTTGAGCAGTTTCAGACTCCTTTCGTTAATCATTCAAATCTCTTTAGCCGAGAAAAGCTTGATATTGGGACTCGTTTCCTGTTGGACCATCTTCCACGAGGGAGCTACCAGAGAATCCTCGATCTTGGTTGTGCGAACGGGATTATTGGGATCGCAGCCAAACAACTTAACTCCGGCGCACATTTGATCTTTACTGACGAATCCCAAATGGCCATCCAAAGTGCCATGGCCAACTACCAAAGCAATTTCTCGGACGACGCAGAATTTCATTGGACTCATTGTTTTGAAAGTCAGACCCCCTGCTCTGTGGATCTCGTGCTCTGCAATCCTCCTTTTCACCAAGGGACCACCATGGGGGATCTTACTGCGCGCCAGATGTTTACGGATGCTCATCAGGCCTTAGCCCCGGGCGGCCTCCTGCGGGTAATCGGAAACACCCATCTTCGTTATCAAAATACGCTTAAGCAAATTTTTGGAAATTCCCAACGCGTAGCCACCCATCAAAAATTTACGATTGTAGACGCGGTCAAATAGTCTTACGGGATTTTGGGATGACAAATCCACGTCACTTCTTTTTTGCCATTTAAAAGGTGTAACACGCGACTATGAGGGATTTTGCGAAAGCGATCGACCATTTTTGGGTCAACATCGCCCGTGAATTTTACATTGCAGACAAACTTCTGGCAATGTCCGGACTGAATCCAAGTTTGAACGTAAGTGTAGAGTTTTTCGGGAAAACAAATGACGTCGCTGAAGACCCAATCCATCGGGGTGGGTTGAAATGAAAAAGCATCGCCACGTTTAAATTCAACATTCCGGCTTTTCATCACGGCCGGGGCAAGCTCGGAGCGATCAATGCTCAGTATTTGCGCTTGCAGCTGGGCCAAAGCCCAACTCCACGATCCAGGAGACGAGCCAAGATCGACCACCTGCTCCCCGCGCTTGGGCCATTCGCCCAAAATCGTTAGCGCTTCCCAGAGCTTTAGGTACGCTCGACTTGGCGGCTGAGTTTTGTTTTCAAGGAAGGCGATTTGCCCATCGACCGTGGGACGTTGAACCTCATGGCTGTAATAAATCAGATCCGTCGCGGCCATCGTGAACACGGGGACAGCGGAGTCGGGAATGGTAACGGGAAAAGCAAGGGTCTCATGCTGTTTCTTAAGAAAAGGATCGGCAATGAGGGCCCCCCTGCGATGAAAAAGATCCCCGTGATAGCGCCAAGATTTTGAAATAGCTTTTAGCTTTTTTCGGCCGTCCGTAATGGATTCAATCCTGAGGCCACGCACATCGCGCCATACACAGTCGGCCCACGAGGGCTCGATCTTATCTTGGGCGATCCAGAGCATCGAAGGCGTGGAATTTAAAATCGTCGCGCCTAAATACTTCAGCTCCGCCAAGAGTTCTGGATGGAAATCCTTGGAGCGAATAACGATTTGCCGTGGCTCCACGGCCGTCTAGTGTGCCGCCCCAGTTGCCTGGCTCCGGCGGCGCCGTTTGCGTCGATTATTGGGACTTGCAGGCGGATTGCCCGCGAGGGTTGTTGGAGTGTTGCGAGCCACAATAATGACATGGGCATTGCCTGAGCCCGTGCGGATCTGTGGGGCAGCGGACGTCGAGGTAATGCGGGGGGGGTGAAACTGATGTTCGCTTCGATCATGATGTGGGGCATGGTGTGCAGCATGATGTGCGGGGCGCGCGCGGCCCCTGCTCTTGCCTTCGGTCGCTAGTCCCTCGGGTGTCGCGAGAACTTTGATCCGCATGCGAATGAGGCGCTCGATATCCGCGAGGTAGGCCCGCTCGTCTCCTGCGCAAAACGAAAAGGCACTGCCCGCAGCACCCGCGCGTGCGGTTCGCCCAATCCGGTGCACATAGCTTTCCGCGATGTTCGGAATGTCATGGTTAAAAACATGAGTGACGTTATCGATGTCGATTCCGCGAGCCGCAATATCGGTCGCGACGAGGACTCGGCAATGGCCCTTTTTGATCATCTCCAGCGCTCGTTCACGCGCGCCTTGTGATTTGTTGCCGTGAATGGCTTCGGAGCGAATGCCGGCGTCATTTAAAGAGTCCGAAACTCGATTGGCATCACGCTTTGTTCGCGTGAAAACCAAGCCTTTTTGAACATCGAGGTCCTTGATGAGATGAATGAGGAGTGCCGTCTTTTGTTTTTTGTCGGCGTAATAGATCGTTTGTTCGACTTTTTCGGACGTGGAGGCCACGGGAGTCACTTCGATCATAATGGGGTGGGTCAGAATCTGTTCTGAAAGTTTACGAATTTCAGGAGGCATCGTTGCCGAGAAAAATAAGGTCTGACGCTTTTTGGGAATCGCGGTAATAATTCGGCGAACGTCATGAATAAAGCCCATGTCGAGCATGCGATCGGCTTCATCGAGAACGAAAACTTCAAGACCCTGAAAATTCACCAGCCGTTGTTGCATTAAATCCAAGAGTCGCCCCGGCGTTGCAATCAGGACATCGACTCCTTGTCTCAAAGCCTTCACTTGTGGATTCTGGCCGACGCCGCCGAAAACAACCGTGTTACGCAGCGTGAGTCCCTTGCCATAATCCGTGAAACTCTGACCGATTTGAGAGGCCAGTTCTCGCGTCGGAGTCAAAATAAGAACGCGAACGTTGCGCGCGCCTTGTCCGTAGCGTTTGTCTTCGGTCAAAAGCTGAAGAATCGGGAGCGCGAAGGCTGCCGTCTTGCCGGTGCCGGTTTGCGCACAGGCTAGAACGTCTTTTCCGGCCAAAACCAGAGGAATTGCCTGGAGTTGGATTGGAGTAGGGGTGTGATAGCCCTCGGCTTTAACGGCATGAAGAAGCGGATCGATGAGGTTCAGAGATTCAAATTTCATAGTGAGGCGCAACCTAGCTGATTTTGACACACAATACCAGAAGCAAATTTCTCACGCTTGCGCGTGGAGGCGGACGCCCGGGATAATTCGTAAAACAGCATCACATGCTACTTTTTAAACACCTTTTCAAAAACAGCATGTAATGCTATTTTTGAAACTATGCCACACTCTCGAAAAAGGTACCTTGAGCCACTCCTCAAGAACAGCATGAATCTAAGCCCATTGGTTGGAGTCATTGGGCATCGCCAGGTTGGCAAGACGACCCTGGTTGAGCAGCACGCGCAACGTTATTACGTTCTTGACCAGAAGAAGGAACAAATCCTGGCGAAGGACGATCCCCAGGCTTACCTCTCTGCTCGAGCGGGTAGTTGGGTCGCCCTTGATGAATGTCAAAACGTACCCGAGTTATTCCCGGAACTAAAGGAGTGGGTTCGCACCCACAAGAGGCCCGGGCAATTTATACTCAGTGGATCGGTTCGGTTCAGTTCACGTGAAGCCATCAAGGAGTCCCTTGCGGGAAGGATTGTCAATCTCGAACTCCTACCCTTTACCGTGACGGAAGCTCACTCTGAGCCCCTTTCGAGTTTCCTAATTAATGCGCTCGAAGCATCAGATTTTAGTCGATGGGAACATTCGCTTTCGCCCGCTTTGCCCGCCATTGAGAAGCGTCACCAACAACTGAAAAAATACTGGGACACAGGAGGACTTCCGGGGGTGTGTTTTCTGCATGATCCCAAACAAAGACGTTTTAGGATCGAAGAGCAACTGCTGACCATTCTTGATCGTGATATTCGTCTCGTTAAGAAAATTCAGCTTCCCTTAGGAGACATTCGAGCGGTTTTGACCGCGTTGGCGGAGCAGCAGGGTGGGCCGCTAGATTTAACACGCATTCGTAGTGAGTCAGGTGTCTCTCTTCCAACCATCAAGAAACTTCTTTATGTGTTTGAGGCGGTGTTTCTCATTCGTCCGATTCGAATCACTGGCTCCACTAGAGGAACGTGTGTCTTCTTTGAGGACCTAGCAGAAGCAAGGCATCTTACCCCACAAAAAGGCTACTCTGATCTCGAACTCTTTACCCATTCGCTTTTCCTTAATCTTCGGTCTCAATTTGAATACCGTCTAGGAGAAACTTACTCGGTGTTTCGCTTTGAAACACGAGGGGGGGCCCTGGTGCCCCTTTGTTTTCAAACTCGCATTGGGTCTGTCGGAATCATCCCTGTATTGTCTGATGAAGATGCCTACCGCCAGAATACCGGGAGCATTCGTAGTTTTTTGAGTAAGTACGCACAGTCAAAAATACTCCTTGTTCACCTTTCAAAGAGGCCACCACAGGCGATCTCGGATCGAATCATGAGTGTCGCTGCGGGAACGATTCTTTAAGAGATTATTGGCATGGCGGCGCTTTCAAGTTAGACTTCTCTCATAATGACCCACTCCAATCTCGAATTCTCCGGCAAAACAGTTCTTATCTCCGGCGGCACCAAGGGCCTTGGTTTTAGCACGGCCTGTCTTTTTGCTAAAAACGGCGCTGATGTTTTTCTGAGCTATCGCTCGGATGAAGTGCGAGCGCTTCATGCCGCTGAAGAAATCAGAACCCTAGGCGCGCGCTGCGAGCTCGTGAACTGCGACCTCTCCGAGGAGGGGTCGGTGGATCAACTCTTTGATCAAGTCGCGGCAAAGACGCCTAAGCTTGATATTTATGTGCATAACGCTGCGGCCACTGCGTTTAAGAATCTACTGGAATTAAAAAGCCACCACATCGACAAGACTCTCAACATGACAATTAAGGGCTTTATCTTAGGCGTGCAGCGTGCCGTGGCACTGATGCCGCAAGGGGGATGGGTCGTCACTGTTAGTGGAATGGACACTCTCAAGGCAGTTCCGAGGCATGGCCTTCTAGGGGGCGCCAAGGCGGCTTTAGAAACTCTGACCGCTTATTATGCCCACGAACTTGCTCCCCGAAAAATTCGCGTAAACGGCGTGAATCCTGGCTATTTGGATACAGAATCGACTCGCAAATATTTAGGGCCTACCTTTGAAACCGTGAAAAACTTTTTTGCGCAACAGGGGCCTCTTAAGCGCACACCTTCTTTGGATGAAGTATCTGAAGTCATTCTCTTCTTATGTTCCGAGCGCTCAAGCTGGATTGTGGGTCAGACGCTTAATGTGGATGGGGGCTTGGATTTTTCAATGACGGCTCCTTCTGTCTAGTCCGCTGTATAGTCCTTTTGTAAAGTCCCAAGATACGCTGTAAAACACATTACTGATAAGGATCGTCTGCCTCGCGTAGTGACTAACTTCTGTACAGCTCAACTCCAAGAAAGAATTCGCACCTGAATTTTTATGCCACTAAATTCAGCACCCTTCTCAGAATTTCCCCATTCTCGGTCATTTTAAACCTCTAATCGCTTCTGGAATCACCGAACAGATCCACTTTAATTCCAAGGACTTACAAAACAAAAAACCTGTGTTATAACTAATTAATAAAGGAAGTAACCTATGACTACAAAAAATGTAAAGCTACCCCAAAAAGGGGCCGTCGCCAAAATCACGGAGATCCGTAAAGGACTGCGCAATCAGCCCGCGTCAAAGGATCTGCGCGATGTCTTCAAAAAAGACAAAGACGCTCCCGCGGAACTACCAGAAAAGACGATTGCTTCAACGCCAGGGAAAAGGGATCCAGACCTCGGGCTATAGACACCAATGAACGGGGTAACAGGTCGATTCAGTGAACTCGCTTCTTTCGTGCAATTACACCCAGCTTCGAAGCTAGGATGCCTACTGGATACGAGTATCCTTTTTTCAGCATCCTATGATCTCGACACTTTCAATTCCGAGACTGCAAAAGTTATAGACTGCTTGGCGGAATTACAAATTCCGATCTACACGACCTACAATGTTCGTTCTGAGTTTCTTGAGCTTCATCGGAGAATCATCATTCCAGAGTGCCTCATAGATTTTCTAGAAGACCTTGGCAAAACATTGAAACCAGAACTTGTGCTAGACCTCACATCAATGCGAACTCAATTGCGAAAAGCCAATGCTGAAGGCAAGCTGTTTCGAATCCAAGACCAGAAAATTAAATTTTATCGCGCCGCTCTCGCCTCCTATCGCAATGGTGCACATGATGGCTGGGCCGCATTTTGTAAGAACTACCTCCATGAAAAAATTGCAAAAGTTTGGGAAACGGCTGTTGAACTTCTCGGACTTAATTTCATCGGCTTACGCTCCGATGAGCATGACTCAGTACTATCTGGCCATCCAAGCTGGCAGGGAACAACTGACTTAGTGGGAAGGTTTGGAATTGGCTCCGTCGATGCACTCATTCTCGATGTATTTTTTAACTCGAAATTTCTTCTGCTTCTTACCTCTGACCGGGATATGGCCTACTGTATCGAAACGGCGAAATATCCAAACCGATTCGTCTTTCTTCCTGACAGCCTGACCAAATAAATCCTATGATTTTCCCAATTTTGACACACTTTTGTCCAAATTTGGGACTCTTCAATCCTAGCCCAAAACCTGTTTCCTATTATTTTAAGGGGTTACGCCTCAAACCTCATGGCACCCGCGTTGCTATAGTGGCACTCTAATTACGCTCGAAAATTCGGGTTCCACTCTATGTGCATAACGCTGCGGCCACTGCGTTTAAGAATCTACTGGAATTGAAAAGTCATCGCATCGACAAGACTCTCAACATGACAATTAAGGGCTTTATCTTAGGCGTGCAGCGTGCCGTGGCACTGATGCCGCAAGGGGGATGGGTCGTCACTGTTAGTGGAATGGACACTCTCAAGGCAGTTCCGAGGCATGGCCTTCTAGGGGGCGCCAAGGCGGCTTTAGAGACCCTGTCTGCGAAACCCCGGCGGGCTGTCAAAGCCCAAAAAAAGAATTGCGCGACAGGGTCCCCATGATCGACGCGAGAATTCAGGCTCTCGCGACGCCTTCGAAGACAGGCCCTTTGGGTGCGCTCGTGCGGGACTTTTATGGTAAACCGCCTGGGTCTTTGCGGACCCCATCCGCCTTCAACAAGTCGTCAGGAATTTGCTGACCAACGCGATTAAGTTTTCCCCTAAGAACGGTCTCGTTGAACTGAACCTCTCGCGCATCCAGAATCGGGCGCGAACATGCGCTGAGATCATGGTAAAATATTTTGGTAAAGGGATTGATCCCAATTTCCTTCCCCACATCTTTGATCGCCTTAGTCAGGAGGACAATACGAGCACGCGAATCCATGGTGGACTTGGGCTGGGACTATCGATCGTGCGGAACCTAGTTGAGCTGCAGGGCGGAACAGTCCGGGCCGAAAGCTCGGGTGAAGGCGGAGGGGCAACCTTTACCGTGGTGCTCCCACTCACTTCAGCCAAAAAGTCCGTAGGTGCGTACGGCGTTCCCACACACGAGCAGGCCTTAATGCCCGCCCCGCTCACCGGTTACAAAGACCTTCCAAAACTTAATGGCTTGCGGATTCTTTTTGTTGATGATGATGACCGCACGCGCGAGACGATTACCTTATTGCTTGAGTCCTTCGAGGCAGAAGTGTTTGCGGTCGCATCTGTACGCGAGGCGCTCGCAGCTCTGCAGGGCTTTAAGGCGCATCTTTTGGTGAGCGACATCGCTATGCCCGGCGAAGACGGTTACAGTTTAATGCGCAAAGTTCGCGTGCTCGGACCCGAGAAAGGCGGCAGAGTTCCTGCGCTGGCCCTCACGGCCTTTGCAAACGCAGAAGACGCTAGGCGCGCAACGGCCGCGGGATTTCAGGCTCATCTTGCAAAGCCTGTCGAAGCGGAAACGCTGGCTTTTGTTTTATCTCAACTGGTCAAACGAAAACCAAGCGGAGAATGGGAATGAACTACGGCGTTTATGCATTGCCAGAAATAAATTGATAATCCCACTTTAAGAACGCTTTCACAAAATCCGTTTCCGTAATAATCCCCACCAATTTTTCGTGCTCAACGACAAGCAAGCAGCCGTACTTATGGGTCAGCAGTTTTTCGGCTGCAACCCTGGCGGGTGTATCGGGGCCCATCGTCATAAAATTTGTCCCCATCACCTGGTGAATCTTGATTTTTTCGTAGATTTCGTCGGATTCTTCTTTGCTAATGTCTGCAAGCTTAGAGATGGAGAGCGCGAGGAAATCACGATGAGTCACTAGCCCCACGAGTTTTCCACTCATATCGGCAACCGGCAGATGCCGGATGGCTCGCTGCTTAAAAATATCTTTAAGCGTCTTTAGCGAGTCATTTTCTGAAACCGAAAAGGGTTCCGCCGACATGAGATCGCGCACCAGCGGCTCAAAGTCTACATCGAGCTGAGCTCTGCTTAATTCTGCTTTTGCACGAATGTCTAGGTTCTTTTCTTTCATCTTATTGTCCTCTGGAAGTGCCGCAATATTTTAGAGCCCAAGCTAGAACTTTGCAAGGAATGAGCCGATGATCTGTTAGGGTTAATGGGACCCCGAAGAGATCGGGGCCCCATTAGCGCATGCTATACTCACTTTTCAAACTGCGATTTTGCGGCTGTAATGCATTGATCCTTCGCATCACCCGCAAACTGCTCGCATTTTTCAAGCGCGACGCTGTATTCTGCATCTCGATTTGCTTCACCTGCTTGTTGGTGCGCTTTGTCTTTTGTTGACATGAATTCGCTGGTTGCTTCAGCGGTTTTCTTAGCAAGTTTAGCTTTTTCCTCACCACTCACTTTTTCGGCCTTCGCTTCTTGCCGACAAACGTCTTTTTTGTTGCCTGAAAGATCATCGCAGCGTTCCTTAGCTACTTTGTATTCAGCGTCCACCTTAGCCTTCAAAGCGTGGAAACGTGCCTTCTCGGTATCCTTATATTTTGCTTCGGCATCCGCTTTGGCAACCGACTCGGCACCTTTTGCTTCTGCGAGACAAATGTCTTTGGCATTTGCTGAAAATGAGTCGCACTTTGCCTTGGCAGCTTTATAGTCTGTGTCGGCCTGCATCTCGGCCGCTTTGTAGGCTTCTTTGGTAATTTTCTCGGCAAGCGCCGGTACGGAAAAGCCAGCCATCATAACGATTGTAACGATCCACTGAGTGTTTTTCATGTTATACTCCACTAGGTTCTAAAATGTCAGGTTATTGCAAGATTGCTGCCTTACGTTTATTGCGGAGTCTTCTTACTCGGATAAAGATAGGAATTCTTATCAGAATAGTAGGTGTCATCTACTTTTTGAAAACGAACCCGATAAATGGCGACGATGCACTTTGAGGGAATTTCTAGATCCACCACAAATTCTCCCTCGGTAGAAAATCGCGACTGCTTGCCCGCTTTTTTAAAGGCCTCTGTAGTGTTCACCATCGGCACGTTGCGACAATCGAGATCGCGGGCTTCGGGGCCGATTTCAATTTCATCGAGCCTTATGTACTTGCTCGAGTCCGCGGAGTGCGAATCCATGCCTGTGTGGTACACCACGGACGCCGGCCGAATCGGATCTTCACTGATTACGCCCACAACACTTGCGCCCTTGGGAAAAGGTCTCGGGTCGCCCTTGACTCGCGCGTACTCAATGGCGCGCGCCGCAAGGCTTTGCTGAGGCGGGAGCGCCGAACCCATTTCGCCTCGCAGATAACCACTCTTCCAGCCGTCCTTCAAGATTATGTCATCCACCGTCCGATTGATTACAGCTGCGCGAAAAAAGGTGGCCTTGCTCTTTGCAAAAACGGGAAACTTTGCATCTTTCCCTGCAAGATTGATATCAATCGTTCGCACGGGGGTCCGCTCTGGTTTTCCCTTCGTCCCTAGCTGAGCGTTGATTGAATCCTGCAGAGTTTCAAAAACAGGTCCGCTTGAACTTAAAGTAGCGGTCGCCACGGTTTGGCAAGCACCACTAAGCTCCCCGATGCCTTCAAACGGTTGGGCTTGAGGTAACGGACAAGTTCCCGAAGCCGTAAGAGGCGCGAAAATCGTTATCAGAATAGACAGCAGAACGCCGTTAGAGCAGCCCTTCATAATGCCTTATCGGCGCAGCTCCTCGGAAATTGACCCCTTGTTTTCGTTAAGGGGCTAGAAACATCTCCGTCAAATTTATGACCCATGATTTCTTCCCGACCCCACACATTTAGCTGAAGTGAGGCCCCCCTATGGACGATACGTCTATTATGGGTAGGTTGAGGCACACCTCTGTGTTTGCATGGATGATCGGGATATCCGTATTGCTACAAGCCCAAGCCGCATCCAACAAATGCATTCAGGATCTCAGTCCCCTGGCGCTCCCCGAAAAATCCCGCTTCGTATCGATGTCAAACGACGGAACCCGCATGGAGCTTTGCTCCGAAAATCAAATGGTTCTCATATTTGATACACAAACCCGCAAAACCTACACCACCGGCATCGGCTGTTTCAGTGGAGCAAAGAGCTTTTCTGCGGATTACTCCCGCGTTTGCGCGCGCTGGACGAATACCTTCAGCCTCAGATGCTATTCATCTGAAACGGGAAAAACTGAAGACATTAATATGACCGCCACAGGTCTTAATGCAGCTTTTCTTTCCGTCTCGGGCACACAAGTGGATATCAAAGGTCACGGCGTACTCGCTTTTTTAAACGATGGAACTTCGGTTGCCTATTCTTTTAAAACTGGAAAATCCGTCCCTGCATCGGGCCCTTCATTATCCTATTCTCAGATTTTTACGCCCGCAGGTCAAAGTATCTCCTTCGACCAGGTCCAGTTCGTTACTCAAGATACAGAAACTGGAACTAAGACCACCCAATCAAAAGAGGATCTCATTAAGGCCTGTGGATTGACCAAAGGAAGTTTTGCACGTTTTACTGCTGGCCCGGGCGTCGTTATTGCTTCCGATGTAGCAATCTCGCACTGCTCACTTTCCGACGGTAAACTCCTTCAAAGTTTTCCGGTTCCACCTGATGGCTACGCGGACTTTAACAATTTTAGCAAAAGTCTCATCATACGAGGCAAGACCGCAAAGGAGAGCCTTTGGTTTGATTTTGACGATCTTAAGAATCCCGCACGCCATTTTCCAGAAGACTTGGACTTGACCAAAGGGATGGTTTCGGTTGAGGGCGGAAACCTCGTTCAATATATTGATAGTTCTTTTGGTGGGAAAACCGTTTGGACTCATGGCAAACCATTTGTTCCGCCACTTTCAAATCCCTACGTTCACGGTGACTATTGTTATGATTACGATGTATCAAACACCGTGCGTCGCATTGGTCATATTTGCTACTCAGGTGCACTCCAGATCGCCGAGGATCTTGTTTCCAGCAAGGCGCAGTGTCTTGCAGGGGATTCTAAAAATTCTCTCCCACTGGAGCCTAAGCCAGACAATATAGCCCGGAAGCTGCTTTGTGACAAACCCTACGCCGAGAAGGACTGGGACCTCGCTTTCCCGGATCTCTACGAATTTAAGAGCGGGAAGATCACTGCAAGCCAGGCTGAGGCACTCCTCCTTCGTTTTCAAAAGCCAGGCGCTCTGGACCTTGTAAAGGATGCAGAGGCCATCGTATCACTCTTCAAATCACAAGCCGTTAGAAACAACTACTCCATCCAGGTCGGGGCCATTCTCCAAAACATTGCAGCGTCGAATCCTCAATTCTACTATAACCTTCTAAACGAGATTCCCGAGCTTCTTGCGCTCCCTCCCATTTCGACAAGAACTTCGCCCAGCTCACTGTGCCGAACCTCCGATGATGAGAAGGTTTTGTCGGACGGGCTGAACAAGAATATTGATTTTATCTTGGATCATTTTGGCGAAGACCCGGCACAACTTATTAGAGTGGTGCGCCCACTGATCGGTCATCTTGAGAAGGCAGATAGCCCTGAAGCCAAACGTTGGAGTGAGACGATCACCAATGTCCTTCTTAAGAAGAGTCACGACGGAAAGGCGCTTGCGCCCTATGCCGAGCATCCGATTCCTTATGTAACCGACTGGGTAAAGGCACAGCTATTTTCCACTCCCATCCCCGAGCGTTATGATGCTTTTCTTTCTGAGAGTGAAAAGCAGAGTCCGATCATTTTTGATAACCACGTAGTCGATCATAACCCAAACCTAAAAAACTATTTTGGCTTTTATTTGAAGACGGTCAGTCCGCCTGCGACGGTATCGACTGTCTCATCGAGCGTCTCTTCGAACGTCTCTTGGACCCACAACGACGAGATCAAAACTGCTACCCTAACCCCGCGCCAAATCCTTGACGAAAAGACAGAAAATGAACTGCTTGAAAAGGTCTGGGTACAGTTTCATGGCGTATCTTTTTCTAAATCGTCAACCTATATGCTCTCTAGCCTCACTCCAAAAGGACTTGAGACCATCAAGAAATACGGCCTAACCGCCGCTGAAGTTGCGGCTATTCGCGGCTATGGTCTCACCGATTACCTGAGGCTTAATCAGGGAATTAGAGACGGGGGCGAGGCAAGAAAACAAATCGAACCCTATCTTAAAGTCCTAAACCAAGGCTTAAGAAAACTTCCAAAATACGTAACTGAAAATCCAGAAGGACCTCCCCAATATGCCCCCACGAGCAAAGACACAGGTCCGGTACGACGAGGAACCACCCTCCCGCCAGGCGTTCTTCAGGACCACAAAGTGGGAGAGGTCGTGACCTATCCGAGCTACACCAGCACGTCCCTGGAGTTTGGATTTCCTTCCATTCATCGATTCATTATCTCGTCTAAATGTGGGAGAAACATCGAGGACCTCGCGAGCGTCGCCAGCGAGCGCGAAGTGTTGTTCCTTCCGGGCGCACGATTTAAAATTTTGGATCGAAAAGAAAATGTACATAATCCAATGGTGCCTAATACTAAGCAAATTGAATTTATTATGAAGGAGGTCGATTGTGAGTAACTGGAGTCGTTTTAGAAGTGGGTGGATTTTATTATTAACATTGTCATTTGCTAGTCTAGCCCTTGCCGGGCCGACCGGCGGAAACACGCGGGGTAAAATGGAAAACAAGAAAAGAGCAATTGCATCAGCTGAAGGTGAGGCGCCGCTGGCGCCCAACTTGACGGCTGAAGAGCGAGAATTCGTCCTTCGAGCGCGGGAAATGTTTATGCGAGAAGCGAATCTGCCGGGACCCTCCCAACACATGCAAGATAAGATGCAGGATCAAGCGACCCCAGGCCAAGGGCAATCTCTAAGCGAGGACGGGAACTTTATTCACTCCATGCTGCCGCGCTTGGATGCAAAGTCACAACGAATTCTTAGGGTGCTCGTGGAAGATCTTGCGAAGCAGCAAGGCCGATAAATAAGCCGATAAACAAGAAGGATGGAAAGAGAGGATGTTTTGATTGTTCGCTGTTCCTAGACTATTTTGGATTTTTGCGTGCAGCCTAAGCCTGGTTCGTCCGGGCTCGTCTGCTATTGCGTCCGAAATTAAGCTACAATTCTTGCCAAAATATAGTGCAGCTGAAGTTGAAGTAAAACAAGCTATCGAAAATTGCTGCGGACTTATGCCTGAGAAGTGGAGTGACTTTTCTTGCCCGGAGGCGCAAAAGGATGTAGCAGTCGCTGCTTGTCTTTCAGATTTGGTTCATCAGAGCACGGGCGCTTTAGACCAAAACTGGAAGGATTTTTGGGCTTCGATGCCTCCAGCTGCAAGTCGTTTGCTGTGGGGTAAATGTTCCGGGAATAGTTTCGATAACATGACCTGCTGGAACAACATCATCGCTGCTAAGAAATTGGACCCAAAGCTTAGAGCAGTGCTCAAGCAAAACCCGTACTTTTCAAAAGACGCGGCAGTGAGACACCTCAATGAACTCATGAATAGCAAAGCCCAGCACAATGCCTATTCGAGCTATTGCGGCGTCGCCAGCGGTGGACTGCGGATCGACGCAGCCCGTTCGTCTCTTACTATAGCAAACTCGAAATCTATGGATCCCCGCTGTTTGGAGCAACCGAAATACCCCGATCCCTTAAGTATCGAATTTGAACCCATGCGAGCGGTCTTTGGAACTCAACCTTTTCTCAACAATCCCAACGGTGGGCCCGTAACCTTAAATAATGCGGGCGAGGACGTGGCATCCCAAGAAGGAGGCCTCCACACGATTGGGCGACGGACAAAAAACCCGTGCGAAAATGAGCTTAAGGAATTCCAGCGTCAATTCGATTCAAAAGAAGCGTGTAATGTCATTCAAAATACGGCCATGATTCACTTCGAGCCCCAAGTGCTCGCACGCCTTCTTGATCTTGATGCAAACACTTATGAAGACTTGCTTCGCATCTATAGTCTCTCTCGACTGCTTGCGGAAACGCGTACACTGACAGGAGAAGACATCGATTCCTCCTATCTAAAGAGCTGTGGACGATATTCGCGAGGAATTGCCAAATTCTTAGCCTCGCCAGCCGAACCCACACCTGATCAGTCATCAGAGTATCAAGAGGAGATGTTCAACGCAGTTCCGATCGTAAAGGAGCTCTTTGCCGAGCACGAACGCATTTCCAAAACCCTTCGAAGCGGTGACTGGGGCGACCATGAGCCCACCGAAGAGGCCAACCAAATCCAAAAACAGACACAAGCTGAGTCTGTACCTCTTCCAAGGGCCGCCAACACCACCGAGTGCGCCGGGCAATGTTCGAGCGATGCGTGGGTCGGTTATCGGAAAGAAATTGAACAAAAAATCAACCAAGTGATGACGACTTTCCCCTACCTTTTTGCAGGCGCATCCGCAAAGGGTGAGCTTTTCTCAGCAAAACATTACCCCCTGCTCTCCCAATTTGAATCTAAGGCGACCTTCAAGTTTGCCTTAAATACTTCAAAAAACATAATTGCCAGGAACCTGGGGCAGGATGCCGCGCAGGTTTGTACGCGGGCCGATCCGCCAGAAGGGCTAAATTTAGAGCAATTGCTTTTGATTGGACCATCGCGGGGCGCAATTCTCAATGATTTTCAAGCGCTGGCTCCGATCGATCGCTGCGTACGAGGGCAGATCACGAATTGGAACAATCTCGAAACTCTAGGCCATGTCGCGCTTATCGGATCTTGCGGTGTGGTGGGTTTTATTGGCGGTGGCCCTGTGGGCGCAATGACTGGGGCGGGCTTGTGCATGGGAGCCAGTGACATGAGATCAGCCTACTTTCATTACCAAAGTGCGAAAGGCGCATTAGCTTGGCTGCATCTATGCCGGGCAGCCGGTGGCGCAATTTGCTCGATGGAATCACACCAAGCGGCTCTCGCGGATTTGGAGCAGGCAAAAACAGAAGGACTGATGGCCGTGGGAGAATTGGTTTTTGCAGGAGTCCTCTCTGCTGCCGAAGCGGCACCGATGATTCGATCTATTGCGGTGGGTGCAAAGCATTTGAAGCCAAGCCAAATCAAACAGGTCACCCGGCAATTGAAACTTTTCACAGGAGGCGTTCGTAATCGGGCCGCTACGACCGCTGATCTTCTCTTAACGGATCTGAAGGAGCTTCACAAATTTACCGACACCGCGGCGCACCTAGAAGAGGCCGAGCAAATTATCACTGAGATGAGGGGAGGCGCACGAATGGTTAATGGCGAGAAGCTTGCGCTTGAGGAGGCGCAGGCTATCTCTTCAGCCGAGACTGCAAGTGCCGATGAGATCGCAACTCAGAACCATATCCTCCTTCGAAAAGGTTTTAAGCATCCTGAAATTGACCGAATGAGAAGCGTGGGCGTTTTACCCAAGGCGCGCGTTAACCCAGCGACAATTGAGAGTGTCCCTTCTTTTCGCCTTAAAATGAAACCTATCGATAAGTCCGCGCTTAAAGAAATCCGCAACGGCAAAAAGTACTATTACGTGATCGATGATAATGATCAAATTTTACTCGTGTCTCGACAAGGGGAATTGGGTTCAAAACAGCCCGCACTGTGGTTAGCAGAGGATCTCGAAGGCGGCGAAACGCGACTCATTCGGGAAACGGGCACCATTGACTACGATCCCGTCACCCGACAGACGACGACCAAACCCCTCACCGCGACCGAACTCTCGGAGGAAGAGAATCAAGCACTAAGAAAGAATCTTACCAAGAAAGATTCGAAGCTCAAACTCTCCAATACCGTCCGCAAGGATTGGTCTCAGGCTAAAGTATTTGAGTGCCTAGACATTCTCGCCGCCCAGTCGAGTGGCAAAAACTTTATCGCCTCGGAGTTCACCTCCAACATGACTTACAACATCGCTTCAATTGGATTTGGCGAGCTAGCCGGAGCGGGACGCCTGAATGACCCCAAAAAGACTGAGATGGTTAAGTCCGATTTAAGCTTTACGGCACTCGCCACCGCGCCAAATGCGCTAGTCCGAAGGAACCTGGTCTTTAATCCCAACGGCTTTATCCAAACCTTTCTCGGCAAAGCCGGTCTTCATCCTTATCTTAAGGATATGGTTGTGCGAGGAGGATTGGGCATCAGCATTGGGCAAGGCAAAAAGGCTTGGGACGGGCTAGTCCTCGAACATGACGGAGAGAAACGCGCAAGTTCCGTTATGTGGTTCAACCTAAAACATTTACTTGTTCGACTCCCGATCAACAAAGAAATTGATCGGCAAATGTTTGATTCGATTCCACGAATGGCTTTCAATGCTTGCCAAAAAGGAAGCCCGCTCAAGATCCTGGTCTATCCCTGGGCCGTCCGAATTTACGAACGAACGGCTTCTGACTTTGTTTATCTTGAGTGGCGCCGGCGATCGATCGGCGAATAATAACTACTTCTTCAACCCCACTCGAACCGCCATCAAGTAAACCGCATCTTTTTCCCCGCGAATCACAAGCATATCCCCAGGTCGGGCTTTTTGTCCGCACTCCTTCGGCGAGCTCATCATCACTCCTTCGGGCGGGACGTTCTCCTGCTTCATAGACCATTCGGTCGGCTCGCCATAGTGTTGAATTCCTACGCTGAGTCGCCCATGGCCCTTGCTCCCCATGCCGCCATCACTATTCATCGCCTCATCGGGGTGCGAATCGCCGCACGCAATTTCGACGTTAATCACTTCTGAGCCTGGACTCAGCGGAATGCGCAGCTCATTGCCTACCACTTTCCAACCGCTTGGCGCATTTGCGGGAAGCTGCGAGCCCCCTTGGTTCCAACCACCCAAGGTCACGGCGCCATGGAATTTTCCCTTAAAGCCTTGCCCGCCGCCGTATTCTCTCCCCTCACCCGTTTGAGGATCACCAATCTTTGTCCCTGGCAAAAAGACGCCTTCCACAAATTTATCGGCCTTTTCGGGGTGAACTTTGAGTATCAGTTGACTGATGATAACGGGGTCAGAGCCATTGCTAATCAAGCGCACCGCATCCGGATGCAGTTCCGCCTTACTATAGTCACCAGTCTCTACGCCGTGATGTCCGTACGTCTGCCACTCATATAGATTCTCAAGTTCCGCTCTATTTCCCCACTCCGCAAATTTTCCACCCTGCGGACCACTGGCCTGCCCGCCCCAATATCGCCAAGAATCGCCTTTATTATCTGCCGAATGAATCTGAACCGAAGTGTAACCGGGCTTATCGTCATGCTTGCCTGCACCAGGTCCACCTGCGGGGCCATCTTCTTCGCGCTGGCGATGTCCTAAGGCCACAAAGTTAACGGCTCGGTTTCGAAGTGCGGGCGGAACATGGAGATAAATCGCCTCTTTGGGATTGAGCATCGTATCGGGCAAATTATATTTTACGGACTGACATCCCACTTCTGAGGGCTCCGTCAAAAAGACAACGGCCTTTGCACCTCCAGAATTCTTAGCGGCCAAGTTCTGAAGCTCTGCCATCGGCCCAACGTATTCGTTTGCCACTTTTTTGACGGCTTCCCCCAGGCCTTGAACGACTTTAGAGGGCGGCAGCTCCAAACACACGGCCTGCGAGGGATCATCGGCAAAGCCCGAAGACTGAAAACCCAGGGATAGAACAAAAAGCAGTGAAATCAATCGCCGCATACTGACAACCTCCTTGTCGCCGTCTTCCATAGTAACCGAGAGATTCCTTAATAAAAAGGCTGTTTTTGCCGATAAATTTAGTATGGCTATGCACAGGCACATCTCTGTGTTTATTGGGGTTTTAGGGCTTGCGCTTGCCACTGCGCAATCAGTGCCAGCCCAAGCCCCACCCTCGCCCGTTCCCGAAAAATGTTTTCAAAGTTTGGAGTCTATCCCTGTTCCTGAAAACGCAGAGTTCCACAGCATTTCAACGGATGGAACGAGACTCGAATTTTGTTCAAAGAAGAAGATTGTCCTATTTGAATCACAGACTCAAAAAAAATATGCCACCGACATTGCTTGCGACACTTTTACATCATCGGGCTCGACCGATTTTTCCCGCTTTTGCGCTGCAGAGAATTTCAAGTCTGTAAAATGCTTTTCTTCCGGAACGGGAAAAACAGAAACCATTACGCTCCCCTCACCGAAACCTAAAGAATTAATTACGGGCACCTCCGTCAGCAAGGGTGGACTTGGTGTTCGCGTCTACTATTCAAATGGAAAACAAGAGGTCTATTCTTTCAAAACTGGAAAATCGGTTCCAGTCAAAAACCATGCCGATCCGTTTACTTTCACAGCCACCGGTATCTTCGTCACCCTTAACAACAACCAACTCAGTTTCCAAGACACCGCAACCGGAACCCAAACCTTTCAGCCAGAAGCGGACCTTATCAAAGTCTGTGGCGCAAACGCCGAGCATATTAGAATGCTTACCCCGACTCCGGGCTTTGTCGTGCAGACCGAAAACGCGGTTGGACACTGCTCTCTTCCCGAAGGGACCCTCCTCCAAAGTTTTCCGATTCCCGCTGAGGGCAGCGTTTCGTTTGACTCAAGCAATAACGTCATCGTTCGCGGAAAGACGGCCAAGGAAAGCTACGGTCTTGACTTCAATAACCTCAAAAACCCACTGACCCCTTTTCCCGAAGATGCCGATCCGTCGCAGGGCGCCTTTGGTTTTGAGAATGGTAACCTCTACAACTCAGCAGTGGTTGGAGCTTATTCAAAAACAGTTTGGGTTAATGGTATGCAATTTAGTCCGCCCAGCGGAGAGCTTTACCCCCGCATTTATCGTGACTACTTCCTACAAAAAAACACTTACCCGGTGGGCCTGTTTAAGATCAAATCCGCTTGCTACTCAGGCACCCTAGGGATTGCAGACGCAATCGCCCTCCAAAAACCGGGCTGCGCCAACCAAGGTGGCCAAACTGGAATGCAAACACCAGCCCCTAAATCCGAGAGTGCAGCCTTCAACCTGCTTTGCAAATACCCATTTTCTGAGAAGGATTGGCAGCTCGCGTTCCCAAATCTGCGGGAGTTTAAAAATGGCCAAATCTCCGTGGCGCAGACCGAAGCGCTTCTATTGAAATTCCAAAAGCCCGGGGCGATAGACCTTTCGCGAGACGCAGAAGTTATCGTATCGCTTCTTAAGTCAGAGATCGTCCGGAAAACCTATGCGACCCAAGTGGCCGCAGTTCTCGAGAACATAGCGACAACATCTGCTTATTTCTATCATGAGCTCCTGAGAAAAATTCCTGCCCTCTTTACTGCGGCTCCCGTACCTATCGGTCCAGACCCCAATACTCTGTGCAGAACCGCACAAGATGAGGATAGGCTCTCGGCCGCGCTCCTTACCAAAACCGATAAAATTATGGGACTTTTCGACTCCAACGCCGAACAAATGACCCAAGCGATGAGCCCCCTTGCGGGCCGTTTTGGAAAGTTTCCCAACAGCCTGGCCACGAACTGGCTAAAACAGATCACTGACACTGTTCACAAAAAAAGCGAGGCCGGCACGGATCTCCTGCGCTATGGCAAGTATCCCTTGCCCTTCGTTTCCGATTGGGTTCAAGCAAAATTGTTCCACACTCTACCCTCAGATCGATCTGAGTTGCTTTTCACGCTCGATAAAGCATTGGTCCCCGTTGTTATCGATACTCAACCCATTGATCACGACCCAAAACTGAAAACGCCCTTTGGTTTTTATCTCAAAAAATTTTCTGCGCCTAGCGCTGCCATTGATCTTGATTCAATTGGTAGGAACTCCCCTCCTATAAATGTCAGTTGGACCCGCGGTGACAAGACTAAGACAATCACTCTAAACGGGAATGCCGAGATTGAGGAGCGGGTCGAAGAGGCCATGCTTGATCCAGTTTGGCAAGCCTACCACGGGATTCCCTTCACGTTAAACACCCATGACATCTACATGCAAATGGGCGATGCCGGAACAAAGTTGGCCAATCAATACAAATTGACTCCTGCCGAGATTGGGACCATCCGGGGCTATACGGGCGATGTCTTTGTACAAGTCAACAGCGCTTTACGAAATGGAGGAGATGAGCTCAAAATAGCAGAACCCTATATCAAGGTACTGAGTCGGGCTCTAAATAAGCTTCCAAAATACAAGACTGCCGACCCGAGCCTGCTGCCTCGGTGGGTTCTGTTTTGGCAAGATGGCCCGGTCCAACGGGGCGCAAGTTTGCCTAAGGCCGTCTTGAAGCAGCACCAAGTGGGGGACGTTGTCACCTATGACGCCTTTACCAGTACCTCATTGGACCACGGATTCTATTCCCAACATCACTTTATTATTTCATCTCACTGCGGCCGCAATATTGAGAAAATCTCAGCCTACCCCAATGAGCGCGAAGTCCTGTTCCTACCGGGTGCAAAGTTCAAGATCCTAGACCGTAAAGAGACGATGGTCGATAAAGAAGTAAACGTTGAGTTCATCATGACGGAGGTTGGCTGTGAGTAGCTTTGCAGTACTCCTTCTCTTGGCGGCTCAAGCTGCATTTACCCAGCCCTCGCTCGGGCCACTTCCCGAAAAGTGTTTTCAGAATCTTGTTCCGGTTCCGCTGCCGGTAAAGACCGAATTTCGCTCGATCTCCTCAGACGGAACCTAGGGCGTAGAAATTCAGCCCGATTCAGGACTGACGCGAACCCCGGGATTTGGTCTTCTTCGTCGTAGCGGGTTTTCGCTTTGCGGCGTTTTTGAGTGCTTTTTTTTTTACGGCCAGATTATCTTTGGCAAACTGCAGAGCCAGATCCACCCATTCGGCGGTGAGGGCTCTGAAGATTTTGTATTTCTCCAGCTGTTGGCGGACCTTATCCACGGACTGACTGCCGATGAACTGGGTCGTGCTCTTGCCGTTATGAACATAACTGAGCTGGTAATAGGGACCATGCTTTTGTGGATTGTCAGGATC
>JBBCAV010000178.1:0-11213 GCA_051382305.1 Bdellovibrionota bacterium FG-2
AACCAGGACAGAAGCCCGGCCAAAAGCCAGGACAGAAGCCCGGCCAAAAACCAGGACAGAAGCCCGGCCAAAAACCAGGACAGAAGCCCGGCCAAAAACCAGGACAGAAGCCCGGCCAAAAACCAGGACAGAAGCCCGGCCAAAAACCTACTAGCGCGGCTTATTAAATCGTCGGTTTCCCTCGATAGGGGGCCTAGAGTTTAAGTCTGTTGAAAGATCAATGAATCATAAGACGAGGTGGCTTTGAAAAAGGCTGCCTCGTCGCTTATTTTAGTCGTCTATTCTTCAAAGCGGGAAGCGTTTGTCTGATTCTCTTAATTTCATTAAAATCAATGTCGGCCCATACGACTCCGGGACCTTGGGATTTTTCCGCAATAACCCGGCCCCAGGGATCAATAATTCTCGTGTGACCAAAGGTGGGGCGACCGGGCGAAGGAGAACCGTGTTGGGCAGCGGCCACAAGATAGGTTTGATTCTCGATGGCCCGCGCCCGCGTAAGCACGTCCCAGTGGGCTTTGCCCGTGACTTCCGTAAAAGCGGCAGGTGTAAAAATAATCTCTGCCCCCAATGAGGAGAGTTTTCGATAAAGCTCGGGAAAGCGCAGGTCATAACAAATCGAAAGGCCTAGTTTCCCAAATGGCGTCTTAGCCACAATGGGACGCCGGCCAGGTTGAAAAACCTTTGATTCGCGCGTGGGGGATTCGGGAGGATAGTCGGCATCAAAAAGATGAATTTTGTCGTAGCTTGCCACAAGTTCTCCGTCATTGGAGAATAGAAGGCTCGTGTTGCGAATGCGTTTCGCAGTAGGCCCTCCTCGAAGCGCCACGCTTCCTGCAAGAATCCAGACATTAAATTCAATCGCCCATTCGCGCAGAGATTGGACCGTGTTGTCTTGCATTCTTTCTGCGCCTGAAAGCCATTCGGCGGGACTAGAGCCAATAAATGAAAAAGTTTCAGGCAGAGCCACGAGATCGGCTTTGTTGTTAAGTGCGGCCTCTTGGATGAGGTCGTGGGCTTGACGGAGGTTGGCGCGAGTGTCATTCGTGGAGGTCATCTGGATGGCGGCGATTCTCATGGCTATTAGTTTTACCGATGAGGCAGGGATTGTAAAGCTCCGTCATATCCTTTCCGATATTGCATCCTTGCTCTAATCCCTTTATTGATAGTGAAGGTGACTGATCGAACCCTTTCTTCTCCCGTATATCCTGCAGAAGTTTGCTTTCATTGTGGGACTCCTGTTCCCTTGGGGAAACGCGTTCTTGCAGAATCTGAGACGCGTGCGTTGCTTGTTTTTTGTTGCCAGGGCTGCCGGAGTGTTTTTCAGATTCTGAGTACGCGGGGCCTTGATGCCTATTATGAAATCAAAAAGAAGGCGGGGTCGTTTCGTCCAGCCATACCCGTGGGGGGCTCTTCTCACGGCGATGACTATTTGGATGACCCAGAATTTGCCCGGCATTACGTCACTCAAGATCAGCAGATGCAATTTTATCTCGAAGGAATTCATTGCGCGGCTTGTGTCTGGTTGATCGAGAAAGTCCCCGATTTTGTCCCGGGCGTTATGTCGGTGCGACTAGAGGTGGGCCGTTCAGTGGTAAGTGTTCAGGCGCAAAAAGGTTTCTCGTGGGCCGCTGTTGCGCGCCAGTTTCGTGAGTTTGGTTACGCTCCTCATCCGATACGAGAGGGGGAGGGGGCGCAGTTTCAGGCCCTGGAAAATCGATCGTTGCTTATCAAAGTGGGGGTAGCAGGTGCGTGTACAGGAAACATCATGCTTCTTGCGGTGGCACTTTACGGAGGGGCGACAGGCGCGCTTGCGGCTTGGTTTCGATGGATTAGTTTTTTTCTGTTTCTGCCCGTTCTTTGCTGGAGTGCAATTCCATTTTATAGAAGCACTTACTCAAATCTTCGGATGAAGAGCGTGTCCGTGGATGTTCCTATTGTTATAGGAATCGTGTTTGGCTTTATCGCGAGTGTTGTGAATCTTTTTCAGGGCTCAGTGCATATTTATTTTGATTCGTTATCCGCCCTGGTTTTCTTACTCCTTGCGAGTCGATATGTCTTAAGGCGAACGGGGCAAAACGCGCTTCGCTCCTCGAGCCTTGCGCATTTTATGGGGCCTTCTGTGGCAAGGCGCTTCTGTGGCGCCGGAATTTCAGACTTCCAAGAGGTGGGTGTCGAGGTCCTAAAAACTGGAGATGAGGTCGATGTTCGTGTGGGCGAGACGATTCCGGTTGATGGAACTGTGCTTCAAGGGGTGTCTCGAATCAATTGTGCTCTGCTTACGGGTGAGAGTGACCCGCAAGCTGCTACTCCCGGGGATGGCGTGTTTGCGGGAACTCTCAATGAGCAAGCTCCGCTCCGTATTCGGGTGACCGCGTCGGGTTCTGCGACAAGGGTCGGACAGATTTTACGTACGATTCAGCAAGGCAGTGTAAAAAAGACGCAGATCGTACAGCTCACGGACCGAGTGTCCCGATATTTTGTCGCCGGTGTTTTAGGAGGAGGGCTGCTGAGTTTTCTGGTGTTTGTCGGATTTTTGCACCTTGGGATTGAAGAGGCGTTGAATCGTACGCTTGCGCTCGTGATCGTGAGTTGTCCTTGTGCGCTCGCGCTTGCGACTCCGCTGGCTCTCACTCGCGCGATGGGGCAAGCGGCACGAAGGGGAATTCTGATTAAGAACGCCGAAGTGATTGAGAAGATGACTGCGGTAAGAAAGGTATTTAGTGATAAGACGGGTACATTGACGGTCGGGCAATATGAGGTGTTGAGCTGGGAGTGGGAGACGGAAGAGAACATCGAGGACGTTCGTGAAATTTCGCTTGCTGTGTTGGAACTTGAGAAACGCTCTTCCCATCCGATTGCCAAGGCCATTGTGCGCTATTTGTTGCTTCAAGATCTTGGAGAAAGTGGAGATATCGACATTATCGATTTTCAGGAGCGCTTAGGGAAGGGAGTCTGTGGTCGATCGAGAGATCACGCTTATGAGCTGCACGCGGTGACGGGATTGGACAATGGAGAGCAGAATACCTGTGTTGGGGTTTATCGGGATGGGATTCTTTGCGCAAAAGTAGAACTGGGCGACCCCATCAGGGATGACTCCCGCCAGGCGATTCGAAGACTTTTGAGGTTAGGGCTGCCGGTTGCGATATTGTCAGGGGATTCTCCCTCTGTGGTGCAAAGTGTGGCTCGCGGAGTCGGGGTGAGTGATCAAAAAGCAGTCGGAGGGCTAGGGCCTGAACAAAAGCAAAAACGCGTTTTGGAAAGCCCTTTTTCGCTCATGGTAGGAGACGGCGCAAATGACGCACAGGCGTTAAGCGCTGCTTATGTTGGCGTCGCGGTACATGGTGGTATGGAAATCAGTCTGAGAGTTGCAGATGTCTATCTCGCGCGCGCGGGGCTTGGGCCGCTTCTTGAGCTTTTTGATTTGAGCTTTTTGACGATGAAAGTCATTCGTCGAAACCTGGTTTTTTCGTTGATGTACAATGTGCTTGGGATTAGCTTTGCCCTTACCGGACAGGTGACCCCACTCTTTGCAGCTGTGCTGATGCCGCTCAGTGCTTTGACGGTTTTTGTTTCGTCTTTTGTAGGGCGTACGGGTAGTCGGAGAAGGATAGAATGAATATCGTTTTTATACTTTTGCCTTTTGCTTTGCTTTTGGGGTTTGGTTTTTTGGCGATATTTATTTGGATGGTAAGTTCGGGTCAATTTGATGATCTTGAAACGCCCGCTTATCGGGTACTTTTTGAAGATAATGAAACACGAGGGGATGAACCAGGTGACAAGCGTGCGTGAAGAATTTTCTTACGATGATGGGATAGCTCGACAGTTTGTGATTGCGACGCTATTTTGGGCGTTGGTGACTTTCGGGGTGGGGTTAGTTATTGCCTCGCAGCTTTTCAGTTGGAGATTGAATTTTAATATTCCGTGGCTGACGTTTGGTCGTCTAAGACCGGTGCACACAAATGCCGCGATTTTTGCGTTTGCAGCGAATGCGGTTTTTGCCGGAATTTACTATTCTTCGCAGCGCCTTTTGAAAACTCGGATGGCGTCTGATCTTTTGAGTCGAATTCATTTTTGGGGTTGGCAATTCTTGATTGTGGCGGGCGTTTTGAGTCTCCTCTTGGGATTTACCCAAGGTAAAGAGTATGCGGAGCTCGAGTGGCCTTTTGACATCGCGATGGCAGGACTTTGGGTGATTTTTGCGATAAATTTTTTCGCGACGATTGCCAAAAGGCGGGAAAAGCATCTCTATGTTTCGATCTGGTTTTATATTGCAACGATTTTGACGGTCGCGCTTCTCCATATTTTTAACTCGCTTGCATTGCCCGTGAGTTTTTTGAAGAGTTATTCGGTTTTTGCGGGAGTCCAAGACGCTATCGTTCAATGGTGGTATGGGCACAACGCTGTGGCTTTTGTGCTTACCACGCCATTTTTGGGGATGATGTATTATTTTCTCCCTAAGGCGGCCGAAAAACCGATTTATAGCTATCGCTTTTCCATCGTTCATTTTTGGTCTCTAGTTTTTATCTATATCTGGGCGGGGCCCCACCATTTGCTTTATACCGCAGTTCCTGAGTGGGCCCAGACCTTGGGGATGATTTTTAGTATCATGCTTATAGCTCCGAGCTGGGGCGGGATGATCAATGGCCTGCTCACCTTGAGAGGCGCGGGGGAGCGTGTGAAAACCGAGCCCGTGCTCAAGTTTTTGGTCGCGGCGATTTTGTTTTATGGGCTGGCGACGTTTGAAGGTCCGCTTTTGTCGATTAAGTCAGTCAATGCGCTCGCGCATTACACCGAATGGTCCATTGGGCATGTGCATGGTGGCGCACTGGGGTGGAACGGCCTTTTGAGTTTCGGAATGATTTATTGGCTGGTGCCCAAACTTTGGAAGACCAAACTTTATAGCACCAAGCTTGCTAATGTGCACTTTTGGCATGCGATTGCTGGGATTGCATTCTATGTGGTGTCTTTGTGGATTGCAGGAATCCAGCAAGGCTCTCAAACACTGGCGATGGATCCGATCACTCATCGCCTGAAGTTTCCGGACTTCATGGCGACGATCACCGCGATTTTGCCTTACTTTCATATTCGGGCTTTGGGTGGTGCACTGTATCTCGCCGGCGCGGTGATAGGGCTCTACAATATCTGGCGTACTATTCAAACTTCGAAAGTTTCCATGAGACCGTTGCAGAGGCTGTTGCATGATGAAAAGTCTTCGGCAGCGCCTCTGCATGGCAAAGTCCATGGTCAAGTACAGGAAAAAGGCCATCGCTTCTTTGAATCCGTTCCCATTGCGTTTACCCTTCTCACTTTGGTGGCCGTGGGGGTCGCGAGTTTTATTTCGATTGCACCTACTTTCATGGTGAAAGATGTCGTCCCGGTCGATGCTCGCATTAAGCCCTATACGCCGCTGGAACACTATGGCCGCGATATTTATTTGCGGGAAGGATGTTATACCTGTCACAGCCAAATGATTCGGCCACTCGTGGCCGAGACGCTTCGCTATGGGCGGCCCTCGCAGCCTCAGGAGTCCATGTATGATCATCCCCATCAGTGGGGTTCCAAGAGAACGGGGCTTGATTTGGCTCGTGTCGGCGGAAAATATCCTGATCTTTGGCACCTTCGACATCTGTTAGACCCCCGTTCGATGGTTGCCCCTTCGATTATGCCCGCCTATCCTTGGCTGGAAACGACGAAGATGCGGCTTGGGGATCTTTCACTTAAGTTACAGGTTATGAAACAGTTGGGTGTTCCCTACTCGGATGACGAAGTACAAATGGCAGAGCAACTAGCGGTTTCCCAGGCAAAACAGATTGCGACGAATCTGCAAACTCAGGCGGGAGCGCAGGGGCATTTTGTGGGGATGGAAGACAAGGAGATTCTCGCTCTGATTGCTTATCTTCAAAGGTTGGGTAAGGACGGAGCTCAGCCATGAAGTGGATGATGGGGATTTTTCCGTTTGAGCAGGCGCAGGCGGCGCTGCTTGGAATTTCGTTTGTTGTTTTTTTGGCTTGGATTTTTTGGGCTTTCCGCGCAAAGGGGCGGGAGGTTTATGATCAGGTCGCTCTTTTGCCGCTGAGCACGGATGCAGGGATTGGTAAGGGGGATGATGAATGAAACTTTTAGATGACGATTTTGATGGAATTCGAGAATACGACAACCCTCCGCCTTGGTGGTGGCTTCTCGGATTTTTCATTACCATCTTGTTTGCGGTCGGCTATTTTTTTTATTATCACGTAGGGCAGGGGCGCAGTCTACAAGACGAGTTTCGAGTGGCTGAAGCTCAGTTGGCTCAAGCCTCCACCCAGCAGAGTGCCGCCCAGCCTGCGGCCTCTGGCGAGGATCCGCAGAAGAAAATTCTTGCGATTCTTGCAGATCCTGCACAACAAAAGAGAGGGCAAGTTTTGTTTCAGGCTCGCTGCGGCGCCTGTCATGGCAATCAAGGTCAGGGTTCAGTGGGGCCAAACCTCGTGGATGAATATTGGTTGCATGGCGGCAAGCCTGAACAAGTATATCTCGTGATCTCAGATGGATTCCCACAAGGTGGGATGCCGCCTTGGAAAGCCCAGTTGAGTAGTGACGAAATTTGGGCTGTGGTCGCTTATATCAAACATCTGGCTCATACGACGCCTCCTAATTCCAAGGCCCCTCAGGGGAAAATAGAAAAGGACTAATGTGTCTATTTTTGGCGTAGCCCTAGGATCGGTTCTTCTTTCAAGTTTCTGGGGGAGCGCGCATTGTGCTGCGATGTGTGGCCCTCTTGTCGTGGCGGTAGGGCAAACACGCTTGAGCGTTGCCGTCTATCAACTCGCACGCGGGCTTGGATATTTTCTTTTGGGTATTGCCGCGGGTTACGTGGGTGGAAAAGTTTTAGATCCATCTTGGGGGTCGGGAGGAGCGGGATTCGTTCCGTGGCTTGCAGCGTTTGGGATTTCGTTTTCTTTTATCGGGCTTGGGGTGCAGGCCTGGCGTTCTCGGGGGTTTGGGCATTCAAGTCGCTCGGCATTTTTTCAAAGATTGCAGTCCCGACTCTGGGGCAGAATATTGGCTAAACCCGGCGAGCTAGCTTCGGCTATGGCCGGGGTCCTTAGTATTTTTCTTCCCTGCGGTTGGCTTCATAGTTTTGTATTAGCGTCGCTTGTTATGCAAAATCCAATGAAGAGTGGTGTTTTTATGCTGGCCTTTTGGGCTGGAACGCTGCCTGCACTTTCCGCATTGCCGCTTTTCGTACGTACCCTTTTTTCGCCGCTCATGAAAAGGGCACCCCGATTTGTGTCGGTTGTTTTGGTGCTTGTGGGTTTTGCGACTCTTGGGGTTAAGCTTGTGCCTTGGGTACTCGAGGCACGAGCGTTAGCAGGCGGCGAAGTGATGGGTTGTCACAAGTGTCATGACAAGGCTCAAAAAGGAGAATGAAGCATGCCAAGCGTAAATATTAAGAAGGAATTATCGGGAGAAGTTGAAAAGATCATTCCGCTATTGACTCAAGCCTTACAGAAGGAAGGTTTTGGAATTTTGACGCGAATTGATTTTCATCTGAAAATAAAAGAAAAACTGGGCAAAGATTTGCCGCCCACCGTGATTCTTGGGGCGTGCAATCCCCAATTGGCTTTTGAAGCGTATCAGATGAACTCCGACGTGACGAGTCTTCTGCCATGTAACGCCGTCGTCCGAGAGGTCGGCCCTCACAAGATATCCGTAGAACTTGCGCTTCCCAGTGCGATGATGATCCCGCTTGGGGACCCGATTCTTGTTGATTTGGCGCGCTCAGCCGATGAGAAGCTTCAGAGAGTGCTTGACTCATTAGCCTTGAGCTTGTGAAGAACCGGAAAGAAGAAGGAAAGAAGAAGGAAAGATGAAGAGATGAAATTTCGTGTCTTAGTTGTGGCGTTGTTGACCGTCATGTCCTTGCGAGCGGTTGCCGCTGAGCCTTCGCCTCTGCCTCGAGATGAGCGGTCACGAGATGAGCGATCAAAGGAATCCGAGGAACTGGCAAATGATTTGTTGAGTGGAAAAGTTAAAGCTGCGCCCGCTGCTGCAAATGAAAAACCGCGTGTCTATTTTTCGGGCGATTGCAAAGATGAAACAGGGCGGCTCCTGAATCGTGGCGAAAAGGGATACGACGAATGTCTATCCAGAGTCAGGCTTTCGCCCCGAGTTCCAGGGGAGTCGTCTGTGGGCACCCAGGTGACGACTCCCGGCGTGGGATTTGAGTTTAAAAGGGGCGCGCAGTAGCTATTCCCCAGAAGGCGGCGCGACCACGTTTATTGTGCCGGTCATATCGGGGTGGATCGAGCAGTGGTAGCGAAAGGTTCCTAAATTGGAAAAAGTGACTGATCCCTTATCTCCGGGCACAAGCGTTATAGGTGGCCAGACTGCGTTGTCTGACGTGACGATATGTTCTGTCGTATCCGCGTTTTCCCAGGTTATTGTAGTTCCTTGCGTTACCTCAAGCGGGTTTACACCAAATGCCGTATCTCCTGGTTCTTGTGAGTCAGCTTCGATTCGGATGAGATAGCCTGCTTGGCCTGCTTCACTCGGGGGTTGTGCAGGAACTCCAGTACTTACGGGCGGTTTTGTTTCGGAGCACCCCATTGGGTAAAGAACCGATACTCCCAGTGTCATACAAAAAACGCTAATTCCAAGTCCCATATACTTTTTCATAACTTCCACCTCATAATTGACTTTTTGTGATGCATTTTATGTTCCTGCGTCTTGACCGCCCTTGGGTTGCTCGATATGTCCTAAGATATTATGATAGATCCAAGACTTGAACGACTCGCTAAGCTTCTGGTTCATTATTGTTTAGAACTCAAAGAAGGACAGCTCGTTTCTATGAGTGCTTCGACTCTTGCCACTCCACTCATATCGGAGGTTTATCGTGAGATTTTGCAAGCAGGCGCGCGGCCGCTGCTGAATTTGACGTTTCCGGGAGCGAACTATCTCTACTATAAGCACGCCAGCGATGAAGTGCTTTCTGGTTTTCATCCCCACGAACTCAAGACGGTTGAAGAGGTGGATGCGCTTTTGTCGGTGAGTTGCAATGGCAATTCGCGCGAGCTATCTAATGTCGATCACTCACGGGTGGCGCTCTATCGCAAGGCACGCCAGCCGCTTCGCGATGTTTGGGATCAAAAAGAAGCGCAGGGTAAATTCAAATGGGTCGTGGTGGGCTTTCCGGTGGATTCGATGGCGCAGGACGCCGGAATGTCACTGAAAGAGTATGAAGATTTTGTTTTTGAAGCGTGTGGTTGTCACCTGTCTGATCCCGTTGCATTTTGGAAAGAGCAGTCTGAAAAAATGAAAGCCGCGCATAAGATGCTCGAAGGCTCCAAGAAGCTCCGAATTCAAGGACCCAAAACGGATCTCACATTAAATGTTGAAGGTCGAAAATGGGTTATTTGTGATGGGCGATTGAATATGCCTGATGGCGAGATTTTTACTTCGCCGGTTGAAGATTCGGCGGAAGGGGAGATCTTTTTTGATATTCCTACGACCTATAGCGGGGTGGAGGCCGGAGGAATCCATTTGAAGCTCAAAGCCGGCCGCATTGTAAGCGCGACTGCGGAGCGCGGAGAGTCTTTTGTCCTTCAAATGCTTGATATGGACAAAGGCTCGCGTTTCATGGGCGAGGTCGCTTTTGGTGTTAATCGTTTTATTCAGAAGCCGAGTCGTAACATCTTGTTTGATGAAAAAATTGGCGGCACCATGCATTTAGCGGTGGGCGCCAGTTATCCCGAAGCCGGAGGCAAAAACAAATCGGGACTGCATTGGGATATGGTCAAAGAAATGAAAAACGGCGGGACCGTTGAAGTGGATGGCAAACGCGTTTATGAGAACGGGGAGTTTCGGATTTGAGGGGGGGTAAATTAGACCCCATGTGTTTTTTACGTTGACTGCGTAAATCATTGGGGGTCTAATATAGATAGATGGCCCATTTACGTTCAAGACTCGCAAAGACACTTCTTCTAAAACGATTAAAACACAGTCCCGTCGTTGCGATTCAAGGCGCCCGTCAGACAGGGAAAAGTACCCTTGCCCGAAAGCTTTTAAAGACAGAACTTCCTGGGATGCAAAGCGTGTCTTTGGACTTGTTATCCGAACAGCAACTTGCCCAAACTGCTCCGCAGACCTTCTTGGCGCGGTTCAAAGGGGCGCATCCAATGATTATCGACGAGGCTCAAAAAGCGCCGGCTTTATTTGATGCAATTAAGTTTCAAGTCGATGAACAGAGGGCGCCAGGGCAGTTCCTATTGCTGGGGTCCACGGAGTTTTCTCACTTTCAAAACATTCGCGAATCTTTGACGGGGCGTATGGGGCGGGTTCGGCTCTATCCACTGATTGCACGTGAACTTTTGGGGGCACAAGATCAGCCTATCGACCGAAGTTTTATGCTCAAATACGCGGAGTGCGGAGGAATGCCCGCGATTTGTTTTGTTCGCGATTCTCAAGCACGATCCGATTTGATTCAGGACTGGATTGATCTGACGTGCAATCGAGATGTCCATCAATTTAAACGCGTAAAAGTCGACAGCGATCTCGCCTATTCAATTCTAAGAGAGTGTGCGATTCAAGAGCAACCCACTCAGGCGAATATTGCGAGAGTTCTCAAGACTGATGGCCGAAAAATTGGCACTCATCTTAAAGTTCTTTGTGAACTTTTCGTCCTACTTAAGCTTGATTCACATCCCTCAGGTGCTGGAAAGAGCCTTTTTTTACCCTTGGATGCAGGCATTGCCCACTATCTGGGAGCAGGTTTTGAACGACGTCTTCATATTATTCTTGTGAATGAAAAAATGGCTCACAACGCCTATTTTGGTAAAAAACGAAACCGCTACTATTATTATCGCTCAACCGGAAAGCACCTTATTCATTTGATTGAAGAAGATCTCGATGAGGGACTTTGTGCTTTTCAGATTCTCGAAACAGAGAGAGTGAAGCTTCCTGATCTTGAAAGGTTAAAGGCTTTTAGGAAAAAGCACAAAGATTCCAAATGCAAACTGTTCGCGCCGATTTTCGATCGATGGAAAGATGCGGGAGTTGAAGTTGATTCTTGGGAGAGGATGACGGGGCTCTGAGTTAACGATGTCTTAAAGCCAAGGCAAGACTCTTCCCGTCTTCCGCTTATACTCTTCATAGGCTTGTCCAAACTTAGTGCTTAAGAACCGCTCCCCGATAGTGGGCAATGCCTGCATCCAAGGGTAAAAAAAGGCCCTTTC
>JBBCAV010000179.1:0-8834 GCA_051382305.1 Bdellovibrionota bacterium FG-2
GCTCAACTGCAGCCAATTCCTCCACACTCACTGCTTCATGGGCGGTTGCGGCTTCTGCTGAAAGAGCTTTTTCGTCTTGTAGTGCTCTTTGGGTTCCTTGGGCTCCTTGGGTTTCTAGCGCTTCTTGCGTTTCTTGTGCCTCTGCGATCTGTTCCTCGGTTTGGGCCGCGCGCTTTCGAAGGACGGGAGCTGCTGCTTGTGTGGCCACAGTCTCCGTGGCGCCATCGGATTTTGTTCGACGACGAAGCACGGGGGATGCGGCTTTTGCGGCAGCCGCCTGAGCGTCTCTTGAGGTCGCGGTGGCGGCCGGTGAGGCCTTGTGTGTTGGGGCCTGCGGTGTTGTTGCGGGTCCCTTCTTGCGAGTGCGAGCGGCCGCGCCCGGTTTTTTCGCCGTTTTGGCTCCCGGTGCGGGCTTTCTTAATGCTGACCGCGCGGTTTCCACATCAGATTTTCGAAGTTCACTCATGTGATTCTTGACGTTGATGTTTAGCACCTTGAGCTTGTCGAGGAGGGAAATCGAATCGATTCCGAGTTCTTTTGCGAGTTCGTAGACTTTGACCGTTTCTTGCTCTGTCATCGGGATTTCTCCTTAACGCCCTTCTTTGTCGTCGGTTCCGGAGGCTCCGCCACTGACTTGTTTCATCATTTCACGCAGACGTTCCTCGGCTAATGCCTTGGCATCTTTGGGCCCAGAAGGTTGAGCAGAGAAGGTCCCCGCCCCATCGCTCGCTGAAGGCGTGATGGAGAGAATATCGCCCGCTTTTTCCACAACTCCAGCCGCAGAAGCTTTGAGCTTTTCAGCCGCTTCTAGGTTATCGTAGCCTGGAATTTTCTGAATGTTTTCGACGGAGGCTTCGGCCACCTGTTTCACGTTAAGATAGCCCGATTGATAGATCGAATGAGCCATCGTTTCGTTGACTCCTTCAATGTGCTGGAGATTGAAGAGAGTTTCGGTGGTGCGTTTTTGAAGTTTCGTCTTCGAGATAATATCAATGCGCCAGCCGGTGAGTTGGGCAGCAAGGCGTACGTTTTGGCCTTTTCTTCCAATGGCTAAGGAGAGCTGGTCGTCTTCGACCATGATCTCCATAGTGTGATTGCGCTCATCGACGCGCACGGAAGAAATTTCAGCCGGAGACAAAGCCGAGCGCACAAACATCACGGGGTTATCGGACCAAGGAATAATGTCGATCTTCTCGCCTTTGAGTTCGTGAATCACGTTCTGAACGCGAACACCTTTCATCCCGACGCAGGCGCCGACCGGATCAATGTCGCGATCTTTGGAGATGACCGCTATTTTTGAGCGGGCGCCAGGTTCGCGCGCACAAGTTTTGATTTCGATAATTTGTTCGCGAATTTCGGGGACTTCGACTTCGAACAATTTCATCAGATACTTCGGAGATGTGCGGGTCAAATAGAGTTGAGGGCCCCGGGTCGATAGAACGACGTCCAAGAGATAGGCTTGCACGCGATCACCGGGACGAAATTGTTCGCCAGGGATAATTTCGGAGCGGGGGAGAAGGGCATCGGTTTTTCCAAGGTCGATCACCAAGTTGCCCCGTTCCACGCGTCGCGCGATTCCGGTGACGATTTCGCCTTTGCGGTGAATAAATTCGTTGAAAATGATTTCGCGCTCGGCGTCTCTGACTTTTTGAAAGATGACTTGTTTGGCAGTTTGGGCATCGATTCGACCAAAATCTAGGCCATCCACTTTAATGCCGAGTTCGTCACCAATGACGGCGTCAGGATCGAGTTTGTGGGCCTCTTCTAGTGGAATTTCTTCGGACTCTTCGAGCATCTCCGGTTCGCTATCGACCACTTTTTTGAAGAGGAACAAATCAATGTCGCCCGTGTCGCTGTTGTAGTGTGCTTCGAGGATGGCATTGGGCCCGTATTTCTTCTGTGCCGCCGTGAGCACGGCCTGCTCGAGAGCAGCGATGATGATTTCGCGCTTAATTCCGCGGTCTTTTTCTACGGCATCAATAACTCGGGTTAGTTCTGTAGGGTTCATGAGTGGTTCCTCTTAGAGTTTTGGGATTCAAACACCTCAGCGCCAAACTGAGGTTCCAAATGTGCTTTCGAGATCAGGGGGAGAGGGATCATAATTTCCTCTTCCTTTGTCTTTTCCTTAATTTTGAGCGCGACACTATCGTGGCGAATTCCTGCTAACATGCCTTGGAAATTTTTTTGTTTTGGGTTCCGCGCCAGGTACTGGGGGTTCTGGATCTCCTCCGCCGTGAGCGGGCGAAACACATGGATTCGAGCCTCTTGGCCACTGAAACGATCGTAATCAGAGGCGTTGTGGAGCGGTCGATCAAGCCCAGGTGAGGAAACTTCAAGTTCGAAGGCACCTTTAAAGAGGGTCGCAATCTCGGGGGCGTTCTCCAGGGGCTCATCCAGGGCGTGGGAGACTTGGGCGCAGTCGTCGACGTTGATACCGCCCGTGCCGTTTTGTTTGTCTTTTTGTTTGTCAATAAAGAGGCGGAGAATTTTCTCGCGCTGATTTTGGACTTCCATGTGCACGAGCTCAAAGCCGAGCGGTGCAATCACGGATGTGATGCGTTCATTTAATTGTTTTTCGGTTTCAACGCGTGAGTTCAAAGTTTTATCAGTTCCGTCTTCAGGTTATTTCGTTCAAAATTACTCAGTGCATTCGGCCCAAAAAGGCAAAAAAAAAGCGGGCTTTGAGTGGCCCACTCACCTTGTGTGACCGGATTGCTCTGTTTTGTTAGCATAGCCCGTTAGGAAATCCAATAGAGTTTTGGATTAGTCTATCGAGTGCGTTCTTGACACGGACAATGGGTGCTGTTCCAATGGGGAGGTATGGCAAAAATTTCGTTCCTGACCTTTTTGGGGCTTCTTTTAGGGATCGGCTTTCTTAACCCTGCGCGGAGTGATGCGAGTTCTCAGGGGCTTTCTGTGCAGTGGCTTGGAGGCGGTGCGTCACAGCTGCTTAAGGGTTGGACTTTGCCTGAGCTTTTCAAACTCAAACGTGCGGCAAGCAAGGAAAAGGACCCGGCGACGGGGAAACTCGTCCGGTATGAGGGCGTCCTGCTCTCTCTAGTCGTCGAGAAGGCTCTTGAAGGGGTAACTCCTGATCAGCGTGCTCAGGTGGATTTACTTGTGTTGACAGATCGGCTTGGGCATCGGGCGTTGATTCCTCGTTCTCTTGTGACTAAGTACCCGGTCTTGGTGGCACAGCGCGGAGAGAGTTTGTTTGGGGTGATGCCGTGGACGTCAAAACCGAAAATTTTGAAAGAAGAAGTTCCTGTGAGTGCCTATTTTGTCTCTGAGCTTACGGCGCTTGAACTGACCAGTTATCGTGAGAAATACGGCCAATGGTTTTTGAAAAAACGATCCGATCCCGGCGCGGTTCGGGGAGAAAAGCTTTTTGTGCAGAATTGCATGAGTTGTCATGCGGTAGGTCATGGGCCTGCGCCGGAGCAGGTTGTCTTGAGGAACTCTGGGAAATCTGATTTTCAGCATCCCGCCCTTGTTTCGATGTCGGGCTTGGGGATCCTGGGCGATCGGGAGCGGCGCGCCCTGCTGAGTTATTTTGATGCCCGTCGCCTGGAAATGCAGACTGCCGTCTCGGTGGTTCCTTCGGTTGAAGCTAAGGCCAATTAGTTGCCGCAATTACTCGCGAGTGAAGTCTGGCAAAAATCAAATTGCCTTGGTACGTAACTTATTATGACATTATCATCAGCTTCGACTCAGGTTCGTGTTCGTTTCGCTCCCTCACCCACGGGTTTTCTGCATATTGGCGGGGTTCGTACCGCTCTTTTTAATTGGTTGTTTGCCCGCCAAAACAAAGGTCAATTCTTGCTTCGAATTGAAGATACAGATTTGGAGCGTTCCGAGGATCAGTTCACTTTGGATATTTTGGCCTCGATGCAATGGCTGGGCTTGCGTTGGGATGAGGATTTGATTCTTCAGAAAAACCGGCTCGATGTGTATCGGGAGAAGGTGGATGAGCTTGTCGCCAAGGGCCATGCTTATCGCTGCTATTGTTCTGAGATTGAAGTCGAAGCGATGCGGGAACAAGCGATGAAAGCGGGTAAAAAGCCGATGTATGATCGCTCGTGCCGCGATAAGAATGAGCATCGCGAAGGCGCGCGTGAAGGCGCGCCCTATGTGATTCGAGCGAAGATTCCGCTGACAGGGTCTGTGGAGTTCACCGATCAAATTCGGGGTCCGATCCGGGTGGAGAATTCTGAAATCGACGATTTTGTGCTGATTCGCACCAACGGCGCGCCCACTTATAATCTTTCAGTGGTGGTGGATGACGTGTTTACTCGCATTACGCACATCATTCGAGGTGATGATCATATCAATAACACGCCAAAGCAGGTGCATCTCTACAACTTTTTTGAGTACCCGATTCCACTTTTTGCACATTTGCCTATGATTTTGGGTTCCGATAAGAAGAAGCTTTCCAAGCGTCATGGTGCCGTTTCTGCAAATTGGTATCGGGCGGAGGGGTATCTGCCTGAGGCCCTTTTGAATTTCTTGGCGCGTTTAGGCTGGAGCCATGGGGATCAGGAGATTTTTTCAACGGCTGAAATGATCGAGTTCTTTTCGTTTGATCATGTCCAGAAAAGTTCGGCGGTGTTCAATGTTGATAAGCTTCTGTGGCTCAATGGTGCGCATATCCGCGCGGCGAAGCCGGAACGGTTGCGCGATATTATCGCCGAAGATTTTGCCCATCACTTTAATCATCAAGCGTTAGCCAGATTGAAGACGTCTTTGGGGGTGCAGCTCACGGCGCTGGTGCAGCCGAAGGTAAAATTGATGAAAGAAATGGCCGAGCAGCTTGTGCCCTTGTGTACCCCTGGAGCGGTTGAGGTGGATGTCTCAAGCTTGAAGTGGGGAAAAGATGGGTCGCTGAAAATTCCGCTTCAAGCTGGCGTTAAGCATGCGCTAGAGGGGTTTTCCAAAAAACTCGAAGGCGCGAACAAGCATGAGCGCGTTGGCGTTGACGCGGCTTGGGGCTCTGAGCCGACGTTGTCTGATATCGGAATGGGTCATGCGGAGATCGAGCAGTTTTTGCGACAACTTTGTGATCAGCATGGGGTGAAGCTCGGAGATTTGACGGGACCGATGCGATTGACTCTCACCGGTCGTTCGGTGAGTGCCGGTCTTTTTGAACTTCTGGGTGTTTTGCCTTGGGATGTGGTGCAGGCGCGACTTCGCAACGTTGAGAGTCTATAGTTAGTGAGTTTCGGGGCGGTGGGGGAAAAATGTCTGAAAATATTAGTGCGGAAAATAAAACAGAAATTCGTAACTTCATTCGTCACATTATCGATGCGGACCTTGCGAGCGGGAAAAATGGAGCAAGGGTGGCCACTCGCTTTCCGCCAGAGCCCAATGGGTATTTGCATATCGGGCATGCCAAATCGATTTGTTTGAATTTCGGGATTGCACGCGATTACAAAGGTACATGTAATCTTCGCTTTGATGACACCAATCCTGTCAAAGAAGACGTCGAGTATGTGAATTCGATTCAGGATGATGTGCGGTGGTTAGGTTTTTCCTGGGAGGGGCAAATTCACTACGCGTCGGATTATTTTGAGAAGATTTACGAGTATGCCGTCGAACTCATCAAGCTCGGTAAGGCGTATGTCTGCAGTCTGAATGCGGATGACATGCGGAAAACTCGTGGGACTTTGACCGAACCGGGAACGGACAGCCCCTATCGCGATCGCTCGGTTGCTGAAAATCTAGCTTTGTTTTCAAAGATGCGCGCGGGGGAGTTTGATGAAGGCGCCGCTGTTTTGCGCGCGAAGATCGACATGAGCTCGCCGAACGTGAATATGCGAGATCCCGTGCTTTATCGGATTAAAAAAGCGCATCATCATCGCACGGGCGATAAGTGGTGCATTTATCCGATGTATGATTATACGCACTGTTTGTCGGATATGATCGAGGGAATCACACATTCGATTTGCACGCTGGAGTTTGAAGATCATCGTCCCCTTTATGATTGGGTGCTCGATACGCTTAGTACACCTTGCCATCCTCAACAGATCGAATTTTCGCGGCTGAACATTGATTATACAGTCATGAGCAAGCGCAAACTATTGGAGTTGGTCAAAGACAATCATGTGAGTGGTTGGGATGATCCGCGCATGCCTACGATTCAAGGATTCAGACGGCGTGGGTTTACGCCAGGTTCGATTCGTGATTTTTGCGAGCGCGTGGGTGTGACCAAAAAAGATAGTTGCATTGAGTATGGGTTGTTAGAAACCTGTGTGCGTGAGGAATTAGATAAAAATGCTCCTCGCGCAATGGCGGTGCTCAGGCCTTTACGTGTGGTGATTGAAAATTATCCGGAAGGGCAGGTTGAAGAGTTTGAGGTTCCCAATCACCCGCAGCGTCCTGAGTTAGGAGTTCGCAAGGTTCCTTTTTCACGCGTGATCTATATTGAGCAAGAGGACTTCATGGAAGTTCTAGAAAAAGGTTTCTTTAGACTTGCGCCCGATAAAGAGGTGAGGTTGCGGTCGGCCTACTTCATCAAGTGCGTGGGGGTTACGAAGGATGCGCAGGGGCGGGTGACAGAATTACGCTGTACCTACGATCCGGCGACGAGGGGGGGCTCCAATCCTCCCGATGGTCGTAAGGTGAAGGGCACGCTGCACTGGGTTTCTGAAGCGCATTCGTTGAAGGCCGAAGTGCGGCTCTATGAACGGCTATTTGCAGTGCCAAACCCCGGGGCAGGGGAAACGGACTTTTTGAAACAAATGAATCCAAAATCTTTGGATGTTTTGCGGGACGCACGCGTCGAGCCATCGCTTGCCGCGGCTGCGCCTGAGTCACGATTTCAGTTTGAGCGGCAAGGATACTTTAGTGCTGATCGAGTTGATTGCAAGCCGGGGCAACTTGTGTTTAATAGGACCGTGACGTTGCGGGATTCGAAATAAGAAATTGGGGAATCGTCCAACGGTAGGACACCAGACTCTGACTCTGGTTATCTAGGTTCGAATCCTAGTTCCCCAGCCATTTCGGCCTAACTACTTGTAATTATTGATGTTTTATTTGGACGGTTCGGCTGCGGGGCCGGACGGGGCCAGGGATGCAAAAGCCGCATTCGCAGCCCCGCCGAGAGCATCAGCCATCTTCTGCTTTTGTGTGAGAGTCGAGGCAACGTACTTCATCGTGACGTTGGGTGAAGAGTGGTCCAACAACTTCTGAACTGCGAACAGATCTCCCGTGGCTTCGTTGGCAAGAGTCGCAGATGTTTTGCGAAGGAAGTGTGTGCCTGTCACGTGACCAATTCTGAGACGCTTTAGTGTGCGGTTAAATGCCGTCCCCACAGTTTTGCGATTCAGTGGCACTCCGTCGTTGTGAAAAATCAGATCCACCTTGGGGTCGCGGGTTTTGTTCATCGCCTCAAATTCTGTTGCGAGTATCTCTGGAATCATCAAGAGGCGCTCCTTTCCATTCTTGGGGCGGGACTTGATGGATGGCTTCCATGAATACTGGTCCCAGATTACAGTCTGGTGGATGCGCGCTATTTTTGTCTTGAGGTCGATCGCACTCCACGTCAACCCTGCGCACTCGCCAATGCGCAAGCAAAAGCAGAGCTGGGTGAGAGCAAGAGGGTAGTACTCGGGCGTCCGTCCTGTCCGAAGTTCATCGAAGAAGCGCCCGAGGTCGTGGATCGACAACGTGGTAACGGCAGGCTCAGCTTCTTTGGTGATGTCCGCAGCTTCGTAGTGTTCTGGCAGAACCGGAAGGATGAAGGCTGGGTTGTGACGTTTTCGAAAATGGTGAAGGATGGTTCGCAAGAGGTCGAGTTCCTTGCGATAGGTTTTTCTGCGCTCGCTCTTCGTAGGGTCCTCTACCCAGTGTTTGATGAGTTCGTCAATCGCCAGCACCGTGATGCGATTGACGGGAATGTTTGTTAGCGGGCCGAGCGAGGGCAAAAGTTTGTCGTATGTCTGCTGCGTCGACGCTTCTAGCTTGAGGTACGCGAATGCTTTCCACTCCTTGATCAGTTCGGCAAAAGTCACCGAGCCCTCCGATGGCTCGATGCTCTGCCGGTGCCACTGACTGCCGGTCGAGGTTTTCTGAAGTCGGCCTGCACGAAAAGCTTTTGCGTCCTCGATGTTGTCAAAAACCGCCCGGACTTTTCTCGACTTGCCGTTCAGTCTCTCTCGACGGCTGGAAATAAACTTGCCTGAGTCGACAAACTTACCATCACCGTCATCGACGAAACGCTTGGCGATGCCAGGGTTGTTGCGTACTGCTTGCAGACGCTCTCGTCTGCGTGGGCATTCACTCAACGTGTTCCTCCTTTTAGAACCCATTCTGTAATTCGGTCAGGATGAAAGCGGACTAATTTTTTTCCTATTTTTGCATAGGGGATCTTGTCTCGCGAGACCAGCCTATATACATGGCGAGTTGCGCAAGACAATGCGTTGGCGACGTCATCGACATTCCAGAAGGGTTTCGGATTGCTGTGTAACAGTGTGGCAGGCTGTGCGCCCATAGATTCCTCATTTTGAATCTTCATTAGCTTCTCCTGAAAATGCCCAAAAATTCTGCGCTGCCTCATAAGTTGATACCTTTCTCAGAGATGGTCTCATTTGCTGACTGGGACGGCTGAATGTCATTCTCTGGTTTTGGTGAAGGAGCTTTGTCAGTGACCGGTGTTCGTTTGAGAAGCTCCAGTTCGGCTACGTTGCCATACCATGCGTTCCATTCCTTTTTTAGAGTCCCCCCTCCGGGATCTGAAAACCCCTCGCCTTTAGGCGACCGGTGCCTCATGTTGGGGGAATGCAGGACTACAAAAAAGGAAGTCATACGACCTGGGATTGTAAATACCATCTGGTGTG
>JBBCAV010000180.1:0-2934 GCA_051382305.1 Bdellovibrionota bacterium FG-2
CACCATTCCGCCCGTCTCAGAAAAGGGCAAGACGCCTCGCCCGAGCAAACTCTCTCCACCAAAACAACCCACACTCAATCCCATATCAGAACACAATAGCGACAGTGATCTCACCCCGATACTCGGCCAAAGTTCCAGGCCTGGTCCCGCGACCACTGCCACGTCAAATCGAGCTGAACGTACCGCAAAACTCATACTCCCCCCTCCATGACCGATGCGCGCGCAACCCGCACGACATCAACGAGAGGACCATCACTTGCGTTGACAACTCGGACCTTGAGATCATTGCTTGAACGCGTCGCTAAGAGAGGCCACGTCTTTTCATCTCCCCACTCCAGCAGCGCACGGGCCTTCATCGAACGCAGCGTAAAACGTTCCCATTTGAGAAAATCATGGCAAAGTGAAGTGAGCACACCCAAAGAATCCTCAGACACCCAAGAACTGCCTACATCCCGAAGTTCGGCAGCTTGTAACCCCACTCGCGCTCCCGCTTTTAGGATTGCCAGACGGTAAAGACCCTCTTCCAAGTTAGGTGCGCCCTCGGACTCCGCCCAAACGGCCATATCTTCAAACACCCCGACACACGAAGAATCCAACGACTCACGAGAAATCACACTCCACTGCTCCCACAGCCGTAACCCCAGCGGCAGCACGGGGGTCATCCCGAATTTTTTTGCATGTTTGAGAATCCAAGACGTCAGCTTGGGAGTCCAAAAAACCAGGAGGCCTTCGTTAATTTTGAAACTCTTCGGTTCAGAGTTAACGGTAAAGCGCACGCCTCCTTGAGTAATCTCAAACTGCCCCGCAGAGCTGAAAAAACTCTCGCCGCCCAGGCGTTCTCTCACGAACTCCAGCAGTCCATTGCGATAGCGTGCGACATCCACGTCACACAGACGAGGGACAAAGAGACCTTGTAGTTGTTTCGCCCCCGCCGCACCTCCCGGGAACCGTCGCGCGGCCTGTAGTTTCTCCCAAAGTTGTGGATTCAAACCCGCATCAGAAAAGCCCAGAAAGAGCTCATCAAAATCTCCCTGCGCTAACCCACGGGGCGTTTCGCTTACAACCCACTCAAACCCGCGGCTTCGCACATGAGGCGCCGAGGTGTCATGAAACCCCTGGAATCCCTGGAACCCCTGACCCCGCCGCTCATCACGTTTCTCAGAACGTCTCTCGGCACGCCTCTCTTCTGACCCAAACCAGCCTTCGATTGCGCCCGGAAAATCAGGACGCAAGGTCGCCAAGGTTTTTTCGATAGTGTTTCGTTTCAGTCGCTCAGGAAAGCCCACTGGAAACCTGCCACAAGTTAGGGGGAGCATGGGATCTAAAGGTAGCTCAGAATCTTCTAAAAAGAAGTCCCGATCCGGATTGATGACCACGACAGATTTACCCTGTGCCAGCAGGTGGCTCGCCGCGACCAGCGGAGCAACCCCTGTTCCAAAAAGCGCAAAATCGCTATCGAACGGCATCCATCAAACTCCCCATGACACGCTTCAAAGCGGTCTGGACTTGGGCCTTCTTGTATTCGCTATGAGAACTGCGGCCCTTCTCGTTTTCTTCAGCACTTTCACGATCCATGACTTGGATTTCGAAGGGATAAAAGAATCTCACTTCACGCTGAAGATACTTCAGATCAATTTTATCGACGACCTTTAAGATCTCGCTGTCAACGTCGTCTTTTGATTTCACGAGGGTCTTTAAGCCTTTGAGGTCGGTGTACAGGGGGTTGCGCAGCTTGATCAGCTGCCGACACGTAAACTGCATCGCCCGATAATGAGAACTTGAATGCGGATTATCCAACCCAATCGAAGCATATTGAACAGCGGCTTCAAGTGTTGACACGAGCGCCGCTTCATCAAGTTCGCCCCGTTCCGCCCGCGGCCAGACTTCCGAAAACTTATTTTTGAAAAACTCCAAATCCACGAGCGTATTTCGTGATCGACTGGGCTTGATATTGGGAGGCATAAAAATATTTTTATCGCGAAGATATTTTACCACCCGCAGGGCGCCAAATTTCGTCTCGGTGATGAAACGAATCCCGACTCGATCAAAAATATCTTCGGCCACATTTTCAGGCTTGTGCAGAAGTTTGAGAATCGTAGACTCACGAGACTTCTTTGGCTTGGGCAAAAACTCCACCAAATCCACGCGCAGCGGATCATCATCGCGCTCCCCAAGATACAGACGATTCTCTGGATCACGATGAAGCACGCGATAAAAGCGATCCAATATCTGTTGCTGGATGTCCGTAAAATACGAGGTTCGCAAGTCCTTATCCGTATGAGCAATCGTATGCATCACTTTAAGCAGCGCGCACGCCCAGTTTCTCAAATACAGCCCCTGCGTATCGGACATTTGCCCGGCCTGATGGAGACTGGCCATCAAGAGAAGCTCTCGCACATCCAAGAGCTCTAAAATCTTCTTAGGAATTTCAAGCCGTAGGCCATCCGGATTATCGGGTTGCAGAAAATTACGCCGAATAAAATTCAACGCTTCGTGAAAATTGCCAAAAATTTCAGCTTTCTCAATGGGATTATCAAGCTGAAATCCATAACTGCGAATATAGCCATCCACCTCATCCAATGAACGCAGCGCAAGCTGAACCTTGGAATCCAACATCGACTGACCGCCGATGAGGACGTCCAAAACTTCTGCTCCAAATTCATATTTGCCGCGCAAAGCGGAAAAAGGGCTTCGACTTCCCATTCGTTTTTGAACCTTATATGAAGAAAGCGCCACCCGGCAACCCTAGAAAAAACACCCCAAAATAACACTCATCGTCAAAGCCCGTTAAGTGTAGTCTCGGCCTCATGTGCGCCAAGCAAAGCTTGAGACAACCAGTGAGAGCGGCCAAGGACCTGACGGTGCCAGTGCCGAGCCTCACCCCGGGAAACACCATTAGGTCCGGGTATCATAGCTGGCGTTCAACATCGCGAG
>JBBCAV010000181.1:0-8466 GCA_051382305.1 Bdellovibrionota bacterium FG-2
GACCGTACCTGCGACCGCGATTTATGGGTTTCTTTTCAGACTCCTTGGCCGTCTTCTTGGCAGCGATTGCTTCCATCACGGCATTAATCAGATCTTCATCACTACGGGACGTCGCATTTTTAGACATAAGCTTCCTCCTCGAAAAGGAAACCTCGGCCAACTGCGGCAAATCGTCCGGTCAGATCCGCCCTGCTTGGTGCCTTACGCCGCTAACCAGAGCACTTAGGTTGTCTTCTTCGATTCGGTAAGAAGAACCATTAAACGTTTTGCCAATAACAAAGCCTGGGGGAATTTTATGGGATTCATGGCTGTTTTTCCAGCACAGGTAATCCACCAACATATGACCGTATCGGCTCCGGCCCAAAACGAAACCCAAACCCCACCCAATTAAGGGCAGCCAAAGAGCGTAGTCGAGAAAAAATCGAAGATCAGGATTTCTGGGAAACCAAAAGAAGTGCCTAACACCCATGGTAACAAGAGGCAGAACCGCTGTTATAACGGTCCCAATGAAAAGTTCGTTCAACCAATTGGGTTCCCTTGGATTCAGCCCGCGCCCACCGTCAAGCCACATCCCAAATACCAAACTAAATATATCGTTAAACGCCGTGGCCGGACTAAAGACTGCCTTGGCAAGCGGCCCGTGCTTCATCTCCTTCTTATCCTCGTCGCGATACGGATCTTGGTCCTTATCGCGCCTCCGGAAATAGATCCGAATCCCTAAAGGGATTACTGCGGCAAATAGGAGCGAACTCCAGACGTATTGCGAAATTAAAAGGGCATCCACCCCTGTAATCTCCCCTAAAGGAGAACTCACGACCTTGGAAAACGTGTTCCAATACTTCGCCATTGACTGAAAAAAAGGAAGCACCTTGGGGGACCAAAACAAAATCCCCGCAAAGCGTTGAAAGTTCCACCATGGCGCGCCCAAGAGCGCATAGTACACAAGGCAGAAAAACCCCAGCATATGAACGTACCCAAGCACGCGCACCTTGCGCAACTCCTGGCGAAACACCTGATACACCCACACCCCAAGCATTCCCCCTAAAATGGCGGGGGGCAGAAAAGGTCCGGTCCACATTAAAAACAGCATGACGAAGCAGAGCCCCGCAAATGCGTAGACAAGGATCTTACGCCCCTCCTCGTCTTGTTCTCTTCCGTTCATACCGCTCCCCTTCCATCTCCGGACGATCCCGGCAGTTCGGATAAAAACTGATCCAACGTCCTCAATCTTTGATTGGGATACCCACTCAAAACCATTTCAAGCTCACGGTAAAGCCCAGGGGCCGCAATCCAAAGAACAAGCTCAACCATCCTGTCTGCTCGCGTCAGTTCGCGCGCGAGAAGGTCAGCCTTGTCTTTAACGCGGGTTCGCTTCTTCCTCGTCCGTTCATGTTCAACGGCAATCTTTCGTCCCGTCCCCTTGGTCACCCAGATCGCGTCTGGCACTGCGAAGCGATCCCTAGGAAACTTGGGATCAAGAATCAGCATTCGATCCGTTAACCAATCGGAGACTTTGCCAGCTCGCTGCGCAGCGAGTCGCACTTCCGTAAGTACATCGACGTGTGGAATTTCGTTTGTGGGCGTCCGCGCGGTTGGAATGAGGCGGCCCACTTGCGCGTGTGCCGAGACGACCTCTACGGCCTTCCTTGTCGCCCTGAAGTATGTCTTTAAGCTGTGGTTGATCCTAACGCCTTCAAGAAACCCTGACTGCTCCAAGAACCTTACTCGTTCATACGCATACCTTGGTGACTGCGACGCCCCATCACAACTCCAAACCGCGCGCCACAACTGATCCACACTCATCGCACCTTGCTCGCACACCCACCTCAACGCTCCCGCATCCCTCTCCGTTACTACTCCCCTACTTACTCCTCTGCTTATCTTCTCAATTCCTGTTTCTTTTGTTTCCAATAACTCCATCACAACTCCTAAATCTTTCATCCTTACCGCTTCCCTTTTTCCCCGCCCCAATTCCTGACCTCCCATAATCGTAGAGTGTGGGAGGTCAGGAATTGGGGCGGGGTTCTCGTACCAGTCAGCACGTTGTTTTCATACTGAAATATTACAATCGAAGCACTCAAAACCGACTATTTCAGTTTGAGTGACCAAGTGAGTGGGTAATAGCTGGGGAGAAAGTAGGGTTTCATGGTCTTCCCACGTGCTCCCAAGCCTTCAAAGCCGGATCGCTTTTGATCCAGTCTTTGCGGTCATAAAACCTAAAATAGGGGGTTCACAAAAGGGTTCACTGGAGGGTTTACACCTGTAGACTCCCAAGTGAACCCCCTCCGTCCGTGATTCCAAAATGATCTCAGAGCCTTCTCAATTCTCCGATTCTTGCTCGGAACAAGACCCCACCCCCACAACGATGTGTGAGTGGGGTCTTGTTCCTGAATCAGTGATTGAGAAAAAACTGGTTTCAAAAATGGAATCACGGACGGGGGTGGTTGGGAGAAAAAACGAAGAAGGCATCCAGGGGATAGGGGGAGACATTCTTAAGGGGGGCACTATGGGCAGCGAATTGTTTTCGCAGCCCGACATATATCGAAGGTGGGTGTGCCTAAATATAACTCGGATCTTTGAGATGAAGGCAAACGAGGGAGATGATAAAAAAATAGTGCGATGCAAAAAATCATCCCCGATGCTGCCTCATTTTGGATTCCGATTTGGCGATTGTGAAACTCTGAGCACGCCCACTGACGCGCGCGCATCGACATTTCACTTCATCCCAGCTCCGTGGCTCACTCTAAAAAATGTAGAAAAATTAGCAGTGATCGCCACTTATTTCTTGCCCTCAATTAGAATCCATTAGATCCTTAACGGCGGGCCGAGGGCTTTTAGGGTCTAACAACAGGGGGTAACGTTATATGGAACCAAGTGTTTTTACTTCAATGGGGATCACCAAACTTTTCCGTCTAGATGATCGCGTCGATGGTGTGGCCTCTAGGCAAACGCTTTACAATGCCGAGGCTCGCGGCGAGATCCCTAAAGCGGGTAGAAAATCTGTTGGCAAGAATTCGGTGCGCCAATGGACGATTGACCAAGTCCCCTCTATTGGCGAGCGCTTTGGTTTTTTGAAAAAACCAAAGAAACAGCACGTCCTCTGCATCTACACAGCAAAGGGGGGTGTCCTAAAAAGTACGCTTTCCTACTCGCTTGCTCGAATGTTCGCAATGAACGGAATTAAGACCCTAATCGTCGGCCTGGATATTCAATGCTCAATCACAGATATTGCTCTCGCAAAGCCCAAAGCTGAATCAATCGACGACATGAAAGATGAAACAGGGGGTCTTTATCATTTCATTCAAAAGGAAGCTACCATCGACGAAATCGTCAAGGCGACCGATCTCCCTACCCTTCATGTGATTCCAGAAACCGCAGAGTTACTTGGTCTCGAAAAAACTCTCAGAAATACGACACGTAAAGAGTACGTATTCAAAGAGCAGCTTTTGCCCCATCTCAAAAATTACGAGATTATTATTTTTGATAATGGCCCAAATTGGAGCCAACTTGTCGAAAATGCCTTGGTTGCGGCATCCACGGTAATTTCGCCCGTAGGATGCGACATTGGAACCTATAAGGCCCTCAGCACTAACCTTGAGCATATCCAAGAATTCGGCGAAGCGGCCAAGACTGAATGGGACCATTTTCTAGTAGTCCCCACACTTCTCGAAAAAGCAAAACTCAGCCAACAAATTTACGGAGCCTATATTTCTCAACTTGGCGAAACTCTTTTACCTAATCCAATTCGGCGCGCTGTAGGAGGACAGGAATCAATCGTAATGGCAAAATCGATGTTGGAGCATGATCCTTCTTCCTTGCTCGCGCAAGACTACTACGACCTGGCCGTGGCACTATGGAAACGGATTGAGGAGTGATAAATGGCGCTACCGTTTAACCCCTTCGAAGGGGATGCAAGCCTAAAGGCTCCAATAATCAAAAAGAAGCTAACAAAACTTAAACCATGGGAAAGCGCTCCATCAAGTTTTTCTCCTCAAATTCAACAAGTTAATTCAACACCGTCTGCACATTCCGCAGACGGTGCTAAATCCGCAGACGGTGCTAAATCCGCAGACGGTGCTAAATCCGCAGACGGTGCTAAATCCGCAGACGGTGCTAAATCCGCAGACGGTGCTAAATCCGCAGACGGTGCTAAATCCGCACAGCCACCACAAGCGAAGCGGAGTGAGACGAAACCAGTCACAACAAACGGCTGGATGCCACTCAACCACCGAATCATCGAGACTCTGTATTCAGATACAAGCCTGAACCTGCGCGAGCTCCGGTTTATGCTTTATTTGATTCGAAGCACGATAGGCTGGCATCAGGAGAGCGTCGAGATCTCAATCCCCAAAATTTGCGCTGCGCTAAGTCTCGATAAGGGCGGCTGGAGCCGTCTTAAGCAAGACTTACTTAAGAAATCCCTCATCTCCATTGAAAATGGGAGAAAGGGCAATTCTTACTCCCTCAACCGAAAGAGATTTGGGACACTACTGGCCTCTGCTAATTTCGCAGACCCTGCGAATTCCACAGACTCTGCAAATAAGACAGAGGGGTTGGTTGCGAATTTCGCAGAGGGTAACGTCTGCGAAATTCGCAGAGAGCCACCTTATAGAAATATAGGATTTAAAGAACCTCTTAAAAAAACTCTCTCTCTCCACTCAGAAAAAATCATAAGCCTAGTTTCTAAACTGATGAAGAAAGAGAGAGAGAGAGCGCTGACGCTTTTAAAAGAATTGAATGCTGAAAGTCAGGATGATCTTGAACTAGTGTTTTGCGATGTCTTTCAAAACCGCAAAGATGTTTTAGAAAATGGAATCACCTCTGAAATCGGCTATCTCGAAAGCTGTTATCTAAAACATCGAGATTGGCTAAAGGCAAAATCACACACGGATGAAATCAAAACACAAAAGCAACTCGATATCGCTGCCGGGCATCGACTTGAGGAAGAAAAAGAGCGCCAAGAAAACGAAGAGTGGGAGATGAGGTCAAAGGCATTCCTTGCAGCGTTCCCAAATGAAAAAGAACAGCTGGAAATAATTGAAAAATACTCACAGGAGATGACAGGTTTTGTTGTAAAAGTTGGACCAGCGCGCAGAAATTTCGCTATAAGCGCTTGGTATCGCGACACTATGGCCAAGGAGTAACACATGAGTGTAGAAGCAAAAAAATATGCGACTTATATCGACCTTTTAGCGTTGCCTGACCATCTTGTAGGGGAGATTATCGCCGGTGAACTGATTGCCTCCCCACGGCCAGGACCGAGACACGCAAGAGCGTCCTCTGTGCTTGGTAGTAAAATCACGAGTCCATTTGACGAAGGACAAGGTGGCCCAGGGGGATGGTGGATATTGGATGAACCCGAACTCCATCTCGGCCAAAATATTTTGGTCCCGGACCTTGCGGGGTGGAAGAAAGACAAAATGCCAAATATTCCTGTTGATCAGGCATATTTTGAGATTGCTCCAAATTGGGTATGCGAGGTTCTTTCAAACCGAACTGCTGGTATGGATCGAGTTAAAAAACTTCCAATTTATGCGCGCGAGAAAGTTGATCACGTCTGGTTGATTGATCCCGATAAAAAAACGCTTGAAATCTATTCAAGGGACGTTGAACGGTGGATTCTTTTAGGTTCATACGCAGGAAACGAACGTGTGCGAGCAGCGCCTTTTGATGCGGTAGAGATTGATCTCGGTTCGCTCTGGCTTCCGGACGGAAAACAGTAGGGATCTTACATTATGCGAGTTCTAACCTATTCGCGTGTGAGCACGACGAAGCGTGATCAAAAACCCGAAGTTCAAGTCCAAGAGCTTCGGCGCTATTGCAAGGCGCGAGGGTTTAAGGTCGTTCATGAGATTACGGATCGTGCTCGCGGCGGAACCGATGATCGCCCAGGACTAAAACAACTTATTCAGCTCGTCCGAGCGCGGGAAGTGGATGCCGTTGTCGTCGTAAAAATGGACAGACTTTTTCGGTCACTAAAGCACTTGGTTAATACGCTTTCAGAATTCGAAGCCCTGGGGGTTAAGTTCATCGCGACTCGCGACCAAGTGGATCTCACCACCCCCGCCGGCAGACTCTTCATGCAAATTCTGGGAAGCCTCGGAGAATTTGAGCGGGAGCTGATCCGCGAGCGGATTATGCTGGGTCTTGAGTATGCGAAAAGCTGCGGCAAAAAACTCGGGCGCCCTAAGAAAAATGATTACGAAGAAGTCCAAAAGCTAAGAGGGCAGGGGAAGAGCTACCAGCAGATTGAAAAAGCGTTAAAGCTTTCTTCTGGCTCTGTTTGGCGCGCAATTCAAGCAACCCCAAAAAAACGGCTTCCTAAAAAGCCTTTAGAGCGACGATCGGCGAACCCGTAAGGGGTAGGGGTACCCGCAAATCCTATCAAAAAAGCAAAATCCCAGATCATCGCTATTCCCGATGAATCTGGGGTTTTTAAAACTCAGAAGTGACTACCCCGAAATCAAATGTTTCCGGGGCGGGAAACGGTTTTGTACGATTCGTTGCTATGCCCGTGTATAGGGTCGGGTCCGAAAAAGTTTCATTATGGTTGCGCTCGAGTGTTTCTTGTTAGGTTTCGTGTTGATCGTTTTGGCCATCGAAAATGCAACAGCGGCATTCTTGGTAATGGCAAGGTGAGCTGCAAGCCGTGGTGAAAAGGAAAGAGGGGTAGCGATAAGATGGAAAGCGTGAAGTGAGAAGGGTTGCGAGATAAAGTGTGCGGAGATTTTGAAGAAGATGTTATGTTTTGAGTTTGGCTTTTGTTCTGTTTAGGTTTCTTGTTTTGGTTTAAGGTTGTTTGAGCTTGTAGGTCGGGTAATTTGTTGGGAGGCAAGCAGGGGATGGGATATCTCCCCACCCTAAAAGACATGGTTTGCTGCGCCCCCCATACCCCCTCTGACGGACCTGCGGCCCGTTGGAAAACCGGGAAAGGGTGAAGGCAGGCTTCCTCGTTTTGCTTGCGACAGAGGCCACTGTGGAGAGCCAGGAGTTACACAAGTTGCGTCGGGTGCGGGGGCTGTCCTCTGCGAATTTTTTTAAAGTACGTTCCCGTTTCTTCGTCAGGGGTCCGGTGCAGAAATCCTTTGGGGTTGCCTCAACGGTGGTTTGCTCGGTGCAGTGCAGGTGTTTCCATCACCCTCACGACATCACTTTGAGGGGGAGGCATTGGTAGAGGCACCAGGGGAGGCAACGTCGCCTCTACCAATGCCTCCGGCACCCCCCAAAGAAACGAAGACCTATCGCAGGCTTGTGCATCCATAAAAACGAGGTCGGTCCCAGACCCCACCCCCACAACGAAGAGTTGGTGAGTGGGGTCTGGGACCTCAAAAGAAATGGTGCTCATCAAAGAGAGGGAAAATGATTTATGGGCGGGGTGTCGTGGGTTGCTTCGGATGGGGAAAGTGGAGTGAAAAGTAGACAAAGAATGAGAGATAACAGAGGCAAAAAGCTTGGATCTTATTTACATTGCTTCTGTACTTACAGTGTTGTATTATGGATTTTGTGAAGATCACCTGGGACGAACAAAAAGCAGAATCAAACCTGAAAAAGCATCAGGTCAGTTTTGATGAAGCAGCGACGGTGTTTAGTAACCCCCTAGCGAAGTCGTATCCAGATTCTCACGAATCCGAAGATCGGATGCTCTTGGTGGGCCACTCTGCGGATTTACGACTATTGCTCGTCGTTTATCTCGAAAAGGATGAAGAGAGCTTCCGAATCATATCAGCGCGGAAGGCCACCGCGAATGAAAGGCGCAATTATGAAGAAGGAATATGATCTGACCAAAATGAAGGGCAAGCCCGTTGGAGACAAATTCAAAAATGCGAAGGTCGCTAAGACCTTCCGCATCGACTTGGATATTTTCACTTGGCTCTACACTGAGAGCCAGCGCACCGGCATCCCTTATCAAACGCTTATGAACTCCAAGCTCAAGCTCTTGATGGAAGCGGAGAAAGGATCAGGTGTTGTGACAGCCGAGCAGGTTCGTAAGATCGTGCGCGAGGAACTTGAAAAGGCTTCTTAGGGTACGGCAACGATTCGCAGCCGCAGTGGTGCTCCTGCTGAGGTCATAGAGTTACACATGTGTTCCCGACGAGAATAACAATCGGGTGGGCTTGCCTTACAAAACGAATTCAAACAATGGCAACGTGTTCACGCGCCCCGAAGCAAAGCGCCGCTACTGCGCTTGCAAAGTTTGCAAATCCCGTTAGCGAAAGTGGGCGCATCAGAAATTGAACACCCCGCAAATCGAAAATGAAAAGAGCTCAAAGCCATTTGCGAAACCCAAGACCTGCGAAGCGTAAAAGTCACAAAACGATTCTTGTGTTTAGGTAGGTGCTTTACCGCCATGGCGTAAGGCCCCGGCCCTTGGGCCGGTGGATATAAGCCATCTTTAACCCAGGGGTTATAAGGGGAGCGGAGCGATCCCCTTATCAGTATGGCTCAAGTGGTGTAGAGCTTAGGTCA
>JBBCAV010000182.1:0-1915 GCA_051382305.1 Bdellovibrionota bacterium FG-2
AGCCACGCGTCCAGGGGGACAACAAAAGACTCGTTCTCACGTGAAATCTTGCATTACTGAGAACGCTGTTCGTTGCGTAGGCCGTTAGGCGCGGATAAAGCATTTCGGGAATTGGAATGCGGACCGATCGATGCCCGCGGATTTTCAACGTCCATTCTGCCCCAGTATATTTTCCAACGGGCCACTCATTGAGTCGCGGCCCCTTCAGGAATTTCACGTTTGAATTGTGTTCGCCTAAGAGGATGCCGCCCTCAAGTTCCAGCAAATTTCTCGAAGTCCAGAATTCACACCAAGAGTCCCGAAACAGGTCCTGCAACGCCACGAATACCCCCTGGCTCTAGCTATAGAGGTAAGGTAGTATTCTCTGGGTGATTTTCGTTTTTGAGCAAGGTCCAAGACAACACTGGCTTGAGCTAAGCCGAGGGCGATTTTTTCTAGATCAGGCCAGTTATGACACTGCAAAAAAGCGCATAACCGCAAGATGGATTCTCGTCGATCCGAAAAAGGGTGTGAGCAAGCGCTTTGATTTTGGTCAAAATGTATACTCGCCGGAAGACTTTGAGCGTGAATTTGCAAAAGTGGGAATGTGCGTGACCAAAAAGTGGGGAATGCTTGGGGGCGAACCCTATACGCCGACATCGTGGCATCAGACGCTGGTGGTGGAGAAGCTCGAATAGACGACAAGGAGCAATACCATTTTCGTCAATTCCTTGGCGCGTGAATACTCCCAAAGTCACCACTCATATGCCGATTGAAAAAAAAAAAACGGCCTATGATTTTTACTGGGACTTGAATCTTAATCCGCTTAACTCAGAGGGAAATCATGAAAAAATTTTTCGTAATTACGGCAGTAAGTTTTTCTTTAACGTCAGCTTTGGCGCTTGCCAAAGACACCAAAGGCGATGTCTGCAGCGCCTGGGCAGATCATATGGCTAAAACTACTGTGCCATCGATGTTGTACGGAGCTGGAGGCATCGGCGGGTTTGGCCTGGGCATGGGATATGGCACACTAGATACCAGCACCGAAAGCGTGGACAAAAACAAATTGCCGGGCGGGGGTATCGGCGGAATCGGAATCGGCACAATGGGATCGGGCGGAATGCCCGGCCTTGGAGGCTTTGTCCTACCGCTGACCGAAGATGTCAAAGGCGTACTCAAGGATAAAGCGATCTCCTCCAAATATGATCAGTACGTTCTCGCCAGTAATTCGCTTATGATTGAATGGGGTCATGCTTCAGAAAAGAATTTGGAAGCGATCAAAAACGGCGCGACACCTAACGATCAACCCACCCCACACTTCCTGGACTTAAACAAGAAGCTAGAAGCCGCATCCGCAGCCTATAGAAAAGAACTATTTGCGTTTGGGAACAAAAATGGCTGTATGGCGGAGTTTGATGCCGCCGTCCAGAAACGCAACTGGGATCAGATGGCGCAAATGCTCAAAGCGTCTTCCGAGCAAGCAAAACAAATGACCGATCAACTCTATAAGAGAACGAAAAAACTCCAAGAAGTGACACAACAACTAAAAGACTGCAAAGCAGGAACCAAAAACGCCCCAAATGTTTCAGATAAGCTCGATAAAGTGCTAAATCCCGTCGATCATGAAACCATGGAGATGGAACCAACTAGCGGATTGAATGCAGGTTCGGCAGCGGATCCGAAAAAAGAGTAACGGATTTTCGAAGGCCCAAGTCCAATGGCAACATTATATTGGTATTGGACTTGGGCTCAGTTTTATTAGCTCGCCGCCGACAAAGCCACACTATTCTAGAGTTCATGAACGAGTGCCGAATTAAACCCATGAACAATGGAGACTACGAAGCCTACCTCGCTATTTCGATCCGCCAATACGCAGAAGACATGCGAACCGCCTCAAGACTCAGCGCTGCTGAAGCGAAAATAAACGCTGAATGAA
>JBBCAV010000183.1:0-2173 GCA_051382305.1 Bdellovibrionota bacterium FG-2
CGCCGCGGTCCAAGAGACTGTTTCTTCGCTTGATGAAGTTGGCGCAATGATCGAACAAAACTCCCAGAATGCTAATCTATCGCACGAGTGGTCTGAGACCTGTGCCGAGGCCGTAAACCAAGGGAAAGCAGCCGTAGAAAAGGTGATAAGTTCTATGGCGGATATGACACAAAGTAATGCCGCAATTGTCGCGCAAGTTGAGTCCAATCATCAGGAGATTACTGACTTTGTGCAAGTTATTAGCGAAATCAGCAGTAAAACCAAAGTGATCAGTGAATAGAATGATCAAAAGTATCGCCAGAGCTACGCATGAGCAATCAATGGGCGTAGGTCAAATCAAGATTGCCATGAATCAGATTGAACAGTCGACGATTCAGAATTCTGAAGTCTCAAATAAATCTTCGCAAATGGCTAAACAACTTACAGATCAATCAAAGAACCTCAACACGATCGTCTTTGATCTTGGAAAACTCATTGAAGGGACTGATGGCCCCCGAGCTTAGGGTGATCTTCGAGTCTACTTCAAAGCTTCGATTTTAGCTTCTTCAACGATTGTGGCGTATTTGTAACCGTAGCCAAAGTCCTTATCGAGGTGCACGACGCCTTCGATGCGAACTTTATCGCCAACCGCAGCCATGCCATTGGTGGTGATCGTGAGATCGTCGTCTTTGCTTTCGGCTTTACCACTGCCATCGCGAACGTGAACCCAGTTTGTCTTCATGATGTTGGGGTTTACTTTTACAACCACGCCGTTAACCACGACCTTCTTGTCTTTGAGCTTCGTGCGCTGCGCGTAGACTTCTGAAACGGTAAGGCCATTGCTGCCTGAGGCTTTTGGAACAGAGATCTTTGAGAAATCAATGGTGGGCTTCGCAGCACCTGGGGCTCCACCGCCCGCAGCATGTCCCGCAGGCATTCCGCCTGGCGCAGCGGGACTAAGATTGAGTCCAGCGTGGGGGTCAGCATTGCCAGGCGCGCCTGGAGTGACGCCATCAGTGGTAACTGCCGCAGGAGGAGTATTTGGAGTGAGAACTTTTGCTGCAGGGGGACGATCAAAACATCCAGCGCAAAAAAGGCTCAAAATCGCGAAACAAAGCGAGAAAGTGAAAAGTGTGGATAATGCGGACTTTTTATAATGAAGGGTTTTCATAGATGCTCCTCTTGCGGTTTGGTCGATCTTTTCCTTTGAATGTCTGATGAATATCAGCTCCTAAAATCAGCGGCTAGTAAAAAAAATTTAATACGGATGAAGACAGCTCATTATTTATTGGGTTACAATGGGCATACTCAACCCAAGGAAAGGGGATTAAAATGAACTTTGATGATGCAATTAATGCTCATGTTAACTGGAAAATGAAACTCAGAGGCTATATCGACGGGACCTCCAAAGATAAGCTGGATCCTGCCGTCGTTTGCAAAGATAACGTTTGTCCGCTAGGACAGTGGATTTATGCAGATGGTGCTAAATTCAAAGCGGAAACCGAATTTGAACCGATGCGCACCTCTCACGCCTCTTTTCACGTTTGTGCGGCAGACGTGATTAAGAAGTCAGACGCCGGAGATAAAGCAGGGGCCGGCGCAATGCTGGATTCAGGTACGTCCTATGCCAAGGCCTCTAATGAGGTGGTGATGCATTTGCGTACATTGCGCAAAAAAGTCGAAGGTAAGTAGCTTTCTCCCTTTTTGGTATTGGCCTTGAGTTTGCGCAGGATTGGGCTCGTTGGACTTGGGATTCATCTCGTATGCGTCCCGTTCCTTCTTCAGTGGTTTCATCCTGATGAACGCCAGGTCTTAGAGTTTGCACATTTTTGGGCCCACGGGAGGCTTCATCCGTTTTTGGAGGTTTCCCTCCAACTTCGGAACCAAAGCGTCCCGTGGGCTTTTTCTTGGGTTTTGGGATTTTGTGATGCGGTTTCGCTTCATCACCCTTGGGCCTATCTCATCGCGATTCAAACGCTGATTGCGCTGTGGAGTGGGGCGGGGTTTTGGGCGCTTCTGGCTTTTTTTCGAGATTGTTTCCGGGAAAAATCTGAAGGTGCGCACAAAGTCCATTTGACTCTCGCCTGGGTCTTCGCCCTTTTTTGGGGATTTTCGGCGCTCTATTCTAGGCCTTTGCTTGAAGTCCTCTCGTTTCCGCCGACGGCTTTTCTTCTCCTTTTTGTCTGGCGTGGGT
>JBBCAV010000184.1:0-1521 GCA_051382305.1 Bdellovibrionota bacterium FG-2
AGGAGTAGCACTCATAAACTTTTCGGGTTTTATTGAAGCTCGCCTTCTTACTTTCACACTTTGGGCAGGCAAAGCCGTCAGGCCACCTCATCTTTACCAGGTACTCCCAGCAGGTCTCCTCAGAAGGAAAACGCCTCTGGAAATCGATCAAACTGAGGTCACTATAGGGCTTTTTCTTCGTATTCACGAGTACTTGATACCACAACCGGAGCTAAGGTCCTAATCATCGGATATCTATTTGATTTTGAACATTAATTTTTCAGACGCGATTCGCACTGTTACTTAGCGTAGGGGTGTGTTAACTAATAGGCGTTAGTCAATCTGCTTCTATAAGGGTCTGCGGGCATAGTGCCTATATCCTCTTTAGCGGCGCCCGGCCTTTGGAGGTTTTATGGGTAAGAAATTATATGTTGGCAATCTGCCATTTTCCGCAAACGACCAGTCTTTGATGGATACTTTCTCGCAATGCGGGACGGTTGAATCTGCTAAAGTGATCATGGATCGTGACTCCGGACGTAGCAAAGGTTTCGGATTCGTCGAAATGTCGACCGAAGCTGAAGCTGCTAATGCTATCAGCAAGTTTAACGGCCAGGACTTCGACGGTCGCGCAATGACCGTGAACGAAGCTAAGCCTATGGTTCCTCGTGAAGGCGGCGGCGGTGGACGCGGCGGCTTCGGAGGCGGACGTGGCGGCGGAGGCGGTCGCGGACGTTACTAAGCGATATTCGCTTTAGTTTAGGTCTTTAATTCGGGGGGATGCGGCTCTTTTTCGGAAGAGGTGCTCCCCCTGAGTTGTTTGTAGGGTGCAGGTCGCAGCTCCTGCGGGTGCGGATTCTGGTGGTTCCAGCGGTTCCAGTTTCCGAAAAAGGGAAGCTGAGGGCATTAACCCCCACCCCCTGAGGCTTTGAGCTTCCTGATTGCGGAAGGTGGAATTAAAGTTGAGCCCACTCACTCCAGTTATATGAAGCGGCCACTGTTTTCGGCGGGTCTAGTTCAATTGAACCAAGCTCACCTTTCATCTTAGATTCTCTTTAGATTCTCTCCCAAAGAGAAACCGAGACAAAATCAAATCCGAAGCACCCCTCCGCGGGCGGGAAGTTTCTCATTTCGCGAAACTCTAACTTCCTGAAGTGTCCGGCGAAAAGAAACTCGAGTTTTTCGGGAGAAAAACTCATGCCGCCTTCCATACGTCTGGAATTATAGATTTGCCGATCAGAAACCTGAGTTCCCATTTTCTCATTAAAAGTAACAAGGCCAAGGTGCCCACCTCTTTTTACGAGATTTGCGACGCGCTCAAGGTATTGCAAGCGACGATGAGGGAAAATGTGGTGCGGAAGTCCAGCGTCATAAACGAAATCATATTTTCGGTCTTGAAACTCAAAACTAAAAAACGACGAACAATAAAAGTTTGGCTCTTCGTGAAAACGAGTGGGGAAAAGCATCCACTTCTTGAGCTTTGAAGGCTGTTTATGGCTCAATTTTAGCAATTGACATCGTTCAGTTCATCGCGATTATGGGAGC
>JBBCAV010000185.1:0-4071 GCA_051382305.1 Bdellovibrionota bacterium FG-2
ACCGCGTGTGGCTTAATGATTCTGACTCGTTCATAAATTGGGTTTCCTTTCTGTGTAACTTTGAGCGGTTCACAGTTAGGAGACCCATTCATAGAACGTCTCCGGCAAAAGTCAAACTCCAGGAGTCCCCCAGTATACCTGGGGGATTAGCGATTTTATTTACGCTTATCGAGTGATTGCGCCAAGCCTCCAAATCCTCATAAGGATATTTTGTTTCAATTGAGTGATCAAAATTCAGCGCATCAAGCGCATTCAGAAAAGAGACCATTCTGCCATGACCTTGAAGATCAATAAGGACTTGATCCCCCTTCTTCACGGAAACAAGATGGTTCTCAACGGCTCGGGCATAACTTTCGGCGGACTTATCCTCCTCGGTACTGCCCACTTGATGAACTTCGTAGCCGGAATCCCTCAACGCCCTAGCCGCGGCATCTGAAGCCGCCAACAATCCCGCATCACCCTGATCTGCAATGATCACGGCGAGCTTTTTCGCCTTCGGAGGCTGAACCCATGGTGCCCTGCTACTAAACGCGAAAGCGCTCCCGGGCGAAGTTAGTGAGGAGACCAACAGGATGAGCGCCAGAGGGAGCGTGAAATTCGAAGCTATCTTTCTATTACCCATATTCCAAGGCATCATCCCTGCGCATTAATATGGCGAATTATTGATAGCAATCACATTTACCGCACAGCGCATACAGTATTCCTGTAAAGTTCTCACCACTTCCTACCGAAACTACTTACAAGAGACGGTGAAGAGTGTGTCGTTTTACCTTCTCTCAGGAGGCGATTGAAGATGAGAATCAAGATCAGACAAATGCGGTATTTAGGGTTAATTTTCATGAGCTTAACAGCTCTAACACTAAGTTCTTGTTCTTTATTTCGAACAAGTGAAACGGACGGAGCATCTCCTGACGGCACCACACAAACAGAGGCCGGAACCGACGTGATCCCAGCGCCAAACCCAGAAACCGCTAGTGGCGATGCCGTGCAACCCTCCGAACAACCCTCCGACCCACCTCAAGTTGCAGCAGCCCCCACAGAGATTGAAATGCCGCCAGAACCTCCAAAAGTCGATGACCCCGTGACCCCAACCCCAGTCGAACCAACTCAAGAGGTCGCGCAGACCCCGCCGGCTCCAGCCGAGCCACCCCCTGCTCCAGTTGCCGCTCCTGTGATGGCCGCGAGTGCTGGCTCCGAGGATTACAAAGTGCAAAGCGGAGAAACTTTGATGAAAATCGCCTTCGAACAATACGGCGATCTCTATCAATGGCGAAAAATCTTTAATGCCAACCGAGATCGCATCAAGGACCCCAACTCCGTCCCCCCGGGAACGGTTCTTAGACTTGAGAAGCCAAGTTTGCCCGTAGCAATCTCACGGAATGGCGAGAAATATCTCATTAAGAGTGGAGACACCCTGGGAATTATTTCAGATGATGTCTATGGGACCAATCGGAAATGGCGAAAACTCTGGGAAAACAACCGACAAATGATCAAGGATCCCAACCGAATTTTCGCAGGGTTCCATCTTTATTATATGATGACGGATCAGGACCGAGTCGAAAAAGAGCAACTCAAAGGACAGCCCGAAGTGAAACCGATGCCGCTGGCTCAAAAAGGCGACTTTCAATTTCCAAACAGGGCGCCTGCATCACAATAAAGGGGTTTTTGGCGTAAAAAAAGCCGGTCCTGAAAAACAGAACCGGCTCTCTAAAATCATTATGATTGGCTAAAAACTAAGGCATTTTTTTAAAGCTGGTCAGCTCCAACACAAGATCAAAGAGCCCCGTGTTTGCGATCTGCTTTAATGTACCTTCCATGACGGTGTCACGGGGGTTAGCCCAAACTTCAAGTTTTGAAATCTGCTTGCTCTTCGCTACGACGTGAACCGCTTTGAAGGTGCCAGCAGGAACAGTGATCTCGGTGTAATCTTGAGAAATGACCTCAATTTTATCGTCCGGAATCGCTTGCTCTTTCCCATCGACTATCATCTTCAATATTTTTCCATCAGCTTTATTGATGAGCACATCAGCGACCTGCTTCTGCACCGAGAGGTTCATGTCCTGATGAAGCCAAAGAGCGGTACCTTCGTCTTTGGTCACAGACTTTACCATTGTTCCCATTTTTCCAAAACTTCCGGCTGCTACGTCGAAAGAAGAGGTATCCCCCACCTTCCAATTAATGACATCTTGAATGGATGCCGTAAGACTGGTCATGAAGAAATCATTCCAGGCCACATCATTTAAAGATGAAGCGAAACCTTGAACAGAAACCAAAGCGAGACCTAATACTGCGAAAAACTTTTTCATAGAAATCCCTCCTAATTGGACGATAGACTATCTTAGGTTAGAATAAATGCAAATGAAACTTACCTTTAAACGCATCGTCATGGCTTTGGGCACACTCTCTGTTTTGCTAGTTGCGCAAAGCTGTTCCACGACTTCTGTAGAAACAGTTCCAGAAGCGGTGTTGCGCGAACGCAAAATTCAGCGTGAAGTGACCCAGCGATTTGAAGAGCAAATCATCTTGAAAAGGGATCTCGAAATTTCAGTCTACTTGCGTTCTTTAGCGGGGCGCCTTCAATCGCTAGAAGGTCAATTCGCGGACTTAGGGCTGGGGGTTTTCATTATCCAGAATCGCGATCTGCGCTGGAGAAACTATGCGTTACCCGGGAACCGCCTCTACATTTCTGCGGGATTACTTCGCACCCTCTCCCGAGAGAGCGAGATCTACGCGGCTCTCGCAATTCAATTCGGCCACCTCAAGAAGCGCCATGTCGTGAGACGCTTTGCAGAACGCCAAAGCGATCCTGACCGTATTTCGCTTGCCCAACAAGGGCAGACCTTTCCAACACTCGAAGGCCTTCTGCCGCCCCCGATTGAAGAGCACCCCTTTTCAGAGGAGTTTTTCGGGCCTAACAGTATTTTTTCCTTTACCGAGACCGATGAAAAAGAGGCGATGACCGAAGCTGTAGGCTTTCTATATTCGACACGATACGACCCAAGAGCCATTGTGTCGCTCCTAACCATTTTCGAAAAGAATCCAAATCGATCTCCCTACGACCCTTCCGAACTCAAGAAACTTCTGGTGCACACGCGGTCCGAAATCGCGAAATTTCCTCCTCTTCTTAATCCTGTGATAAACTCGGAGGAGTACAAACATTTAGAGACGAGGTTTCGTCAATTGTGAAAACCTTCAAGATCGAGGTAAGACTCATGATGGATCAAATGGCCCTAGGCGATAAAGAGCTTTCAGAATGGGTGAGCCGATCTCAAACCATCAACTCCGTTGATCGCCTCCCTGGCGATGCGAGCACCCGACGCTACTATCGAGTGCAAAGCGATTCGCAATCCACCATCCTCATGCGCATGGAATCATTCGCTGAAAAAGGTGCAGATCTCCCCTTCTTGGAAGTACAGCGCCACCTAAAATCTTCTGGCGTGGACGTTCCCAACGTTTTAGATTTTGATGCCGAAAGGGGATTCATCCTTCTTGAAGACCTTGGCGATGTCACAATGCTTCGGTGTTTACAGGATGTTGCAAGCCCCGAGGTCGAACGACACCTCTATCAGCGAGTCATTGACTCCCTCATTCATCTTCAAGTTTATGCATCGCCTCCCCTTAAAACGTCAAATATCGAGGGCTATAACCTTCGATTTAATGAAGAGAAGCTTCTCTGGGAAGTCCATCACACAATCGAACATTTCTATGAATCCTATCTTAAAAGAACGATATCCCCCGCAGACCAGAAAGTGATGGAAGAAGGCTTTGGAGAAATCTGTAAAATCCTAGCCGCCGAGCCTGTGGTGCTAGCGCATCGTGACTTTCACAGTCGCAACGTCATGGTCATGCCGCAAAAACCCATGGACCGCCTTGTGATGATCGATTTTCAGGACGCGCGCCTGGGGCCGGTTCAATACGATTTGGCCTCGCTCTTAAAAGATAGCTACTATCAATTGGAGGAGAGCGAGATTTCCTTTCTCTTGGATTATTATGTCGCGCGCTTTGAAGCGTTTTCAGGTACGCAAATTGACCGAATTCGTTTTCGCAGAATTTTTGACCTGATGGCCGTGC
>JBBCAV010000186.1:0-4519 GCA_051382305.1 Bdellovibrionota bacterium FG-2
GTATAACGGACATCCTCCGAAGTAACTGAACGCTTCTTCGTGGAGTCGTGCCCAGACTTCTTGTGAAGAGTTCCACACGACCTTCCGGAACGATCGACGAGAATAGCGCAACGTCATGACGAATAATCGAGGCCTGCGATACTTCCCCGTTTTTGGGCATAGCGTGGGAGCTCCCTGGCCATAATCAACTTGCGCCTCTTCGCCAGGTAAAAACTCGAGACGATCGAACTGCTCTGGGTCCACCCGCTTGATCCCTCGGACGAATCGCTTCACGCTATTGTACTGGTGAGTGAATTCGAATTGATCGACGAGATCCTGGAAAATGGATTTTGCGTTGCGCTTGAGCCTAACCTGGGCCTCGATCCACTCACGATGGGGCTCACAGGCAGAGCGCGCGTGAGCGGGAATTTTCGAGAGATCAGTTTCAGGATTTAACACGGCGCCATCCGGTGGCCAGGGGGGTCCGATGTGGCCGGTTTTGAATTCAGAGCCGGTGGCCACCCCTTCTGCCGTGGCTGGTTTTGCCAGCGGGGCCCACAGACCCGCAGCTTGCGCATATTTTGAGGCCGTTTCTCGGTGGACGCCAATACGTGCTTCGATCTCTCGAAACGAAAGCTTGGCGCGAACTAACGCAAGAACATCATTCTGTTTTGTCATTTTTAGGACGTTCACTTTCTCCCCCTTGGTTTAGGGGTAAGTTAACGTCTTGCCGCTGACTGTCGACTTGTTCTTTTGTGATTTAGGACTGAGCTAAATCAACATGATCAAGTGGTCGGTTTTCAAGTGGCCACGACTGGCCGGTTTTGGGTGGCCGCCGGGGTCTTGAAAGGCTGATGTACGCCGTGCTGCAACGTTGTCCAAAAATGGCCAAGAAGCAAAGCCAAGAAGCGAAACACGAAACGCGATAAAGTTTTATCGATTTTGTCCGATACTAAAGACAAGTGTTAACGCCGTTTTTTTGCATTGTTCCACGCAAGGCGACGTGAAACACGTTTTTAGTTTAAATGGGTTCGAGTATTCTAAGTAATAGGGGGCGATATGGTAGAGTCGAAACGCAAATCTAAGAGAATCGTCGAAGAGGATTGCGATGATGTTATGCGCGATTGTGAGCGAACGAGCGTAGTTGAGTCTCAAGCTATGCTCGAACGTTGGAAGTCTCTAAACAAGAACGTGAAAATCTTGGGCAAAAATGAGCTTAACGTTTTGTTGAAAGAGATATTGGCGAGTAAACTAGAGAGTTGTGTTTTGCCAATTGGAGATTTCTCAAGGTGGTCCAACAAAGAAGTAAATGCGGCTATTGGGAATGCTATTAAACTGGATGGAAAGAATCCCAAGATCCGGTTTATTTACGGCAATCCGAATGTAGAGCTAGGAGACTTGCAAAAGAATACTCTGATCTGTGATGGCTTTCTTCCAACTCCGCGCGGAAAAGGGGTAAAGGAGGGGGAATTCACGGGCAAGGATGGACGCAAGAATTTGCTTCTGACCCTCTCGATCGGAGATCTCACTTCTTGTTTAAAGTTGCGCTTCAAAGCTTTTATAAAAAAATGGGTCTTTGCCTTTGCTATCCTGATGGTGATCTTTGGGTGGATAGCTGCTAGCGTCGACCCCACTATTATTAGCATAGGCTTAAATTTTCTGTGGTCCGGTCTTGTGTGTGCGGCTGCTTACGCTGGTTGTCGCGATGTGAGTTTTAAGGATATTCCTGCGGCTTTTTATTTGGGCGAAATTCGGAGCATGTTTCAAGAAAACCTGGGACAGTCACGAAAGGATGCTGAAGAATATGTCAGTGAAGAGTCGCTAAAGCAAAATACTGAATTATTGGCAAAGCTTTCCGAAAGTCCAAACGAGTTGGGAAATTCTAGTGTAGCACTAGCTCCATTCATAATTGGCCAAGATCTGTTGCCTTTCGGAGGCGGCGCATATTTTGATGACATATTAGTTAAATACCCACCAAAGTTAGAAATGATTCCAGTAGCATCGGATACAATAGTGGTGTCACTGTCTATTTTGGCTGCGGAGTTTTTGATTTCAAATGAACAACCAACCCCTTCCGGCCGGGTGTCAAAAGTGCCTCGTGGCGCGAAAGGTGTAAATTCGGAATATTTGACGGTGATATCGAATATTGCAGCAATTACTCTCGCCAGATCGTTCTCTGTTTGTCCAAGTGTTCAGAAAATTAAAGTGGGAATACTTACGACAGATTACAATGACTACCCTGAAGAGGGCGATGAGGTGACAGCTGGAGCCCGAGTGCCCGTTCTATATTTCGATATTTCGAGAGCCAATTTTACGCAGTTTGCGAGAAATTGTCAGCGTGATCCCTTTGAGGCAATTCACGAACTTCAGCCAATCTTATCGTTGAATGAAAAGACAAATCAACTTTGTCAAATTGAAGTACCTGACGCCCAATGGTGCAAGTGCTTCCTAATAGCAGATGCGGCATGAAATTTCTTGCGATAATGTTCGACACGGGGGTGTTGGCGCTCTTTTTTCAGCCGTCACTGGAAGCGTAAATTCAGGAGGCACAGAACGTGTGGCACTTTCTCAAAATGTTTGTTCGATATCTTTCCCGTTGCCAGATCTGTGAGCGCCGATACAAGAGGTATCCTGATCCGCAATCAAAAATTTGTAGAAACTGTGTAGACACATTTGAAGATGCGCTCAATAGAGCGCCAGAGCCAACCGAAGCTCAAGTGAAAGCAACTCGAGACAGTTTTTTATGAGGTTAAGGTTCTTGTTGGAACAATGGCTTTACCTAAGCGCTCAGGCAATGTGGAGCTAACCTATGCCCTTGTGCCCACTGCAATGGGTAGGGGATTGACCACCGAGGCGGTTGGGCAATTGATTCCGTGGGCATTTTGCGATCCGCGCGTCATGCGAATCGTTGCGACTGCAAATCCAAATAACTTTGCTTCGCAACGTATAATGACTAAGAATAGGATGAGGTTCGTGGCTTTAGTTGACGAGAGCGACCAGAGGGATTTAAGCTTTGAATTGCTTAGGTGATAGGCTGAATAGTTCTATAGAATAGGTTTCTCTGTCGATCCCCTTTCGTTATAATTTGATTCAGGTATAAACATGACAAACCCAGCCTTTCTCCGGACTTTTCGTTATCGTGCTGCCGTCTTTTTTTGCGGCGTCTTATTCGTATCATTCTTGTGTCATGCTGAGGAACCCTCCCTCAAACGTGTAGTCTTCATTGCGCCGGTTGAGGTCCCAAAGGATCTTGTTAATGAAGAGAATCAGGCCCTGCTTACCAACGTTGTGCGTGAGGCTTACTTGAACTCTGGCAAGAATGTGGTCGTCTCCGTAGACGACGCAAATGTTAGGAAGCAGGTTCAAAAGTTCAATGAGAGTTGCACAAGCGTGGAGGAGTGCATTCTCAAGCAGGCTGACGCCAAAGCCGCTGAACAGTACGTCCGCACGCAGGTTCTCTGTCCGAGTACCAGCTCATGCGTCCTAACAATGACCCTCAAGGATATCAATCAGAACACCGTGATTAAAACCGAGAGCATAAAGACTGAAAAAGGCGATGTGGAGTTCTTTGCAAACAGGCTCAAGACGCTTTGTTTTGCGATGTTGACAGAAAAGACCGCTGCAGTAGGCAGGGGTCGAATGCGGGCGATAATAGTTCGCACAAATCCTCCCGGTGCCGAGGTCGAGATCGACAATGATCCAGTCGGCAAGACCCCTTGGACTGGTAATGTTTCTGTTGGTCAACACACGCTCCTATTGATTCCGGGTTCAAGCAAATTTGCTTCGTTTTCAGAAAGTATTGCGGTCTTTGATGGAGGAGCTGCGATAGTTTTTGATCGAACCCTTGCCGTAAATACTGCGCAAGTGCAACTTGAAGTGAAGCCGGCTGGCGCACTGGTTCTTCTCGATGGTCAGCCCTTTTCCAGGACAGAGTTTCGACTGCCGTTGCAGGAAAGCAAAATAGCGACAGTATCTTTTCAGGGGTTTGCAACAAAGACCGTAAAAATTGGACCCTATGAGGAAGCGCGCAAGTACATAGAAAAAGTAGAGTTAGCGGCCTTGCCAGCAGAGGTTCGCATTGTGACTAACCCACCTGAAGTCACAGTATTTTTAGATGGGAAGGAGATGGGGACCTCAGGCTTAAAGGGATGGCGCCACGAATTACTCCATGGCCAGCATCAATTTAAGTTCAGCAAAATTGGCTTTCGCAGCGCAACGGAGACATTTATTTTTGGCCCCGGTGAGAAATTTACGCGTACCGAGCCACCAGTTTGGGCAACGATTGAGTCAGATCCATCGGGAGCAAAAATATTTATCGATAACCGAGAAAAGTCGACTCCTTTCAAAGAGCAGCTGCCGCCTGGGACCTACAAGATTAGTTTGGAAAAGAACGGATATCATGCGCTCAGCAAGGAGATACAAATCAGGCGCGAGTCGGACTTCTTCGAAAGGGTTAATCTCGAGCCGGTGATACCCAAAAAGAAATATAGTCTACTTTCGCTCCCACTTATATTTATTGTCCCCGAGTTCGGTTATACTT
>JBBCAV010000187.1:0-34779 GCA_051382305.1 Bdellovibrionota bacterium FG-2
AGCAGATTGAAAGTCTACTCCAAATGGCCACTGACTCAGCACCATGGCACGAGGACGAAGAAAAATAGGGTTATCCTTTCAGACGCTTACGATCGGAGCTCGACACTTTTCAACTGCGGAATGTGGGATAGACAGGACCTATCTATCGTAAAATAACTCCATAGCGCTACTTCCGCCACGCCTGAACCGCGCCCGGCAGCGCCTTAAACACAGCACCGCAAGTCGCTTTCGGCTCGGGTTGATCTCCATCGATTTCAAACAAAGGAAACGAAAGGTCACCCCCCCCCGTTCGCATGATCTCAAAGTTCGACCCCTGGATGTGATGAATCCCCGGAACTCCCTTCAAATAGCCCTGCATAAGCAACGGCAAACTGCGGGCAATCGCAAGCGGTGAGAGCGGCTCTACAAGAACCAGATTCAAAAGCCCGTCATCAATCGTAGCTTTTGAATCCCAACAAACGCCGCCCCCGTGATAACGACCGTTGAGGACGAACCCCGCAAGCACTTTACCCTCAAAAAAATCTGCCCCATCCACTCGCACTTTCATGGGTAAAGAAGAATACTCTTTGATCCCCATCAGCGTCTGAATGGCATAAGCCAAACCCGTTTGATTCAGCATCCGATCCCAATCGCTTCGCGCGCGATGGACGCGATCCACAACCAAGCCCCCGTAAGCAAAACTCACGACATTGGCGACGTACCGGGAACCCACCGAAGCACCCTCACTTGAGCGAAATTCCATTTCAGCGACATCGCAAGATTTTTCACGCCCCTTGCGAATCAAAGAGATCGCGGCCTGCCAACCGGCATCGCTGCCAAAGAATCGCTCGCCCACCAAAGTCTTTAAGAAATCATCCCCACGCCCTGCGGGCAACACAATCAAACATGCCGCAGAGTTGATGACCGTCTTATTCTCAAAAAAGCCTTGAAGCGCCTCAGAAATCGTCCCGTCGCCTCCGACCACCACCACTTTCGTGACCCCGCTCTTCAAACCTTCGCGCACAATGCCTTCACCGTGATCTTCCGGGTTTGTCATCTTAACATCAATAGAGCAGCCATGAAACTTTGAACCCAAGAGCGCTAGCACAATCCCTTTTTGTTTTTCCCAGCGTGACTGCATTTCCCCGTGACGAGCCATGGGATTTACTAAGACTAATATTTTTTCCATTTTCAATTCTCCCCTAAAGATACAACCGACACATCCCCACCCAAACTCTGCTTAAAATGCTCCGCACATCGCTGACTCATGCACAACACCCCGTCGACGCGATGCCTATCCCGCCCCCAAAAATCTTTGGCCATTGTTTTGGCCTGCTCAGGATGGAGATAGCGAAAAGCCCCCTCCCCCCCGCAGTCAATGCAATCTCGCCCATGTGCAAAGGGCAGCACAAGCTGCACCCCCGCCCGCTGCGCGCGCTCAACCCAGTCCGCGACCTCTGCAAAACGTGACAAACGCCGCGACAGCCATACAGATTCATGGACTAGCCAGCGCTTGCCTTCACATTTTTTAAGTAAAGCAGAAAAATTTTCCTCGCGAAAGACAGCCTCATAACGAAGCTCCGCCTGAACCCCAGATTGCTTCAAAAAAGACTGCTCACGCGGCTCTTCTACAATCACCGATTGCGCTCCCGCCACAAACGCCTGACGCTTGCGCGTCGACTGCTCCTTCAGCCCCAATTCATCAAGCAGATCCCCCACGCGATCCAGCTTTTCAATCTGCGGCAAAACGCGCTCGACACCCGACCACGAATACTGTGCGCGCGCTTCAAACAATCGATCCGCAACCGGCATCTCATACTTACAATATTCCGCGCAACGACCACAGCCCGTACAATCAAAAATCGGCCAGGGTTCAGCGCCTGAAAAACCGCGCCCCGGCCAGCGCTTTTCTTTGTAGAGCAAAGCCATCTTATTCGACGGCGTCACCGCATCGTTTCCACTGGCGACCGCAGTCGGGCACGCGAAACGACACATCTCCGGACAATACACGCACGCGATGTCCGGATGCACCTCTCCCTTAGGAAACTGAAGAAGCGTCCGATTCAGAAGTTGCTTAGAGGCCCATTTTAGAGGGGTTGAAACGATTTTCGGGATCAAGGGCACGCTTCACTTTCTCAAAAACTTGAATCCAGGCTCCCTTTTCGCGGCGAAGCCACAGATTTTTTAAGGTTCCTACTCCATGATGATGACTTAAGGTCGCGCCCGAGGCGAGCGCGGATTTCAAAAGATTCTCCCAAATCACGTCATATCGATCCACGGCACTTTCAAAAGGCCCCGCATGACTCACCAGCGTGAAATAGACATTCGCGCCGGTGTGATAAAAATGACTAAAATGCGCGAGCAAAATCCCCATTCCTACGGAGGTCGCTTTTACATTTTTGTACAGGTCTTCAATGCGATCCCAGGTCGCCGCTACTTCAAAGGTATCTAAGATCATTCGATTGTGACTCAAAATAAGCTGCTGCTTATAGGACACATCATAACGATGCGCCCACCAATGCTCACCCAGTGCGGGACCAAAATCCTTCACTTCAAGCTGGCAAGCAATCTCACGTACCTCTTCAGCCTCGGCTTCGACGATACGTTTGGTTCCCTCGAACACGGCCACAATCGCGACATTTCCCGAAAATTCGCACGCCTTTTTCGCATCCGAGGACAGGGTCAAAGACGTTTCGGAGGGATCCAATATTCTCAAAACCGCCGGCCGCGTCCCACGTTGCATGAGGGTTCGTGTAAACTCCAACGCCTGAGGAACACTGGCAGCCCCAAAACCCATAAACACGCGCGCTTCGGGTAGCGGCTGGATTTGTAGGCATGCGGCCGTGAAAAAGCCCAACGTGCCTTCGGAGCCCATCAAAAGCTGCGTCCAGTCAGGCCCCATCGCGCTCCGGGGTGCCCGGCCTGTCTCGGCAATCGTGCCGTCGGGGAGAACAAATTCCACAGCCAGCACCATGTCTTCGATTTTACCGTATTTGGTCGAAAGTTGCCCCGCCGAGCGGGTCGCAAGATAACCTCCCAAGGAACTGCAATAAATTGATGAAGGAAAATGCCCTAGCGTAAACCCCTCTTGGTTTAGGGCCCGCTCCAAATTCTCGCCAATCCATCCAGCTTCGGCCCAAACAGTCATGGACTTGCGATCCAGAGAGCGAATCTTGCGCATTTTCTTAAGATCGACCACGATGCGCTTGCGGTGCTTCTGCCCCTGAGCTTCACCTGACCGCTGACCGCCTCTTTGATTTTCAGGCGTCGGAATCGTCGCCCCAAGCACTCCAGAACCAGCCCCATAAGGATACAGCTCTGCGTCATTTTCAGGCTCACGCGCCCAAGCAATGATCTTCGCTACTTCTTGCGCAGTTTCAGGCCAAAAAACCTGATCGACAGTGGGATGCGCCAAAGGGCCGTTTTCGCGAAGCTCAAGCAATTTTCTGGGCCACAAATCCTGCGAATAGGCCTGAAGGACTAAAGGATCTTTAGAAGTCTGAATAGATGTATGAACTGTAACACTTGGCATCAGGGGGAGTCTCCACTAGAAAGGGCTTTGTGAAAAAGTACCGATTTTTTGATAACGCCTCAACCAAAAAATGCTGTGAAGCCGCGAAGCCGAGGCGCAGGAAAAAAATTTCGATGTCGAAGCGCTCGTGAGTTGCAAGGATGGTTGACTTTACTCATTCGATTGAGTAAAATATATCAATAGAATGAGCAAAATCGCAACAACATATAATAACACAGTAAATCGCACAATCCAGACCGATATTTTGTCCGTTAGGCTCGCTGAAAAACGACGATTTATTCAAATTTTGCAAGGACCAAGACAAGTTGGAAAAACCACTCTGGCACACCAAGTTGTTGATCGGCTCAAACTCAACGCACACTTCGAATCCGCTGACGACAAGCAGCTTCAAGGCAGAGCATGGATTTATGAACAGTGGCAAATTGCTCGTACGCTAAACAAACAGGTCTTAGTGCTTGACGAGATTCAAAAAATCAAAGGGTGGTCAGAAACTGTAAAACTACTTTGGGATGAAGATGCTCGAGCGCAAAGACCCTTACACGTTGTACTCCTAGGCTCCTCCGCACTCATGATTGGAGATGGACTGACCGAAAGTCTAGCAGGGCGAATCGAAATCATTCGAGTGCCCCATTGGTCTTATCCCGAAATGCACAGCGCATTTGGAACCCACATTGATGAATTTATATTTTTTGGAGGATATCCGGGCACCGCCGGACTGTTCAACGATTTCCCGCGCTGGCGCAGAATGGTCCTCGACGCACTCATTGAGACGACAATCTCACGCGACATTCTTCTGCACGCCTCCATTGAAAAGCCAGCGCTCCTTCGCCACCTATTTCAACTGACGTGTGAGTTCTCCTCACAAATTCTGTCATACCAAAAAATGATCGGACAACTCCAAGACGTAGGCAACACCACCACGCTTGCACATTATCTTCGCCTACTCGAAGGGGCAGGTCTATGCAAAGGCCTGCAAAAATATGAAGGGAAAAAGCATCGCCTTCGTTCGTCGATCCCAAAACTACAAGTCTTTAATACGGCGCTCATCTCCGCCCAAAACAGCATGTCGCTCATTGAAGCCAAAACTGACCCAGGCTACTGGGGACGCCTCACCGAAAGTGCCGTTGGCGCCCATCTCCTGAACCAAGCGATCGTCGAAGGATTCGAAGTGCTCTACTGGCGCGAAGGAAATTTTGAAGTCGACTTTGTGATCGACAATGGGATTAAGCCTCTCGCTTTCGAAGTCAAAAGTGAACGAAAACCCAACGCTCTGCCCGGAATGACAAAGTTCCTATCCCGATACCCTACCGCCAAGCCCTATCTTATTGGGAGTGGCGGAATGTCCTTTGAAGATTTTTTCGCTACACCGCTTAAGGACTTCTTCTAGAGACCTCGGCACATTTCATGAAGCCATGCAAAGCATGACTATTCGCTCTGCGCCTTGGCGCAAATCAAACGATCCCGCTTCCAAAATGACCGCCCTTTCAGAAGTGTATGAAGAAGTTGAAATCGAAACGGACGGCATTAACCTCCCAGGAACCCTCACGATTCCCTCACAAGCCGCCGGTGTCGTGCTCTTTGCACACGGCAGCGGAAGCAGCCGATTCAGCCCCCGCAATAACCAAGTCGCCCAAATGTTTCATTCACGATCGCTAGGAACACTTCTCTTCGACCTGCTTTCCGAAAACGAGGCGAAAGAGCGGAAAAATGTCTTCGACATCGACCTCCTCTCCGAGCGATTAAGGGTTACTACGGATTGGCTCATGGAACATCTAGCGTTTCTCGGGCGGCCTGTTCCGGTCGGCTACTTGGGTGCAAGCACGGGGGCCGCAGCCGCTCTCATCGCAGCAGCTCGAAGCGAACATCCCATCACATGCGTCGTCTCGCGCGGCGGACGAGTCGACTTGGCGCAAGCAGCTTTCAGAGACGTCCGCTGTCCTTGCCTACTCATTGTAGGGAGCAAAGATACAGAAGTCCTAGAACTCAATCAGCTTGCCGCGCCTAACCTACCTGCGGGAACTGAGGTAAAAGTCATTCAGGGTGCGACCCATCTTTTCGAAGAACCGGGAACCTTGGAAAAAGTCGCGAACCTCTCCACCGAGTGGTTTACGCGCTTCTTTTCCGAATCCGTAGGCTTAAGGCGCAAAATCTAAGGATTCTCGAGTCGCGGCGTCGCGTGCAGGACTGAGATCCAAAGGACGATCCCGAAGAAGAAATTTGAGCCGCGAAAGCAGCCCAGGATTCGCAGACACTCCGGTGAGTTCCGCCTCAGGCCATGCATAAGCCTGAATATGCCGATCCAAGACTTTCTTGCGCAAAGTGGAGAGACTATCTCCGAGCACCTGAAACAAAAGCCCATCAGTACCACTTAAAATTCCTTGCATCACATAGGCAATCGAAACGCATTGCCGCTTCTGAAGCATCGAAACAAACCGAGGCAAGTCAAACACCGGATCCTGTGAAAGCTTTGATATCAGAAAAGAAAAGTCCAGAAGTCTCATCGCGGAGATGAACGGCTCTCCCGAAGCAGCTTCAAAGAGAGTGTGAAGCAAACGAAACTCAAACGTAATCCTACGAGTGATCGTTTCAAGACGGGGCACTCGCACTTCTACGGAGTGCGCGCGAATTTGATGAGCAAAAAACCCATTCTCATCTTCTTCCAAATCCCTAACGAGCGTGAAGCCGTTTGCCGAATGAGGGCGATACACTGTCACCCGAGTAGCGAAAGGTGCGGTTTTTTCGCGACTTCGAAAGCCAGCCTTGCCCATGGCCCGGAGGGTCGCAAAATAGTCCTCAGGATCAATGAGAATTTCATGCCTCTCCGAAGCCCTGGGCATGAAAGCCGGATAGATTTCGTTCCACAGCTGTGCGGAACTCAGAATCACATACGGAATTCTTTCGGACTTCAGAGCATAGCAACTCGCTCTGAAATCGTCCGCGTTTACCAAAGCCTTGATTTTTTCTCTGGTCTTTCGCTCTTCCAGCCAAAGCTGAACATTTTCCGGAAGCTGATTATTCCATGCGACTCGGGTGAGCGTCTCACACAAAAAGGGTAAAGAGTTGGTATTTTCGGCAAGTTCAAAAAGCCGATACCAGTCCGGCGAATTCTTCAAAAAGGGGGGAGGACTAGGCAAGCCCGAAAGGGAAGCATACGTATGAGGACGTACAAGTGCGCGAAGAAACGCAAAATGCTCATTGGGCTCAGTAAGATCTGCCATAAGATCCTCCGTTCTATCTTATGGTGAAGGGGACAACCGAGGTCGTCAATGACATTAAGTTGACAGGGCTTCGCTCTGACTCTCCCCGAACTCGAGCTTCACCAAAAGTCCGATCGAGAACAAAAAGAAAATCCCGCTGAAAGCCTGGATGTTGGTCGTCTTTCCACCAAAGAAGAAAATCGGAACAAACACGCCCGCTAGCGGATAAAGTAGCTCGATAAAAGTCACAAGGCTCGCCGGAAGTTTTCGAAGCCCATAATAATAAAGGGTCATCCCACCCACGCCCGCCACCGAGCCAAGGTAAAGTGAGGAGAGCCACACTTCGCGCGAAGCCAGGACACCCCAAGGCACAGACTCGCCACTCAAGAAAAACCAGCCCAACATGAACCCACTCGCCATCAACCAGCGGCCAAACACTACGACTTCGGGTCGGTGCCGAAAAAGCAGCGCCTTACCCGCGACGGTCGAAAAGCCCCACAAGACGACGGCCATCGCGCCGCTCAAAATTCCAGGCCCCGAAAATCCGAGTTCTTCGCCCATCATTTGACCTAGAAGCCCAGGAAATCCAATCAAAAAAGCATTCATGACGGCCCAAAGGGCGATGAGCACAAAACTCGAAGAGTGCTTTTCTCTTAAGAACATCCGAGCAAATACTAAAACAAATAACGGCTGGACCATCTGAAAAACGGTCGCCCGATCAGGGCCGATAGTCCGCATGCTGTAGGTAAACGCGAGCCCCCCCAGTGCGGAGCCCCCCACCCCTACCACGAGTAAGAGAAGCACTACCCGAGGACGAAACAACTTCGAAATTTCCGGCCGCCGTTTCACGAGCACAAAAGGAGTGATAAGCGCAAGCCCCACGAGGTGCTCCATCAAGACGACAAGTTTGAAATCAAGCTCAACAGTCGAAGGATAGCGCACGAGGGTGTCCGTGGCCCAAAGCAACGCTGCGCCTGCAACCAAAAATGCGGCAAGGAGGCTTTTCTTTTTGCGAGGAACCGGCACTACATCACGCTACAGCTTAGCGATTCAATCGGATTGTGTTTACGGGTGATCGTAAGCTTCATCATCCCATTCTTAATGTCGGTAACCAAGGCCGGCTCGCCGGCTTTCAAAGCGAGCTTGAGATAAAACATCGTTCCGCCTGAACGCGCCGCCGCTCCAATTAAAATGCAATCATCGAGCTGCTCCATCAAACGCAAGGTTTCGGGATCAAATTTCGCAAGCTCATTGGTATCTGTTACGTTAAGCGAAAGAAAAACCATGTTATCTTGAGGTTTGGTGCCTGCGATGCCGCCGTTACCGATAAACTTCTCGCCAGCAGAATACTGAGGGGTACCATGCCCGTTGAAAGTATAAGACTCAACGCCACTTTGGTACTCACGCGTAAAAATAACATCATCAGAAGTCAGATATGGAATATTGACCCGATCAACTTTATTGGCGTCCGCTTTACTCTTACCCATCGCAAATGAACTCGTTGTGCATACACAAACCAAGATCACCAAACCGCAAACTCTTAAGCCCGCATTCAACACTTTCATTTATTACTCCTTTGGAAAATTGAGACCCGAAATTTGACGCATTGCTATCACGTAAAGTCACGCAGCGTCAACAGCCTATTTCATCGCTTTTTGAATCAGTTCCAAAGTGTACGCGCTCTTCCAATCCTCAGCGCCCGACCACTTTTTTACGATGTGAAGTTCACGATCCAATAAATAGGTTTCAGGAAACTGAGTCGTTCCAAACTTGCGTGATACTTCGCTCGTCATATCGATCAATGAAACGAGACCTTCAGGAATAGATTTTTCTGGAAGAAGCTTATGGGCTAACGCCCACTCTTCGTCGACTGTGATCGCCACAAATTTCACAGGCTTTCCCTTGAAAGCACTGACCAGCGCAAGCCACTTTGGCAGCTCCACCTGACAAGGAGGGCACCAGCTTGCCCAAAAATGGACCACTGTTGCGGTTCCCTTGAAATCTTTAAGATGAAAAGCCTTGCCCTTAAAGTCCTTGAGTTCAAAAGCCGGAGCCAAAGAAACCCGAGAAACAGCGACCTGCTCCTTAAGGCTATACCCCCCGGGAGGAGTGGTCGAGGTAGGCGTACAAGAGCTCAACACCCCGGAAAAGGCTATAATTTTGAAAAAACACCCCAACGGCTTAAATCGGCTCTCAATCATTTCAATACCTTACCTATTACAATGGAAAAACTTGATCAAGTCTTTTACGAGAGTTGCATGTTTACCCCATTTACTGAAATAATAAGAGTATGGGCCACGCCCTTGTGCTGAACGCCTCCTATGAGCCGCTCCACATCGTAACCTGGCAACGGGCGATTCAGCTATTATTTCAGGGAAAAGTTGAAGTCATTGAAGAATATGACCGGGAGATCCGTACCGTTCGGTTGAGCATCAAAATGCCCGCAGTGCTGCGGCTGCTAAATTACATTCCAACCGCCAAGAAGAAACACATCGTTCGCTTTTCTCGAGCGAACATTTTTGTGCGCGACAAACACGTTTGCCAGTACTGCGGCGGAAGCCCCGGCAAGAACCATCTCACGCTGGATCATGTGATTCCCGTGGTGCAAGGCGGACGTAAATGTTGGGAGAATATTGTGACGGCCTGCAAGCCCTGTAATCAAAAAAAGGGCGGAAAAACCCCCGCTCAAGCCGGAATGGAACTTCGCGGCAAACCGCAACGTCCAAGTTGGCTGCCCACCAGCATCCTGCAAGTTGAAGTCACGCGCAGCCCCGAGCGCTGGCGCATCTATTTTCGGAGCGACCTTGACCCCGATTCAAGTTCGTCCTAGCCTTCAATAACAATGGCCACACCGACTCCCTACCTAGACACCCTGCTAGCGAAATATGGAGATCTCGTTTTTGATCTCTGTGAAGCCATGCTGGGTAACTCTTCAAATGCGCAGAGAGCCTTTAGAGACATCTTCAAAGCCCTGAGACACGAACAGTCCAAAACAAATTTTGTAAAATACGAGCGTCCCTGGGTATTGCGAACCGCCTGGGGAAAACTTGAATCATTGACGGAAAAATATACAAAGCAACTCTCCCCTTCAGAGCAAATTGAACTCGACTCAAAAGCCGAAGGCGAAGCTCGCATGAAACATTTTGGCCACTATTTTCATCGCCTCTCTCGCCCCGATCAGTTTCTCTTACTTTTGCGCGAAAAGCATAAACTACCCTATTCTGAAATCGCTGCAATTCTCCACGCGCCCGAGGACTCAATCAAAATTCAACGTCAGCACGCCCTTCGAACCCTTGAGGAGTGGCTGTGGGTTATTCCTAAAGGACTTTAAGATAATGATGGATTGCTTTGAATTTCAGAACAAGTCCTCCGACAATATAGACGCCCTCCTCGCGCCTCTGGATCAGGCACGAGCAATGGAGCATCTTGATGCCTGTGAGAGCTGCCAAGCCAAAATCAACCACTATCAAATCCTCTTAGACGCAATCGCGAATCTTCCCAAGGTGCCACTTCCTGAGCCCCTTCGGAAGGCTCCTTTTTCAGGCCCCCTGCCCCGACTCGATATAAGCGGGGGCGAAAAGAACCGATGGGAGAGATTGCCCTGGTATCTGCGTTCTTTAATTGAAGGGGTAGGAACTATTGTCCTGGTCTTAATTGGAATCTCGGCCGGACCCAAACTACGATCCCTTTATGAAAGACAAACTGAGCATAATCTCAGTGAGTACAACGAACCTATTTCAGCACTCACCGCGCCTACCTCGACCGAATCCGGCGAAACATCTGAATCCTCCGAAGCCGCGCTCCAACGCGGAAAAATCCTCCCAAATGCGGCCGCCCCCAAAAATGAAGCGAGTTCAGAAGAGGCCGAGGAAAACGCCTATGAGGGTGACAGCGAAGGCGCTTCTGTCGAGGCGGGGGGCAATCAAGAAGACACCGGCTCCGACATTCGCGTCGGCAACTCTGAGATTTGGCGTTTTAGTCTCAAAACTGATAACCCGCGCGAGGTACGCGAAAAAGTCGTCAAAATTCTCGGCGACTTGAAAGTGCCACGAAATACTCCCGGTTTTGGGGGAGTGGAGGCCCCCGGAGGAATCCAATTTGATTTGCTCGTTCCGCAATCAGTGATTCCAAATCTAAAAAACCAACTGCAAAAACTTGCGCCCACGGCCTCCAAAGAACTCGCAAAATCAACCATGGGTGAAACCTTCACTTGGTACAAAAATAAATCAAAAAAACCAATGCCCGCACGAACCTCTCGCATCGTAATTTGGTTGTCGCAGTTTTAGGGCCCGCCCAGATTAGGGCTGCTCGAGATCTTTGATCGCATCTTGAATACCTTCGGGCGAAAAATAAAATGAATCCGAACTCCCTGGCTTACTCGATTTCACTTCGCCGTTCCAGCCCTTGATTTGTTCTTTGCCGGTCGCGGGGATCCGAGCCGGAGGAGCTGATCCGAGAGTTGGCTTCGCAACGACAGGTTTTGCGTCGTTCATTTGATCAATAATGACTTTTCGGGCGTGCAAAAAAATCTCTTTCTGCTGGAGGGTCAAAGCGTCATCTAACTTAGGGGGCAGTCCTCCAGGAAGGGGCGCGCTCTTCTTCATTTCCTCAAACTCTTTTTGAAAAACCGCGTAAGCCGCCACATACTTCTGCTTGGCGACCTCATACTGGGGATCGATTTTGGGTTTTCCATTGGCATCCAACTCTGGAACCATAAATTTCCCCGCAGCAGGGTTCGAGGGATCTCTGGCAATCTCCTTAAATTTTATATATTCATCCGGAGAAGGCTCACGCGGAATCGAATCCAGCCACTTGCTATAGGCTGAAGTCACCATCGTGCGCGTACGCTCATAATCTTTTTGGAGATCATCCAGTGTTGCGACATAGGGGAGCTGACCCTTCTTGTCTGGTTCGTTAGGTTCTTTTATTCGCTCAAAGAGAGGCGAAATTTTATCACCAACCGGCCCTTTGCCAGGTACGTTCTTGCGATTCGACAACAGAGCGGCGGCCTCTCCATTTTTGCCAATCGAAAAACCCATTTTTCTCAAACTTTGAAGCCCCACAAACATGAAACGGTTACGACAAGAATCGCGGTCGTCTTGAGGAAGGCAAAAATTTCCAATCACTTTTTCCAAGGCGGCCTGGGTTTTCGCCTGTTTTGCGGCATCCAGGGTATAGACCAGTTGGAGCGCCTGAAGTGACATGTTCTCCGTTGCTTTGTCGTATAAACAGGTTTGACCACAGTCTTCGAACTTCGAATCTTGCCAGGGAAACTTCTTGCCTCGCGATGAAGAAGTTGAAGGGGAGCCGGGCTTTGCTGGCGCCCCAGTTTGCGCCCCGGGCTGCGAAAGGTTACCCGTCGATCCTCCCTGCGCGCGCGGCGCCGCTTGTGGCGTCACAGGCGACGAAAGATCAGGGTCGCTAGCCCAAGCGCCGTTTGAAAGGCATAATGATAAGAGCAGTATCCCCGGAGAAAGGTTCATTACCCTATATATTTTAGAATACCTGACAAACAAAGTACAGCAAGATAATTAAGACCTTTACGCATATTTAAATAGCAATTTCAAACACTTAAATATCTGTGCCACTACTCTGAATATCCTGCCGCAAAAACCACGATCTGCATATTTTCAGTATCGATGATCGCGAGATACCGATGATCACTATCGAAAGCGCCTGTTTCCCTGCCCGAGACCGCAAACGTTCTGGAGTCACCATTGAAGTCGTTACTCAATCTTTCGAGTGCATTATCAATGGCCTGCTTGCCCTCTTGAGCTCCCTCATCGACGCCGGCCGCACCCGCTACATCTCTCAAGGCCTTTGCAATCGCACCACCGGATCGCGAGACACGATCAGCACTCACGGCATCCACATAGGGCCCCCAGCTTGGAAACGATCTTTTCCCATTGGTTTTCAAGTTTCTTGGCAGGCGCGTTCCCTTCGATTTGATAAACCGTCACGGCACAATCAAACTCGTCAACCTGCGCCTTACAGACTTCCCCGAAAATCTCTTGAAGAAGAGCGAGCCTAGTAGCCGAGGGGATAGTATGAGATTTTGCCGCAAAAACCGGCAAGGCAAAGATCATTACGAGTGCGCTGAAAGTAACGAGTTTCAAGATTTTCATGGGGCTTCCTTTTTTTAAATTGATTCGTAGTTAGTGGACGCCGGGACAAATAGCGCTGCGCAGCTAAAAGATACAATATATAAATACACACTTATTATTCATTCAAAGCATAACACCCCCCTCAGTTTTCTTCTTGCCAAACCCAACACTGCGTGTCATAAATGGCCCCACAAGGAGACCTCGCCATGAAAAGAAATCTACTGACGATCCTCGCCGCTACCTCTCTGCTCTCACTCTCTCAAGGCGCGCTAAGCGCTAAACCCCCCGCCACAACAACGATGAAAGCCGGAGACCTTGGGCTCTTCGACCGAGTCAGCGTGGGATACTTCGGAATTTATCATGGCAACTCTCTCACCGACCCCAGCTCCCCCTATGGATTGGATCGAAACGGCAAAGTCAGCACGAAACTTAACATCAATCTCGATGGAACCCTTTCTGCAGCCTACAATCTCGATTCACAACTGAGTATGGGTCCCGAAGTTCCCTTCATTCTTGTTCCTGTGCTTGGCAAAGGCGCAATCATGGGCGACGTGGGATTCAATGTTTCGCATAAAAATACGATCAACGCCCAAGGCTTCAAACTTTCTAATAGCCTTGGCCTCCAACTCCCCACCAGCCAATCATCACAGGATCGCAAGATGAGCATGGCGATAAAACTCGACCCAAGCATGCGATATGAATTTGCAAAAACTGGCTTCTCGCTGGGAAATTTCAGCGAACTCAAGACTTACCTGGGCGTCACCCGCGATAAGTCCTTCAAGATTTGGACGCTGCCTTACGCGAGCTATCAACTAACCCAAAGTGTCTCCCTGAATCTTGCTTACGAAATGGAATGGCAGCACTTCGTCAATACGCCCAATACGCAGTTTTCGACTTACCAAATGGATCTCCAGCCGGGGCTAAACGTGAACATCACGAAGAATTTATTCTTCAACCCTTACCTTCAGATTTTCACAACCCAATCTGATGTGAATACCGATAAGATGGCTCTAGGTGCAGTAATCAGCGCGAAACTGCTTTAGGCTTTGGCCTTACCCGCTAAGGGACCATGCTGCTTTTCTAGAAGCTCATAGCGGTTGATCACGCCGCGCACATACTGACGCTTCTCGGCGTAGGTCCCCGGGAAAAAGCTTCGTTTAAAGCCGTAAACCAAAAGGTCCTTGAGTGCTTCGCCCTTCAAGTTAAACGCATCCATCGCCAGCAGGATCTCTTTAGTGACAGAGGTCTTGCTCACCGTGCGATTATCTGTGCAGATGGTCGTGCTGAGTTTGGCATCCAGCATTTTGCGAAACTGATGGTTCTCAATGCGACCAATCGAGGGGTTGGTCTGCAAATTACTGGTCAAGCATACTTCAATCGTGATCCTGCGCTCGGCAATATATTGCGCCAAACGCTCGATATAGGTGGCGGGATTTTTGATCTCAGGAGCCGAAACCTTGTTCGTATCAAAAAGATAATACCCATGCCCAATGCGATCGGCATAGAGATCCGTGATCGCTTGAAAAATACTCTCCGGACCGTAGGCTTCGCCGGCGTGAACGGTAAGATGCAAGAAGTGTTTATGCGCATACTTATAGGCGGCGACATGATCTTCAGCTGGATGCCCGGCTTCAGCGCCAGCCAAATCAAAACCCACGACCGGCAACCCAAAACGATCACGCGTTGCAACAGAGGCCTTAGCAAGTTCCAGGGAAGCCAAACCGTGCACAGTTGGATTATCTGAATACTTGTGGGCTTCTAAGAAAGTATCAAAATACTCAGAGAATCCCTTACCAAAAGCGCGCATCGCGCAGACGATGATCCCATAGTGAAACGCGGGGACTTCACCTGATCGAACTTCAGGCCGGGCATTATATTCTTGCTTGGCGCGATCCATTCCATTAGTGACGCTTTTTAGAATCGACTCGATATCTTGATTGCGATTAACGTGAAACTGAGGCGCAAAGCGCGCCTCCACATAGCACACGCCTTCATTGATATTATCTTGCGCAAATTCGTAACTCACCCGCTCGATGTTCTCAGGGGTCTGCATCGCGGCGATGCTCACTCCAAAACATTGCAGATACTCCCCCAGATCAGCGTACTGATCCCGAAACAAGAGCTTATCCAACCCATCCTCGGTGTACGAAGGAAGCGTAATCTTCTCCTTCTTAGCGATATCAATGATTGTTCCAGGCCTTAGCGACCCATCAAGATGAACGTGAAGATCACATTTCGGAATCGCGCGGATAAACTCTTCCATTAGATCCACCCCTTCGCCGTTGCCAAGGCAACGACAATTCCCATCAGAGATTCACCGGCAATGATACCGGAGCTGACGGGGATTACATATTTCTCAGCAAGTTTTGGAACCTTCTTTTCCATAATGAGCGCAATCAACGCGCCGATAAACATCGACAGCGAGTTGTAAAACGGAATCACCATGGAAAGTCCAAGCCCCGTTGCTGAAGGAATATACTTCTTCGCCTTAGGGAAAAACAACTCTAGAAGAGGGAGAATCATTCCGACGAGCAGCCCCATAAATAGCCCCATTCGAGCGGCAGGGTGAAGCGCGTAAAAGCCATTGGCAAGCAGCCTTGCTACAGCCGTCCAAACCTGGGCGGCAGGCGCGGGCCAGCGATCGGTACCCAGGGACGCCGCATCTGGAACGAGCAAGTAGAAAGCAGGAACAACAATAAGCACTCCGCCAAAAATCCCCAAGTACTGTGCGATGAATTGTTTGCGCGGGTTGGCGCCCAAAATATAGCCACTCTTTAGGTCGGTTAACAAATCAGCCGAAGCGCCGGCCGCACCAGCCGTCACGCTCGCAGTCATCAGATTCGTAATCACATTAGTCGGAGCCAAAATCCCGAAGGTCAGCTGCGTGATTTTTCCCATCGCGCCAATTGGAGTGGTATCCGTCTCACCTGTCGCGCGACAGGCGACGAGCGAGAGGAAAAACGTCATCAAGATCGCCAGAATGCCCATCCAGATCGAAGTCCCAAATGAAACATACAAAACGGTGATACACCCCAAGCCCGAGAGAATTGTCCCAATCGCAAACCAAGAAGCAGGCACTTCAATACGATCCATCGGATTGACTTCGTGAACACCGACACTCTTCTTGATCGCTCCGTAAGCGCGCTTCAACGAGCGCCCGATCACGCGCCACTGCAACGCAAAGCTCAGCAACCCCGAAGACACCATGATCGAGGCGCCCATCCAAGTGCTCCACTTCATGATCGCGCTATACCCCATCTTTGATGAATCAATGGCCCCAAGCTCCATCATCTTAGGAGCTAAAATCGCAAAATTGATAAATCCACCCAGGAGCATCGACCATGCGGCTCTCCACCCCATAATTGCACCTGCGGCGATCATAATTGCGCTCATGTCAAAACTCAGGGTCCATTTAGCGAGCGGAAAGCCCCCGAGCATGCCTGGAAAATTTAACGAAGCGGGAATCGCAAACGGTTTCCCAGTATCGCGAAACCAAGTCACCAACACTCCAAATAATCCACCTAGGCCCAGCGAGCGCGCTTTGGACACGGCATCAGGCCCCGTCGCATGTAAACTCCTCAGAGTCTCAGCACACGCCACTCCGCTCGGAAAGCGAAGTTGCTCGACATTGATCATCTGACGTTTCATGGGGATCGCCAAAAACACTCCCAAAGAGGCCAAAAAGAAAGTCCACCAGCCCAACACAACCCAGGGGATATGGTGCCCCGTAATAATGAGATACGATGAAATCGCCGAAACCATCGTCCCCCCCGTAGAGGAGCCCGCCGAAGTTGCGGTCGACTGCATACAGTTGTTTTCTAGAATGCTCATCTCGGTTTTAAACCAGCGCGGAAACGCAGTACGAAGCGTCTTAGAGATGGCATACGAAAGAATGCAGGAAGTAATCGCAACACCCAATCCCCATCCCGTCTTCAAACCAATATAAAGGTTTGAAAGCGACATGATGCCGCCCAAGAAGACCCCCATAACGATCGCTCTTAATGTGAGCTGAGGCATGGTATCGCCCTGATAAACAGTCTCAAACCAATGACGTTCGATCTGTTCCGGCGTTTGAGTTTCAGCCGTCGTAGTAGCAGTAGTTGTCGTATTCATGGTCATGTTGAATGGCTCCCCATCGCTTTTTTCAGAGGTTTCGAAAACGCCCACATCGCGAAGCCTGTGCCCACGCCCAGCGCCGTGAGGAACCAGAAGAATCCGGCCGCAGTCATGATCTTTTGTTCGTAGAGCAACCCGATATAACCCGACAAGATATTGCCGAAGAAGCTAGAGAGAAACCACATCCCCATCATGAGCGACACGATTCGTGCAGGAGAAACTTTCGTCACTAGTGATAACCCAATCGGAGAGAGATAAAGCTCTCCAACAGTAAGCAGCAAGGTACAGAAAACGGGCCAGAACCAACTTCCCTTGCCCGTGCCAACAATCCCCGCGCCCACGACCATGACGATGAACGATAAGCCCAAAATAAGAGAGCCAATGGCCATCTTGGAAACGCTCGAGGGAGCCTTGTTTCTCTGGGCCTGCCACATCCAAAGCATATCGCAAAGAGGTGCCAACATGAAAATAAAGAGAGGGTTAAAGGACTGAAACCACGTCGAAGGTACTTGGAAACCCATGATAATGGGCCAGGTGGTGTTTTCATCCGCCCAGGTTTGCATGGTGTTGCCTTGCTGTTCGTAAACAGCCCAAAACACGACGTTGAGCATACACAGTCCCACAAGAGCCAAAATTCGTTTCTTTTCGCCCTGATCCAACTTTTGCTTGGGTTCGATCTTAGCCGCAGCTCTCGTGACGGTCAGATTATCGGAAGCCAGATATTTTTGTCCCAGAGCATAAATCACAAGCCCGCAGACCATTCCGATTCCAGCAGCGCCGAAGCCGTAATGCCAGCCGAGGGTGGCCGCTAGAGTTCCGCACACGAGATTGCAAATGAAAGCGCCGAGATTGATTCCCATGTAAAAGATGGTGAACGCGCCGTCACGTCGTGGGTCATCGGCAGCATAAAGGTTTCCAACCTGGGTTGAAATATTGGGTTTGAAAGCCCCATTACCGATAATCAAAAATAGAAGTGCGACAAAAAACCAATTTTCGAAGGCCATGGTGAAGTGACCGATAGCCATCAAAGCGCCACCTAAGAACACCGTTTTGCGCTGTCCCCAGTAACGATCAGCGATGTAACCGCCCAAGAACGGGGTCAAGTAGACCAAGCCTGTGTACCAACCATAGACAACCGAAGCATACGCACCAGGAACGGTATTAGGATCTGAACTAATGAGATTGCGAATCGTCTCCCAACCAAAAACGAGGGCGGGATTACCAGCGCCGCGATCCGTTCCGCCTTGAAGGATTTGGCGAGACGCAACGAAGAGGTAATTCACCATATAGAGCTTTAAAAGCCCGCGCATTCCGTAATAGGAGAAGCGCTCCCACATTTCGGTGAAAAATAGGACAAAAAGACCAACGGGGTGTCCTAAGAATGTTTTGTTACTGATAGGGGCATTCATGGTCACGGAAGCTGTTTGTGTAGTCATTAAAAAGATCTAACCCGAAGCGGCGGAGAATCAAAATTATTTATGCCGCAGGCAACCAGTTTAGTCAGATGAATCAGTTCCGGCTCACCGTCGGCGCTTAGGGCTCGATCAACAAAGCCGATCCATAGTGCGAGATTTCACACCAAAAGACCTTTAGCGAGGAAGTCCCTTTGGTTTTTCCGCGCTCACGGCATCCCGCCTGATCAAGAGGACGTCGTGAGACTTTGTTCTCCGGAAACTCGGAAACTTCGAGAAGACTGACTTTTCCATTGCGCACGATCTGCGCACTCGCACCCCGCTCCGGGCGCCTGGTTTTTTTAGACTCACAAGTTTGTCCAATTAGATTCCGCACAACATCAGCCTGAGTCGATGAAGACTCGAGTTTTGCATGGCCCAGGTAATAATGGGTTGCGCCCCCCAACTCCTTTTTGACAGCCGGAGGAATCAATGGCGAGACCTTTTTCTTAGCAGAGCTCAATCGCTCACTCATTTGTTTTAAATACAAGAAATTCGAACGCTCAAGCTCGCCATAGGACATCTTAAACTGTCCAAGCGTGGTCACGAGTTCAGGACCACACCAAAAATTAGTATTTCTCACCAAAGTGAGTTCTTTTTCCGCATAGATCAACGCGTTTTGAATGCGATTTGACTTATCTTGCCGCTCCAACCGAACGACGAGCGGAGTTTCCGCTACGAGATTTCCCGAAAAACAGGAGCCCAAGATCACCCCCGCCAATCCTCGCACTAGCGAAGCCACTCGGCACCTCCTTTTCGACATTCCTCAGGCAAATTCGCCGTGCAACGATCCTGACCATAAGAACCCCGTGAGGTTTTGTAGGCATCCTTGGCGCAGCGATAATAGGTTTCATTATCTGCGGGGCAATCCGGATGAACCAGAGCTCTAAACTGCGCCGGATAAAACAGCGATTTTCGCCCGGGCAGGGAGCGAACCTCTAGTGTGCGAATTAAGCCGGCCCCGGAATTCGCATATCTTTCAAAGTCCGCGCGCTGATCGGAGGAATTCGACCAAGCTTTCATACTCAAGGCGCGAACCCCTTGATAAGTTCCCGCCGGACAAGACTTGCCCGCAGGCCCGATGCTCGAGAGTTTCAGTTGGCATTTCCTCGTTTCTTCTTTCAACTCCGCCTCTATTTTCGCCTTTTCTTTTTCATCGACTTCGGGTTTTGCGCTGGGACTGGGGATCGGCATTCCCATGCCCGCCCCAAAGCCTCCTCCAGGAGGAAAACCACCACTCACCGAGGGAATACACTCGCAATAAGTAGCTTCACGTCGGGGCTCCAGCGCTTCCAGCGCGGACCATTGATTGGACATAAGAGAATCAGGAGGGCCAATGGCGCGGCAATCAAACTCAGGGAGCGTAGCGTTATTCGCCTCCTTCTTGATATTCCCGTCGGCATCTACTGTAACACCGCTTGCGGTTTCCTGATACTCATCCACAAGTCCAAGCGTATGCATGATCTCATGAAGCTGCACAGGGCAATCGATATTTGCAGACCACTGGGCGCTGTTCTCCCGAGCCAGCCCATGTTCAATTGAAATCTCCGCCGTCGATCCCTGCGCACCGGGGGACTCAAACTGAAAGCCCAGCCCCTCGCCATTAGGGCCCTTAAAATAGTCTTTGTACTTATTGAAACAGTCTTGGGTCTTTTGAAGATAATAGTTCTGAATGGTGTCGTCGGCCGCCGCTGGAGTGACATTAAATTTGGGTCGAATCAAAATCCGAAACTGCGGATGCCCCTGGCTGTCAGGAAGGCGGTCAAGATCATATTTCCCACGCAGTCCCGACAAACGGGCATAAGATGCTCCTTTGCCTCCGACCTCGGTTTTTTCTCCGGCCTTGAGTTTCACGCAATGAGCGGACTCATTCAAGGCAAGTCCCAGGGCGGCAATCGATCCCAATGTTTCACGAGTCTTTTCGGCATCTCCCCCACATTTTGCGATGGTGCCGCCACTGTCTTTGACCGCAAGAAACTTCTTGAGCTCAGGAATCCGTTTTAAAGCCTCAAGAGAATTTTGAACAAACTCGCGATGTTCCTGACAGCCAGTTTGAATATGGACGTCCAATGATTTTTTGCACACCTCTTCGTCAGGCCACAGTTTCAAAAGCCCTTCAACATAAAGTCGCGCGACATTCTGAATGCATTTATCAAGAATTTTTGGCTTATCCGAATGGAACCACCTGATGGCTTTCGGCAGCGCGTCCTTCACATACTGCGCACTCAGCAAATAGGGATCCAAATTACCGCTATAGGAGGAACAACTGCTAAGCTTCCAATCTTCGTTCTCATAAAATTTCTTTAGTGCGTCGGGACTGGGAAAATGTTCAGATAGTTTTTCTACCGGCAAAAGCGGCAAGGCCCCTCGTTTATGCGCTCTTGCGCCATAGGCCGCGACTTCGGATTGCACTCGAGCGAGAGTTTCGTCAGGCGTGGGAATACTTGAATATTTCAGATCGACTACAAATCGATCCAGACAATCCCAATAATCCTTTGAAAGATGAGACGCATCTTCCAATTGGGTTAAGAGAGCTCTAAATTCAGAGAAATCAGAAGCCTTATCGCCCAAACCGATGACGACATTATCTTTTGCGATGTCGCCTTTATCATACGAGGGAACTAAGGGGCATTTCCACTTCACTCGTATTTCGCGTGTTGCGGGCACATGGGATGCGTCCGGCTGCGGAGAATCACCCGCAACAGCCGGCAAAGCGCAGATCAAGCAAAAGGCCAAAAGCGCAAATGGGGAGATCATTCGGTAAAGCATTCCAACTTAACTATCGGAATTTTGGAGGTGGTATATTAGGGATTTCCGTAAAACCCGTCTATATCGTTGCGCTTATTGCGCCGCAGGCAACTGTTTTAGTCAGATGGGCCCCAACTTACCCAAGAAATTCACCCCATAATCTTGACGCTTAGCTTAAGCAGCCCTATCATAAGGAACTTTTAGAAGGAGCCTCACATGCATCGCAATCCATTCGCCGTTCTCACTTTCACGCTAACCGCCACAGCCCTCGCTCTCACCGCTTGCGCCACACTCAATCACAGCAAAGGCCGCGTTCCCACTAGCGCCTCCCAGCTACCTACGAACCCTGACCACCTCCTTCGCTATGACTACGCTCCAGGCGAAGTCACTCAACTCTGTGATGCCGCCATGGGGATCGCTGCTGCAAAACTTGATGCCATCGCAAAGTTCGCGCCCGAGGCGAGAAGTATCGACAACACCTTGCTTGCGTTTGATACCGCGACCTCCGAACTCAATGACTTGGTTCAGCCCCTCACCTTTATGGGCTACGTCTCAACCGACCAGAAGATTCACGACGAAGGACAAGCTTGCGAAGAGAAGCTTGGACCTTTTTTCGTCTCTCTGATGTCACGCAAAGACCTCTACGATGCGATCGCCGATTCAAAAAATGCCAAGCCCCGCAACAAGAACGAGCAACGCCTACTCTCTGAAACCCTGCGCGAATTTGAAAAAGCGGGGCTAAAACTAACGGAATCCAAACTTGCTGAAGTCAAAGAGCTCAAGCAACAGCTCTCTGTACTGGAAAGCCAGTTTTCGTCGAACATGAATAATGACACCTCAGTTGTTGAGTTTGATGCGGCTGAACTCGAAGGCGTTTCTCCCGACTTCATTGCCCGCTTGAAGAAGACGCCCGAAGGCAAGTTCATCGTCACCACCAAAACCCCCGACTACTCCCACATGAGTGAGAATGCTAAAATCGGTGAGACCCGCCATAAGATCGCACTGGCTTACGTCAATCGCCAAGCTGACAAGAACGTGAGACTTTTAGAGGACGCGATCATCTTGCGCGAGAAAATCGCCGCTATTATGGGTTTTAAGACCTGGGCCGATTATCGCACCTGGGGTCGCATGGCTAAAGACGGCACCACCGTTCTTAATTTCTTAAACGGACTTAAAGACAAGCTCGCCAAGCGAAGCAAAGAAGATTTGGCAAAACTTCTGAAATTCAAGCAAGAGCTCGACCCAACAGCCACTGAAGTCAAAGCATGGGACATCAACTATCTCGCTTATCAGCTGAAAAAACGAGATTACACCTTGGATAGCGAAGTCATCAAAGAATACTTCCCCACCGCGAAAGTCGTGCAAGGCGTTTTTGACATTTACTCCAAACTTTTCGGGGTAAAGTTTCAGCCGGCTAAAGATCAAAAGACTTGGGCCGAAGGCGTCAGTCTTTATGAAATCCGCGACGCCAAAGCAGGCAACTTAATCGCCTACTTCTACGCGGACTTTTTTCCTCGCCCATTAAAATACGGCCATTTCGCGGCCTTCACTTTGATTCAAGGTCACGCCAATAAAGATGGCAGCTATCAAAAACCTATTTCAGCGCTCGTGGGAAACTTTGAGCCACCCTCGAATGGAAAGCCCAGCATGTTCAAGCATGACGAAGTCGATACTTTCTTCCATGAGTTTGGACACATCATGCACCAAACCCTGACCAAGGCACCCTATGCAGGCCTGTCGGGCTCAAATACGACGCAAGACTTCGTTGAAGCTCCTTCGCAGATGTTGGAAAACTGGGCTTGGTCACCCAAAATTCTGAAGGAACTTTCAGGACACTATAAAGATCCTAGCAAAAAAATTCCGAAAAAAATCCTCGCCAAGATGATTGAAGCCAAAGAGTTCAATCAAGGCTACGACTATACTCGCCAGCTCATGTTGGGACTCTTAGACATGACTTATCACACGAGCACTGGCCCTGTGGACACGACCGCCATCTATACCAAACTCTACCGCGAACTCATTGGTGTAGAGTCGATTGAAAACGGGCATTTTCAGGCCGGTTTCACCCATCTTATGGGCGGCTACGACGCGGGTTACTACGGATATCTTTGGTCCGAAGTTTATGCCGCTGATATGTTCTCGCGCTTTGAACCCCACGGCATTCTCAAACGCGACCATCTCCTAGATCCAAAAGTTGGCCTTCAATATCGGCACGCTGTTTTGGAAAAAGGCAATATGGTCGAGGCGCTTGATATGCTCCGCGAGTTCTTAGGACGCGAGCCAAACTCTGAGGCGTTTTTCAAGAAGCTGCATATCAAATAGGCCCGCTCAAATCACTGAATAAAGCGAACACAGCATACTTCTCTCATCCACGATAATCGGCTCCACCAAATGCGCCGAAAGAAACAGAAGCTTTGCCGATCCATGGTTTCTCAAGAAACTTGAGGCCGAACGAGACTCCGAAAGTGTTGGCCGCGCAGATTCACAAACGATGACACCCAAGGTGCCCTGATCGCTTTTGATCACAATCGGAACTCTCGCGTGGTCCCGCGTGATGTAGCATTCAAACGAGTAGTTCTTTTCGATTCGATAACCCAATTGCAATCTGCCGTTTTCGCTCGTGAGGCATAATTGTATATTATCGGCTGACCGTATTTATTGCAAGTATAGATGTCTAAATGCGGGTTAACCCCTTTTTAGTAAATCAGCGCCTTCTGCCGATCGACCGCAAAATCCTCAAGCCCGGCCTGCCACGAGGCTTCGATTTCATCGGCGTGCTTGCCTTTTTTAAGCATATCTAAAACGGTGTCATTGCCCCACACCCGTCCAAAACGCTTGGGATCTCCCACTTTGAGTTTTGAACCATACAGTGAAAAGAACGCGTCCAAAATATGAATCGCGGTGTGAATCGGACGATAAACCTGATCATCGGTCACCATCACATGCACGCCTTCCAATCGCTTGTCCTCGTAGGCCGCGGCCATCGGGCTATAAAGGTATTCGCGAAAAAACACGCCGGGCAGTTTTCGTGCATTAAGATTCTCAGCCAGCGCTTTAGATGAAACAAATTCTGCGCCCACGATTTCAAAAGGCAGCGATGTTCCGATTCCCTCATTGATGTTGAGGGTCACGCCCCCCACAAGCGCCGTTGTGGCATACAAGCGGGCATTCACCGGATGAGGAATTCCTGTGGAAGGTGGAATCCATCCCAACCCCGTTTGCTCCCAAACCATCGAACGCGCCCATCCCTTCATGGGAACCACGGTGAGCTTGCAACCGATATTGAGCTTGTCATTATAATAGCGCGCCACTTCACCCATGGTCATACCGTGAGTAATGGAGAGCGGGCCCCAGCTGATGAGGCTCTGATATTTTTCATCCCGCACGGGGCCTTCGAAAATAAATCCGCCCGCCGGATTCGGACGATCCGTCACAATGAGCGGAATCCCCGAGTCATGACAGGTGTGAAGCATTTCACCCAAAGTCGAAACGTAGGTGTAGCTGCGAGACCCAATATCTTGAAGATCGAAAACAATCACATCCATCCGAGTTAAGGACTTCGGTGTTGGCTGCCTATGGGCGCCGAAAAGCCCCTCGTGCGGAAGCCCAGTCCGAGGCTCCGTACTGATCGGCGAGGTCTCGCCGTTGGAGAGTTCGCCCCGAATGCCGTGCTCGGGAGAATACAGCTGCGTCAGTTTGAACCGCTTATCCGCAAACAAGCGATCCAAGACGGGCTTCAAATTGCCATCAACACTCGCCGGATGAGTCATGAGCGCGACTCGTTTGCCTGCAATCAGATCGATTTGTTCATCAAGCAAAACATCTACGCCCAATGTAACGGGCGCGGCATTTGCCAGATTTCCAAGAAAAAGCAAACAAAACAGAAACGCACCTGTGGCGACACAGGTCTTCAATCTCTTGAGACTCATTGCAATCATTCCCCCCGAATATGCTATTCGAAGCTGCAATTCCCCTACAAAGGACGGTCTGAGTCAATAAATAAAGAAGACTCCGGCTGGCCCCCTTGCGGGGACCAGCGGAAATGGCAGGCTCGAAATGATGTGCCTAATCGACAGAGAATTGTGATGACCCCTGCGCCCCCCAGCAATACGTACCGCAACACAGTTAGCACCAGAGATCCTACTTCCTTAGTTTGCACCGCTCATGCCAGCGGGCCGCTAGCACTCATTGATTCCTCACAAAGCCTCGAAAGCAGAGCTTTATCGATGAAAGCAACCCCGAAAAACGGCTTCCAAAGCTGTTACTCAGCAGTGGGTCATATTTACCTATTTCGCACCGAACCTTTTTGCCGAATCCAGCATGGCCGCAGATGCGCTAAGTCATCAATTCAATTAAGATCCTTCGCATCCCTTGGCATTCGAATCCGCACGAGCACGGGTTGCATTATGGAATTTTCTGCGAAAAGACGGGCAAAATGGGGCCATCTTGATACCGCAGTTCTCAATTCGCCTTCTTTAACAATACTGCACTAAACCCGTCTCCAAATGGAGCATTCTGCGGATCCAGCTTCCACTGCTTCACGATCTCAGCCTTCGGGAGCGCCTTGGAAACTGCGCCCCCCCCCTCCTGCTCCAGGACCGAGCAAACCGAGTACATAAGAAAACCACCGGGACGAAGAAATCCCCAAGCTTCTTTCAATAATGATTGTTGAACATCAGAGAGCCCCTTAAGGTCAGACTCCTTCTTAAGCCAGCGAATATCAGGATGGCGACGAACGATCCCACTCCCACTACAAGGCGCATCGACCCAAACCACGTCAAAACCGCTTCCCTGCTTACTCACATGGGCCACAACTTCCGCGCGCGAAAACACTTCAATCCTCGCTCCACTATCCTTTTGCGCCGAGCGCTCTACCGTTTGTTTCAGTAAAGCCATTCGCTCAACGGCATCCGCACGATCGGTTGCAAAGACACTGAACCCATTCCAGGCCATCCCGACAGACTTTCCACCGGGTGCCGCACATAAATCCAAAATGCGCGCCCCATGAAGGCCCCGCTGTTGTAAACATAGAGTAAGCTCCGCAATCAGGCGTTGAGATGAAATATCTTGAACAAGCCATCGCCCTTCATCAAAACCGGGAAGCGAGGTAGGGTTCTCGCCCACATTCAATAAAAAAGAGCCCTCGAGATCGCCCGGGTCCGCGCCCTCAAATACCTCATGAGGATTTCTCGCCCGCACCCAAACCTTGGGGCGTTCAAGCGAGGCCACGGCAAAAGCGCACGCCCATGCCCATCCACGCTCTTTAACGATCCGATCCCAAAACCATTGCGGGAGACTCGCCCACTGATAGGCCTTAGGATCTCCCTCTGGAGGCGCGGACAGCGTCCGCCACTCTGCTGCATGTGCGGAAAGTTTCCGAAGAACAGCATTGGTAAAATTTGCGGGAAAAGTTCCCTCTTTTTTCCTCACCCACGAAACAGTTTCAGAGACCGCAGCGCCCGGTGAAGTCCGCTCCTGGGCGATCAATTGATAAGCCGCGATGATGAGCGCTTTCCGCACAAAACCAGTGGGCCGCTTCTTCAAGGCAATCGAATCAATGGCCAAATCAAGGCGCCCCCGCCACCGCAACACCCCCGCACACACATCCAGCAGCCACGCGCGATCCGTTCGCGAAAAATCCTGTTGGCTAAAAAAAAGCTCCAGGGCTTGATCAAGGGTGACGCCATCTTGGAGGACACGCTGAAGAACGACGTGAGCTGTTTCACGCGGGTATACTTTGGGTGTTGCCAATCAAATCTCCTTCGTTCAAATAACGGCAGGGTTCTAGAATACCTCGCAATGACGCAATGATGCAACGATCCAAGTGGGGCCACTCTCTTTTTATTTTTTCTCCCTCTGGGATCAGGCTAGAATGGAAAGGGGGCAACTGCGCTTGAGTCAAAATCCTTTCACCATTGCATCACTACTTGTTCTCCTGCTCTTTCTCCTCCCTCTGACCCAGCTACAGGGCGCGGAAGTCGATGCCTTCACGCGGAGAACCCCTCTGCCTCAGAACAGTGCACTGCTGGTCAATCAAGTCACGACCCGACTCCTACAGACTGCCGTCACTAGACTCAACCAAAGCTTCAAAGAAGAAGGAACTTCCTGCATCCAAGACCTCCCGGAGCGTGCGGAGCTTCGAAGAGCGATAGGGGTGCTGCTGGACAAGAATTTCTCAGATTTTCACGACGAGTACTACAAGGCACTACTTCAGCATCCCGCACTCGCTCCCCTGCGCGCTCAACCTTCTTTCCGGGCTTCGAATTCAGGACAGCAAAGAGCCATTTTGCGAAAAGCCGCAGATCAACTAGGCCTGCTGCGCTCTGTGAGACTCGATGATCCCAACAACATTTACCAGCCGGCAAAGGACAAACTGGTCTTTTCGGTCTTGTTAGGCAAAACGCACAACACTTGCTGCAGTGATCAAGTGAATATCGGCGGCCACTACGTCGGCCTTGATAAAATCGGGCACTTCTTTGAATCCGGTTATGACCTCTATCGAATTCACAAGAACGACGGTCTCAAAGCCGCCCTTGATTATAGCGTACTTCAAGAAGAAGGCGGCTGGGGCCTCTCACTTAACGGCGTCAAATCTTATGGGGATCTCGCCGCGAACTACGACGGAATGAGATTTTGGCAATGGCTCCTTGATGGACCCCAGGCCGCCATGGAGTGTCGCGCTGACGGAACTTATGCGCTGACCAAGGCATTTCAAATCGAGAAATTTACCTCCGACGCTTGGGACGAAGGAATCAACTGCTCAAGTTTTGATCCAGAAATCGCAGGAAAAGTCATCCCTTTGATCCAGATGCGTACGCTGGGAAAAGGTTGCCCTGTCAGTGAAGAGGCATGCGCGAGACTCAATTCGTATTATCCAGAAATCATCGCAAGACGAATCTTGCATCCCGCCTGTGTCGCCGCAGGACACCGCGCACGGGTCAACGCGACCCAGAGTCATGGAGAGTCCGACCCTTGCCCCGTATTTGACCCAAACCCGTTTAGTGAATCAGGGGCTTCGCTCTACAAGAAAACCAAAAGCGTCCTCAAACATAAATGGCTCAACGATACGGGGGCTGAGCAGTGGTTCTAGAAAATCTATTTCTCCTCGCGCTGGCGATAACTTCTGTCGCGCAAGCGGTGCCGCCAAAAACCGGCCTTGAAACCTTTCTCGCCTGCGGCAAAATAACCGAGCCCCAGAAATTAGGTTCGTGTGCCGACCCTTGGATATCACCAGAACTCCCCGAAGAGACTCGCGTGAAAATCTTTGCGTGGCTCGAAAAAACGGGACGACATCGGAGCGTGAGCGCCTGCTCGACCGCGCAGATTCGTCTCATCAAGATCGCAGGGGTTGCGGCCTCAGAAGACGTACTATGCCTCAGGCATATTGATGCGCCTTATGCTGCCGCTGCAAGAGATCCGAAAGAAAATTGGGGATTCGTGATTTATCGAAAAACAGCTGAAGGGATTCGGATTGTGAAGGTCAAGGATTAGGGTGGAAGTCGAGACGAGTTGAAACCAGGATAAACAAAAGCGCCCGAAATCCGCGCACAATCCTTCTCGGTGACCCCGGCACTGCGGGCAACCTGATGCCAAGTTGAGCTTACGCGTTTTTCCATTTTCTTCAGCAGCTTTTCCGATTCTTCTCTTTCGAGTAAAAAACGCAGACACTGCGACAGGATGTTATGGGCATTAGCAAAACGGCCCGCGTCACCTACCGTCAAAGCAAGATCACGTCGCTCAAGACTGATGGGAGTCGAAGGCGTTAGGTCGTAGGCAGGAGATAGTTTCCAGTCCCGATTCTTTGCGATGATTGCGTGGTTGCGTGGGCGATCGTCGATGTTTGTGATCAAGGCGTTGAAAATCATTCTCTTAAAAAGCTCGGCAGCGTCCTTTTCTGGCTGCGCACTGATGCGGCGAAGCTCCTCGACCAGGAGAACATAGGACCACTTCTCCCGAGTGAGATGAGTATCCTCTGCTCCGAGCAGAGTCAGGGCACTAACCATTCGCGCACGGAGATATCCCATATTTGTTTTTTCTCGATCAAAGCGCTTAACAAGCAGCACATCACGTCCACCCACTGAAACGATGCGACTCTCTGCGGTGGCGATTCCGCAAGAGCGAGCCAATAAGAGCATCGCATGCTCTACACGAGCATTGTTCCACTTGTCATCGGTTCGATTAAACTTTGCGAGCCATAGTCCGCTTTTGTCCTCCACAACCGCCTTCGGTCTTGCGCCTCCCATTGAGGTGCCAATAAGCAATAACTCTTCGATCTGCTGGGTCGCTATATCGGATGGCAGGTCTTCATCAGCCACGATCCCATCGGCAATCTTCTGCAATTTTTCGAGATCCAGCGTTTGATTGAACTGCCGACGTGGCGCCGGAGGGTTTTTGTTTAAACCGAAACCGAGCGCGCCGGCTCGATCATCAGACGAGAGCAGGAGATAGTCCATTTCGCCGAGCGATGGATTCCCTGAGTTACGCTCGATGATACGTCTCCCCCAATAATCTGGCCCCGCGTCGCGAAGCGCGCCAAATACACCTTTCAACCCAGTAGTCTCAAAAGTGCGAGGGCTGAGTCGGAGTTCAACAGGATCAAATTCCACTGCATCAGGATTTTCGAGATATGTTTTGCCATAGACAAAACGCCCAAGACCGATGCCATCGCGAGTGGAGTTATGCTCAAAACGCCCAGCGGTCACCGGTTGCGTTTGCCCAGGCAAAGTGATGTAGACGAAGCATTCAGCAGTCGCCTTAGAAGTCATTGTCCAGGCCCCCGCCTGCGCGAACCCGCGTGTGCTCCCGCGATAGTGCAAGGGTTTGCCCCTCTAAATCGCGGCTGGGGTCAGCCAGAATTTCGAAGGCACCCATCAGTCCAAAGGTCCACAAAAGTGCAGTATAGACTGCGATACTTGTAGAGGGTTTGCCTCTCTCCGCATCCGCGATGGCGCGAACTCCGGTCCCGGTTTTTTCGGCGACATCCTTTAGGGTTAAGCGACGACGGATTCTCGCGGTACGAAGGTTTTTACCTAGGCGCTTGAGCGCTTGCTCGACAGCATAGGGAGGGGATGTCAGGAGCTTATTGCGAGCGACCATGATGGTTATTAGTATATCTGGGGTTCGGCGGAATTTCAATAGAAATGCCCTTAAGAGCGCCTTGGTACAGTCTATCTGCTCTTAAGGTGCCCTCTCCCACAACCCCACCAAAAACCCTCCGCCGCCCGAGCCCGTGAGCTTCACCGCAAGCGCGCCTTTTTCCAAAAGCTCCCGGGAAAGCGCCAAAGCCTCCGGCGGCAACAACCCCCACGCTTCAAAACACCGTTGAGAAGTTTGCATTCCTAGGGCGATCTGATCCAAATCCACAGGGACACAAGACAAACCCTCGCGGATCCTGCGCGACGCCTCGGACATGCGCTCATCCAAAATCCAAGCCTCTTCTGGGTAAGTGCGCACAAACTCAAAGACCCGACTAACACATTCTGAAGTCTTCGCTCGCACGCCCGTGTCGTGGAAAGTAAAACGAGGCATTTCGGAAACAGGGATAGGCTCCCACTCGCCGCGCCGAAAAAACACCGAGGACTCCGCCATGACCGCCGCCACATCCATCCCACTGCTGGTGCCATGAAACTGATTTTCAAGGCAGCGGGCAAACGAAAAAGCCTGCAACGGATCCAGCGCCAGCGCCAGCGCCTGCGAAAACCACTTCGTGACCGAAACACAAAGCGCAGCCGATGATCCAAAACCTGACCCCACCGGAATGGAACTCTCAATCTTAAGCTCACCCACAGGAGCATCAATCTCAACGCCCAAGCCGCGCGCCAACTCGCGCGCTTTATCAACTAGCGCATGGACGCCCTCAGAACCACCTTGCGAATCGATCTTCAACTCACCGAAGTCGGAGGGGAAAAACTTCAAACTCAACGCCGCCTCAGGATGGGGCAAAACCACCGCAGCCCCGCCACGTAGGACACTGTGTTCGCCTGCGAGCACAAACTTGCCGGGCACGCGACACTCAAACGCAGGCAGCCTCATCGCCCCTCCGGGACACTCGACACCTCGAGCAAGCAAGCTCCCTGGCCCTGCCCATCTTTTGAGATTTCATATTTAGGAAAAGTGCAGCGAAGCTTTTCTTGCCACATAGATTTTTCAACCCGTGGCACGATGACGTGCACATTCGGTCCGGCGTCCATCGTGACCATCGGAAGCCTCGCGTTTTCCCGGCGCTCGCGCTCGCCGCCTGCTCCCTGCGCAAAGAGGGGCATAAATTCCTTGAGCACTTCAAGGCTCCCTGGCTCCCAGAAACTAAAGGGCTCAACGGAAGTATGAAACAAGCTGTGCATTTCCCACATCTCGCGCCACACCTCTATTGCAATCGTGTTCCACTGCCCCGAAAGCAACGCCGCACGAATATCGCTGGCACGTTTCGACGCGCGTTCCGACCGCCCCAACCAAAGTGGCGAAGACTTCACACGGCTATGCGCCTCTGACGAAGAAACTGCTTTTTTCGCCCTTGAAACTAAAATAACAAAATGAGCAACCTCCTCCAAGTGACTCTTAAGAGGTTGGGCGTCTTCACCTTCCCAGAAAACCCACGGGCCATCAAATGAGCGGCTCGCACTCCCAGAACCCTGGCGGGCGAGCCGCGCCGCAAGCCGACGAAGCTCCCGATTCGCGCTATCGGGGGCGCCTATAGAAGCATTCCACTGAGTTTTAAACGACCCAGGATCACGCGTAAGCACAGCCAAAAAAGCCAAAGTCATCGCAGCAAAACTCGAAGCACTGGAGGCAATCCCAGAACTCGCGGGAAAAGTATTATGAGACTCCATTAGGAACTGGCCGGAAGTCACGGCTTCCAAACCAAAGCTGGGCCAATGCTCAGATACGGATTCATGAACTCGCTCAAAATGCCTCACCGCACGCTCTAACGCAACCGAATCCAAGCCCGCGCATTGAAGGGTCCGTCCCGCAATTGCCACGCCTCGTTTTACCCCGACCACCGTATGAAGAGCATCCAACGTAAGCGAAAGACTGGGGTTTTCAGGAATATTTCCCTCCCGCTTTCCCATATATTTCACGAGCGCAATATTTGAAGGGGCACAGGCCTGAACTAGAACCGACATTTCAGCCCCCCCTCATCACCCAAAACACCGGGAAGCCACGAAAGACCACGCGCGCGCGCCAGGCCCAGAATTTGCGCGCGAACTTTTTCATCGCCATCGAAGGCCACCAAGAGTGCGTCAGACTGAAGCGCGCCTGAGCCTTTAATTCCAAGCACCCCCTTAATCGCTTTGAATGCCTCGCGATCCCCAGAAGTTTCTTCACATTCAAGCTTTGCAGCCGCGAGAAGCGAAGAGGCATGATCAAACGCGCGCCCGAGTTCAGCGACATTATTCGCCTCGAGCGCCTTCACACCCAACGCCACGGTTTCCGAAAGGCCCAAGACCAGTTCGTGCGCCCAAGACGCCTCTGGAAAACCTCTCTTACCCAGTTGCGCCAAATGTTCATGGGTGGCCACTTTTCGACCCGCTTGCAGGGTCGTTGAAAAAACTAAGACTTGCGCGGCAAAATCGAACTTCAATGCGCGCACATTCTCCCTTGCCGGATCAAAATGAACGACGCCGCCTTGGACTTGCGACACCACGTCCGCACCACTGGGAGCGATCCCCACCTCGCCTTGCGAGGTCAGATCCACGAAACTTCTCCAAACGGATTTCCAATCTAGTTCCGAACTCGACAGCGCCTGCAGAGTCAAAATAAATTGCGCAGAACTCGCACCCAGTCCGCCGCGCCCCTCCAGTCGATCGATAAATTTCCATAACCCTTGCGGCGATTTGCCCGTACGTTCAAGCAAAAGTCCCGCAGGAGAGAGGGGCGAAAAAAGCTCGCCAAAAGATACGCCGCCGGACGACAGGCCGCCCTCCAGTTCGAACCGAGGTGCCATGCTTGCAAGCAATGCGGGTCCTCCAGCTAAAACAGCATACTCACCCAGTAGGAAAATCTTTGAAGGGCAACTTGCTCGAAAACTCATGGGCTAAAAAACCGCCGCACCTTTTCGATTAGCACGCATCGAATTCAAGATCTCTTTGGCGTGCGATAAGTTGATATGTTTGTTGACCCGCAACACTTCAGCCAAACGATCCCGCACTTGCGCGATTTCGTGGACGTCCGCTCCGGCCGCAATCGCAAGATTTGCGGCATGAAGCTGCATATGCCCGCGCACAATCCCGACCGTCGTCAGCGCCTTAAGCGCGCCCAAGTTTTGCACCAAGCCCACTGCGACACAAATTCGCGCAAGCTCCTCGGCGCGCTCGACTCGCAACATTTTAAGAGCGACGCGTGCGGTGGGATGTAAACGAGTCATTCCGCCCGCGATTCCGACCGCCATAGGAACTTCAATGCGCCCCACGAGATCAGGGCCTTCCATTTTCCAATCCGTCACGGGCTGGTATTTACCCGAACGTGCCGCATAGGCGTGTACGCCCGCTTCGACCGCGCGCCAGTCGTTTCCGGTAGCAATAATGATGGGGTCAATTCCGTTGAGAACTCCCTTATTGTGGGTCGCAGCTCGATAAGGATCGGCTTGCGCAAAAAGCGTGGCTTCTTCGATTCCGCGGCCAATTCGTTGATCGACATTGCGAATCACCACTTCAGCAACCGCAAGTTTGGTGTCTACGAGGTTTGACAAAATACAGAGGCCAACCTTTTCTTGGCTGATAACTTCAATCCGAGGCTTAAGCACTTCGCAAACTTGATTGATTAAATTAGCCCCCATTGCATCGCAAGGATCGCACAAGATGTGCAAGACTAACATCGTCCCATCACCGCCCGGACGATCCAGTTCTCGGATCGCAAGGTCACGCACTCCACCGCCACGCGCGACAAGGTTCGGCAAGCAGCCGTTGGCGAGATCCATGAGCAGATCGCGATTCTCGTGCAACATCCGTCTGGCTCTTGAGACATTCTGAACGCTGGGGAGCTGAACCTGACCGATGATGAGGTTCCCCTTCGAATAGGTGCGAATCGAGCCTTCTTTTCTGATCCATTTTGCTGTCGCGCTTGCGGCCGCAATAATCGATGACTCTTCAACTGCCATGGGAATTACATAATCTTGCCCGTCGATCGTAAAATTAGTCGCAACGCCCAAAGGAATCGGAAAATAACCCACCACATTTTCAATCAAATGCTCAGCCACATCCGACGAAAGCACCTGCTCACCTGAAAGGATGCGGACTTCTTCGTTGCTGAGCTCACAAAGCTCCTTTACACGCTCCAACCGCTCTTCGCGAGTGAGTCTGTGAAAGCCTTCAGTTAAGTCTCGTTTTTGTTCCATAACCTGCCCTTAACTCTGATACCGAGGTAGACCCGGTACACAAAAGTGCGACCCTAAGTTCAAATTCTTGAATCTCCATCCACTGGCACAAAGACTCGCGACCTGCAAGTGCCGCTTCGAGAGCCGGCTGAGCATAACCCACTCGGTTCGCACCAAGGCCCAGCAGTTTCGCGGCATCCAATCCGGAGCGAATTCCGCCAGAAGCCCAGATCTCAGGTTTTGCGCCTGAAAATTCATCAAATGCTCCCCGTGCGGCCATCACCGAATCCACAGTGGATTCACCCCAATTGGCAAAAGTCACGGCCGCATGCTGAGTTATGGG